>DFHD01000016.1 GCA_002372545.1 Lachnospiraceae bacterium UBA3732 | reverse complement strand
TCTCCAGATCTTAACCTGATCCTCGCCGTACTTTTCTGCTGTTTCGGACTTATTCAGACCCTGCAGTGCGCCGTAGTGACGCTCATTCAGCTTCCAGCTCTTCACAACCGGCAGCCAGGTTCTATCCATTTCGTCCAGAACATGGTTCAGTGTATGGATTGCTCTCTTCAGATAAGAGGTATAGCAGATATCAAAATCAAATCCCTCTTTTTTCAGAAGCTTACCTGCATTCTTAGCCTCCTCGTGTCCCTTTTCACTGAGGTCCACATCGGTCCAGCCTGTGAACAGGTTCAGCTTGTTCCATTCACTCTCGCCGTGGCGGATCAAAACAAGTTTCATCATGGTATCTATTCTCCTTTCAGGTTATTGATTGTACTAAATCCTGTACATTTAACTTTAACATATTCTTTCGGTTCCCGCAACACATTAGATAGAAAAAAAGGTGACCCATAGCGAATCCTTTGGTAGAATTGATCTAGATCAGGTGTATTCAGTTGATAAGGTGCAGGTTGCATAGCAGCATCTCGCTTGTCGGCTCGATGTTTGGCTGCGCCATATATTGATGAATAACAAAAAACCGCCCTTGCATTTATGCAAAAGGGCGGTTTTGTTATTCATCTCTGCATGGCTTGGTTTAGCAAACGCCTTGGGCTATCATGGCATCAACAACCTTCTTGAAGCCGGCGATGTTTGCACCTGCAACATAGTTGCCTTCCATGCCATATTCCTTAGCTGCGTTGTCGATATTGTGATAGATACCTACCATGATACCCTTCAGCTTGGAATCAACTTCCTCAAAGCTCCAGGAAAGCCTCTCGGAATTCTGGCTCATCTCCAGTGCGGATGTTGCAACACCACCTGCGTTAGCAGCCTTACCGCCGACGAAGGGAACATTATTTGCCTGGAAGTACTCTGTAGCTTCGATTGTTGTAGGCATGTTAGCACCTTCAGCAACGTACTGAACGCCGTTAGCTACGAGCATCTTAGCATCCTCGATGTCAAGCTCGTTCTGTGTAGCACAGGGAAGAGCGATATCTACCTTGTACTGCCATACGCCATGCTCACCGTTCTTCTTCTCGAAGTACTGAGCTGACGGCTTAGCTGCAGCATACTCAGTAAGACGGGCACGCTTCACTTCCTTTACTTCCTTAAGAAGATCGATGTCGATACCGCTCTCATCATAGATCCAGCCTGTGGAATCGGAGCAGGTAACAACCTTTGCCCCCAGCTGCTGAGCCTTTTCGATCGCATAAATCGCAACGTTACCGGATCCGGAAACGGCAACTGTCTTGCCTTCCAGCTTGTCGCCGTGGCACTTTACCATTTCCTCTGTGAGGTAAAGAAGACCATAGCCTGTAGCCTGTGTACGGGCAAGAGAACCGCCGTAGGTAAGACCCTTACCTGTCAGAACACCCTCATAAAGGCCCTTGATTCTCTTATACTGGCCGAACATAAAGCCGATCTCGCGAGCGCCTGTACCAATATCACCAGCCGGAACATCTGTGTCGGCACCGATATATTTGGAAAGCTCTGTCATAAAGCTCTGGCAGAATTTCATGATCTCATTATCAGACTTACCCTTGGGATCGAAGTCGGAACCACCCTTACCGCCGCCGATAGGCAGGGTTGTCAGGGAATTCTTAAAGATCTGCTCAAAGCCAAGGAACTTGATGATACCCAGGTTAACAGAAGGATGCAGTCTCAGACCACCCTTGTAGGGGCCGATGGCGTTGTTGAACTGTACACGGAAACCGCGGTTAACCTGTACATTGCCATTGTCGTCTACCCAGGGAACACGGAACATGATCTGACGATCAGGCTCGGTGATACGCTCCAGAATGGCAAGCTTTCTGTACTTCTCCTCATCCTGATCGATCACAGGGCGAAGGGAATTCAGTACCTCAGTGACAGCCTGGATAAACTCCGGCTGGTCCTTGTCTCTCTTCTGGATCAGCTCCAGCACTTCATCTACGTATGACATTGCTTTCTCTCCTTTTCTTTATTTTATGTCCTGCCTTCATGGAAATTCAGCACTGTGCTGTGCGAAAGTCCCACCTCCGGCACGTTCATTAGTATAATATAGTTTTTTTGAGTTGTAAATAAAAAAATAAAGTTATTTCTGATTTTTGTTACGTTTCTTTTGCTATTTTCGTGCCCTGTTAAGAAGATAAAGTCGGAATAAAAAACAGGACGCGAGTATCCCCCGTTCGGGCTTACGATTATTAAGTCGCATGATTATCCGGTAAAGACAGCCTCCTCTCCGGATCAAGGCTCACCCTGTAATCCGCGTATTTTCCCAAAGAAAAATACGGGATCTCATGCGCCAGCACCCTCTTCTCAGCGGGCGGAAGCTTCCTGTAATCCCCGTAGAGATAACGCAGATACCGCTTATACTCCTTCGGCACAGGGAGCGGATATCCCTCAAACGGCAGATATACCGTTTTCTTCAGCCACTTTTCCGGGAAAGCTCCCCGGCCGATATTCCGCCCCATTCCATCGTACAGCCATCCGGTATGCTTTCCTCTGTAACGGACAAGAAGCCGGAGCATCCACCGGTCAAGAAGCCGCTGGGGAAGAATATTCTTCAGCCCGGTACAGACCAGTTCATCCGGCCTGAGATGTCTTCTATTTCCGCCTCTATTCCCCTTTTCTCCTCTCCGGCGATGCACCGGCGAGCCGTCCCATTTATGAAATACCATGGAGCGTACAAGCATAGTCTCGAAGATATGCATTTTTCTCATAAGCTTAGAAGCTCCGGTCACATCCTGGGCCAGGATATCAATAAAAAAGCCATTATGCAGCTCCGGATGCTTTGCGGTAAACTCCGTTGCGTATACAGTTCCATCCAGTCGGAGCTTCAAAAACGGCTGATGCGAGTTCCGGTCTGTCTCGCAGCTCTCCATAAAAACTCCCGGCGGAAGCTCCGCCGGAAGTATCTTCAGCAGCCGGTCATAATCCGGCCGCAGCAGCATAAGATCCGCATCATTATCCCAGGGGATAAATCCGCCGTTTCGTACAGCTCCAAGGAGCGTCCCGCCGCCGAGGAAATACCGGATGCCATGTTTCCGGCAGATCCGGTCCACCATCAGGATCATCCCCAGCAAAAGCTCATGAATTTCAGGAAGCGCAGCGATCACTGTCTCCCGGTCCGTCTTTTCTGTCAGCTTACCTGTCAGATTTCCTTTCAGCTTTCCTTTCAATTGCCTTCCTTTTCCTTTATGAACTGCTTATGGAAACGCATCAGCACAGATGCACATTCCTGTCTTGTGGTATTATCCTTCGGCGCAAGCAGAACAACGCCCTTATCCTTAATCACTTTACCGGAGATCAGTCCCGCCGAATTTGCCCAGGCCATGGACTCTATTGCCCATGAGGATATATTGCTGTAATCCGGATAAACGGTAATATCAGCAGCCGCGGATGTATCAATCTTCAGATGATCCGCAAGGCGCTTCATCATGGAAGCCATTTCCTGACGCGTGATCTCCTTCTTCGGCGAAAAGCTTGTAGCTGTAGCACCGGATACAATACCGTTACTATACGCCCAGCGGAGCGCATCATAATAATATGCCGTTTCCTTCACATCCGTAAAGGGGAGCGTTCCGGAGACTTCAGGAGAGCCGTTCATTACATATAGCGTCTGAACAAACTCACATCTCTTAATATTGGCCCTGGGCCGGAAGGTGGTCTTGCCGTCCCAGTCCGTTCCTCCATCACCCGTCATGATCTTGTTTACATATACATACCGGATACCTGCATAAGCCCAATGCTCCGGATCATCCTCAACATCCGAGAATGGCCAGATCAGCGGAAGTTTGGGAACGATCACGTCCTCCGGGGCATATACGCCGATTCCGTCTTCGCTCATAAACATCAGATTGCAGATCGTGCAGATCCAGTATTCAAGGTTTCCTTCCTCCTCTGTGGTTGCATCCTTAGCCGCCACATACTGAAGATGGTGGGGATGCGGCAGATTAACGATCACCGGTTCGCACATTTCGCTGAGATTGCCGGCCTTATCCAGTGCCGCAACCGTATAATAATTGTCCACATCATACGTTAAGGACGTATCAGTATAGCCCGGTGCGGTCAGCCCCTTCACCAGAAGATCGTAGTTTTCACCATCCAGAGAATGGTAGACCTGGAAGCTGTCAAAATCCGCTTCCATGTTGACCTTCCATTTCAGCACAACATCTCCCGTTTCGGTATTGGCATAAAGACCGGAGGGTACTGCCGGAGGCGTTCTGTCGATGGTAAACTGTGCCTTTTTTGCTGAGCTTGCCGTATTTCCAGGCTGTCCGTAAATATCTTTGGGCACGCCCCTCACATAGAAGGGACCCTCCGGAAACTCATCTAAATCAATGGTCTCCTTCACCGTTTCGATCAAATTGTTTCCGTCAAAGGTATGGGTGGAATACTCTGTCCATGACTTCGCGTCCAGAGAAGTCTGAACAACCACCTGATAAATCCCCACATCATCCCTGGCCGTAAGGGTAACCGTAACCGTTTTGTTCACATAACCGGACATAGGCTGGATCTGACTGATCGAGGGAGCTATATTCTCCTGATCAACGGTACGGGCAGGGATCACATTCGACTCCGTTCCTCGGTTTCCATGGATATCATAAGCCACAACACGGTAATTATAGGTTACACCCGCCTGCACATTGGTCACCTTCAGGGAAAGCTCCTTTCCTGCATTCTGCAGAGGAACAAAGCTTCCGTTTTCCTTTACCTCGACCTGATAATGATCCAGATCCTCGTCGGAAACAGCATTCCAACTCAGCGTAATGGATGTTGCATCACCGGTAAATTTCAGCCCTGTCACCTTTTCCGGGCCAACCCGGTCTATGGTATATATGTAATCTGTAGAAATACCTATATTCCCTGCCACATCATCAGCTACTGCCCTGACCCGGAAATTATCCACGCCCCAGGCGGTCACATCCACCTCACAGCTCAGCTCGCTTCCCTCTGCCTCATGAAGCAGGAGCCACGTTCTTCCGTCATCCAGCGAATAATACAGAATAATGCCTGCCACCTCAAAATTATCCGTTGCCTCTGCGCGGAAGTTTACCGTTCCGCCCAGCATGGTTCCGCCTTCGGGCGAAAACGAAGTGATCACTGCCGGCTCATGATCCATAACCGGGGATGCAGAAACAATTGCAGAAGCTTCGCCGTCCTGTCCAATATCGTCCACAGCGGTAATATAATAGCTGTAGGTTTTGTTTTCAATGGAAGTTCTGTCCGTATAGGTTACCGTATTTCTGTCACTTACTGTTCCTAAAGCAGTAAACTCTGTTTCATTCTCAGCTTTACGGAAGATATTGTAACCAGCAACATTTTCCTCTGCAGACGCATTCCAGGTAAGGATGATCCGGTTATAGCCTCCCGTAGCTTTTACTCCCGATACCGCCGCAGGCTTTGTGGATCTTACACTGACCGTACCTGTGAAGGTAAAGGAACCTCCATCCGGATCTGTAAGCACCACCTCTAACGTATAGGTGCCATCCGGAACACGGGAAACATCCCAGTTTGTATTGTAACGCGCAACGCCCTCATTCTGAACTGAAGGATCATCGATCGTGGAGCCGATCTTTACCTTCTCATCACCGGAATTGTAATAATAAAAATCAGCCGTAATGGATCTGCCGGCAGCATTTTTACCGTCATACACACCGGAAAACTCCGCATAAACAGCACCGTCCTCGGCTGTAAGCGTATGACCGATGTAATCTGTTCCCAGCTCAATGAGCTCTGGGGCAAAGGGCGACACGGTAAACGATGTCTTCGGCGATTCGTTCCCGGACGCATCATAGGCAGATACCTGATAAACGTCCGTAGCGCCGGCCTCAATGGTACCCGTATAAAAACAGTTTGCCTGATTCCCGACGAGTGTACCGTTCTTATATATATAGTATCCTGTGATATTCTTCTTTTTCGTGTCCATCCAGGTAAGCTTCAATGACTTCGTGAACAGATATTCCGCGGTAAGTACGGCAACAGGAAAACACAGGCAGTCCGAAGATATTCTGGAGGACAGGCCGGTCCATTCTTTCTTATAAGTATCCAGACTGATCCCATTCACATAAATATCCGTAAGCACTGAGCTCGAATCACTGAAAAGAATGACCGCATTGCTGCCGCTGTATGTAGAAGGATCATCTGTTTTTCCGTTTGCCGATACAGCCGGCGGCGTTACCCCCATGAATATGGCTTCTGTTATTCTCGAACATCCGGAGAACGCTCCGCAGTCGATCACCGTAAGTCCCGATCCAAACATCAGCTTTTCTGCCTGGATACCGGAAAAAGCGCCGCTTCCGATGGTCTTGACGGTATCGGACACAGTCAGCGTGCCGCTTAAGGCGCAGCCCTGAAAGGCGTTATCCCAAACAGCCGTAATTCCCTCGGGGATCGTCAGCTCACCGGTGAAGCCGCAGCCGGAAAAGGTATCCCTTCCGATCTCCGTCATTTGGGAAGAAAGCGTCAGTTTTCCGTTCAATCCGGTGCAGCCGCTGAAGGCGCCATCCCCGAGCTCCGTCACGGAATCCGGGATTGTCAGATCACCGGAAAGACTCTCGCAGTCAGAAAAAGCATCATCTCCGATCTTTTCCAGACCATCCGGAAGATTCAGCGTTCCGACTATCCCCTTACAGTCCGAAAACGCCCTGTCACCGATCTCCTTGACAGATGCGGGCAGGGAGATTTCCGTCAGCGCCGTACAGTCGCTGAACGCACCGTCACCGATCTTTACCACTCCCGAGGGAATGATGACCCTTTTCAGCAGCTCGTTATCCGAGAATACACCCTCGCCGATTTCATTAACGGAAGAAGGGATTGTCACCTCTTCTGATATTCCGTAATATGCCGTAAGCACACCGTCAACAATTTCAAATTCATTGGATGAGGCTGCTCTGATCCTTGTCATGTCTCTCAGATAGTTTCCGTATCTGGATGAAAATATCGTTTCAAAGGAAGCGGGAACGGTAATAAAAAGCAAACCCGGCATTGACTCACTGCCAAAAAGCACAGCCGCGTTCTCATCTGTCCAATAGGAAGACTCTGCTTCCTCCACATGCCCGTCCGAAGTGATCTGCGGCGGCACAGTTCCCTTAAAGATGACCTCCGCCACATTGCCGCAGCCATAAAAAGCCCTATCATCGATCACACTCAGGCCGGTTCCCAGGACAACCTTATTTACCTGCAGAGAAGAAAAAGCAGATGTGCTTATGGTCTTAATGGAATCCGGAATCTCAAGGGTGCCTGTCAGACCGCCGCAGCCGGCAAAGCTCTCTGCGCCAATGGTGGTAAGACCAGCCGGAAGATCAAGGGAGGTAAGACCCGCGCAGCCGTAAAACGCCTTTGGACCGATTTCCGTAACCGTATCCGGAAAGCTTACGCCTGTGATCTCAGCTCCGGCAAATGCTTCTCTTCCGATTTTGGTAATATTATCCGGAATCGTAACATCCACCGCCCCGGCTCCTTTGTAAGCAACCAGTTCTCCGTCCTGAATAACAAAAATCTCCGGTTCATCTCCGCCCGGTTCATCTCCGCCCTCTCCGTCTGCCCGGACACGAAATCCCGGCACATAGAGACCGGAAAAGATGAAAAGTACGGCAAGGAGCCATGCTGTTATCCGCTTCGATCTTATCGATCTTATTGATCTTATCGATCCTTTCGATCCTTTCATTATGATCATCACTTTTTCCTCCGCTTTATTCAACACGCTGTTTTTCAAATCGCGTACTTATATTTCCGGCTGAACTGATTTTTTTCCTGTGATGCCATCTGCGCTGTCAGCTCTGCCAGTCAAAGGATCTCTCTACTGCCTTTTTCCAGCCCGCCAGTCTCTTTTCTCTCTCCTCCGCCGTGATCTCCGGGTGGAAGGACCGGTCCACGACTGCGGTCTGGTGAAGCTCATCCTCCGACTTCCAGTAACCTGCGGCAAGGCCTGCCAGAAAGGCCGCTCCCAGGGCAGTGCTTTCCCGGAGAACCGGCCGGATCACTGCGGCATCCATAAGGTCTGCCTGCGTCTGCATCAGGAAGTTGTTGGCCGAAGCGCCGCCATCCACCTTGAGCTGACGGATCCTTGTGCCACAATCCCTTTCCATAGCCGAAAGAACATCACATGCTTCATAGGCAATGGATTCCAGCGCGGCCCGGATAATATGATACTTATTCACGCCTCTGGTAAGACCCACGATCGCGCCCCGGGCATTCTGATTCCAGTATGGTGCACCGAGCCCCGTAAAGGCCGGCACCACATAGCAGCCGTTGGTATCCTGCACCTTCGTGGCCATGTATTCCGTATCCTCCGCACTGTCAACGAGGCGCATTTCATCCCTGAGCCACTGCACTGCCGCACCGGCAATAAATACGGAGCCTTCCAGAGCGTAGGTTACTTTCCCCTCGCGCCCCCAGGCAATGGTGGTCACGAGACCGTTTTTTGAAAACACCGGCTCCGGACCTGTATTCATCAGAAGGAAACAGCCCGTGCCGTAGGTATTCTTGGCATCGCCCCTTGACCAGCACTGCTGACCGAAAAGCGCCGCCTGCTGATCTCCGGCGATTCCGGCAACAGGGATCTCGCCGCCGAGAATATGCTTGCTGGCCATACCGTAAACCTCGCTGGAATCCCTGACCTCCGGCAGCATGCAGGCCGGAATATGCA
The DNA here is from genome assembly GCA_002372545.1 of Lachnospiraceae bacterium UBA3732. Taxonomy (GTDB): domain Bacteria; phylum Bacillota; class Clostridia; order Lachnospirales; family Lachnospiraceae; genus Eubacterium_Q. The sequence goes on along the minus strand of DFHD01000016.1, from coordinate 13,460 downwards.
GAAGGGACAGGATTTCCTCGTCCCATTTCTTCTCCCGGATATTGAACATCATTGTCCGTGAGGCATTGGAATAATCCGTAACAAATACTCTTCCATGGGTCAGCTTCCAGGTAAGCCAGGTATCCACCGTACCAAAAAGGAGCTCTCCCTTTTCCGCCCGCTCCCTTACACCGGGAACATTGTCCAGTATCCACGCCAGCTTGGTAGCCGAAAAATAAGCGTCTATCACCAGTCCTGTCTTTTCACGGATCATATCCGTATAGCCCTGTTCCTTCAGGGAGTCGCAGAACCGGGAGGTCCGTCGACACTGCCAGACAATGGCATGGTAAACCGGCTCCCCGGTGATCTTATCCCAGACAATCGTGGTCTCCCGCTGATTGGTTATGCCGATAGCCGCAATATCCTTCGGCGTTGCGCCGGACTTGGCCAGCGCCTCCACGGCAACACCCAGCATGGTGGACCAGATTTCATTTGCATCGTGCTCCACCCAGCCCGGCTGCGGAAAGATCTGCCGGAATTCCTTTTGGGCAACGGATACCATCCTGCCATCATGATCAAAAACAATTGCGCGGTTGCTGGTGGTTCCGGCATCCAGCGCCATAATATATTTACTCATCCCGTGCCTCCTGGCCTTCAGTCTTTACATGCATCTCATGCATCTCACGAGTGTTTATCTTATCCGGATTACAGGTAACTGTTCAGCAGGTACTATAAAACAATTACATTTATAGTATTTCATATCCTGTGTGAACTTGTCAATCGGATAATGCCGGATAATCGCCCTGAACATGCGGGTATTCCCGGAACTGTAAGGAAAAATAAGCCATTGTCCGGCAAGGTTGGACTATACGCAGAATAAGCAGCCTGCATTGCATGCATATAAAATGACATTTTGAATCCTGTATCATTATATCTGGTTGGAAAAATGGACGATATCTGTTAGAATAGACATATAGGATAAATCTTCGGGGGGTATTTACCTGATCAATATCCCCACGGCTCATTTACCGGATGGCGTATCCCCGGTAAATCAGGAAAGGCTGCACTATGGATAAAGAAAAAGAACAAAAATATTATCAGCTTCTCGAAAGGATGACGGACCAGGCCAACCAGACTGCGGATTTCAACCGGGAAAAATTTGTCGCGACCCTGGTCGAATTCTGCGAGCTTTTTCATCTGGCAAAGGGCGTGACAGAGTTTTATGTCAACCCGCGTATGGAAGCCGAAGGAAAGGGCGAAATCCTGATCGATTATGATAACGGTCGGGCCGAGGTTGTTATTCTGAAAAAGCGGATCGTTACGCCTGCCTCTGCCATTATCATCGGAACTCTTTATGCCGCTAAGGAAGAGACACCCTTTCCGGAAGACGAGCTGGAAAAAATTGATATCGCTCTCCGCCTTCTTCTGGGCTTTATCGCCAGAAACAGACTGCAGAGAAGCTTCTATAAGCTTGCCTTTTTTGATGCGGACGGCTTCCCCAATCTCCGTTCCTTTATGAAATATGCTGAACCGCTTTGCGAAAAAGGAAATCTGTACGGCTATACCGCAGTATGCTTCAATCTGAAGCATTTCTCCCTGATCAATCAGGACATCGGCCGCACCAATGCCGATCATATTCTTCTTAACTATTTCAACCTTCTGAAGGATACCATCGGGGACAGAGGCACCGTCTGCCGAATGGGCGGCGATAATTTTGTCATGATTTTTAAAAACGAAGCCACGTCAGAGCTGCTGGATATCCTGGCCGGAACGCCCGTTTCGTATACGACGGACAACGATCCGGACAAACGTGTGATGATCTCCGCCAGAGCTGGTGTATGCGAATTTCCGGAAAACTACACCATCCACAATCCGGGTCAGATCATGGAAACCGTTTATCCCGCAGTGCAGATGGCCAAGCAGACAGATGTCAGCCCGGTATTCTTTAACCAGGATCTTTATACCCGCCGGGACAAAACCATGCATGTCAGGAGACGGTTTCAAGAGGGACTGGATAAAAACGAATTTCAAGCCTATTACCAGCCAAAGGTCAATATCAAAACCGGCGAGGTTGCCGGTGCGGAGGCACTCTGCCGCTGGTACCATAAGGATACGCTGATCATGCCCATGGATTTTATTCCGGTTCTCGAAATGAACATGGATATCTGCCGGCTGGATTTCCGCATACTGGATATCGTCTGCCGGGACATCCGCCGCTGGCTGGATGAGGGCAGACCTGTTGTCCGGATCTCTGTGAACCTTTCCAGAAAGAATCTGGTTGACGCCGATCTGCTCTCCCATATTCTCGAAACCGTCGACCGCTACAATGTTCCGCATGAGCTGATCGAGATCGAGCTGACAGAGACTACAACAGATGTGTCCTTCCGCGGCCTTTCCCGGATCGTAAACGGCCTGCAGCAAAACGGAATATCCACCTCTGTGGATGACTTCGGAAACGGATACTCCTCTCTCAATCTCATTCGTTCCATTCCCTGGAATGTTCTGAAGATTGACCGCTCCCTGCTTCCCATCGGAAATGATCAGGAGGCAGAGCTGACAAACCGGATGTATAAGCATGTAGTCGCCATGGCAAGAGACATCGGCATCGCCTGCATTACCGAGGGCGTGGAAACCCGGGAACAGGTGGAAATCCTCCGGGAAAACCATTGTCATATCGCGCAGGGCTTCTACTTCGACCGGGCGCTTCCCGTAGAGGTCTTTGAGGACCGTCTGGTTCATAACCCCTACCCGGATATGCTGAAATAAGCTTATCACTCCACATTTTTCAGAGCCTCATCCATGGGCACCCTGCGGATCCTTCTGTAATCCAGCCACATCACGATCAGATATCCAATGAACACAAAGCTGAAGAGCTTCACAAAGCCGAGCGGGCTGATATAGAAGGTAAACCAGCCGTCCATGCTCTGCATATAGGTATACCATACAGCTTTAATGCCGAGATAACCCACAAGCATTCCGACAAGATCAAAGAGAAGCATCACGATCGTGGTCGAAAGAATATAGAGCGAGCTGATCTCCTTCTGGGTATAGCCCAGGATCTTTGTCATAGAGATGGCATTCTCGTTTTTTTCAATAATGATCTTGGTCAGAAGGTAGATCAGGACAGCCGAGAGCACGATGCAGAGGTACTGGAAGTAGACCATATAAGAGCCCATGGAATGATTCAGCTGACGGGAAATCTTCAGCACATCATCCTCCGTGACCTCCGTCAGGATCATCTCCTCCGGAATATCCTTGATGCCGGTATCTGACATATAGCCGTTGAAGGAGCCCTTCTCCAGACCGAATACCCGGTTGAATTCCTCATTTGGCAGATATACACAGACAGTGCCCTCAGAGGTATAGATATCCGCAACCGTGAAGGAATAGCTCTTATCCTCGTACTTTTCCTCCAGCGTGATCGTATCACCAACCTTCACCTTGAACTTATCGGCGTAGGTTGAGGAGATCACCGCTTCGCCCTCGCCTAGTCCGGAAGGTATCGCAACATACCGGCTGTTTTCCTCCAGGCCGTATACACTGACCGTTTCCTTATGCTTCTTCGTTACCCTGTTAAGGCTCCGCATACTGAACACTTCGGCATCCGGCGTATCGGTTTGAATGATGTTTCCCTCCTGATCCACAGCACTTTTCAGAACCACCTGGTGTTTGGCGATCATCATATCCACCGCTCTATCCTGATAATTGTCCAGCGTGTCCGGGAAGCCGATTGCCATGGCCAGCATAAGCATGACCATACCAACGCCCAGGAAGAGCACCAGATAATTGGGGATATTCTGCAGGATGACCCGAAGCCGGAACCGTTTCATAAAGGACCAGCGGGGCAGGCGTCTCGCCTTGGAACGTCTGTGACTTCCCAGATCATGCCGCAGGAACCGAAGCGGGGAAAGCTTCAGCTTTTTGCTGATCACGATAAAGTTGATGGTCAGCATCAGCACGAGCGGAATCAGCGTAGTAAGATAAAACGCATTGGGATTCCAAACCGTCTCATAGGTCGGCAGGCTGTAGCTGTTATGATACATAGCAACAACGACATTCTTCAGCAGCGTATAGCCGAGAATATTTCCGACAGCAGCCGCAAAAAGGGTAACGATCACCGGAGCAGTCATGTAATGCCGGATCAGCTCGCCCCGGGTATAGCCGGAAGCCCTCAGCGTTCCGATCACGGAAGCCTCCTTGGAAATGGTGTTATTGATGGTAATGGCAAATACAAAGGCAATGACCACCACCAGGATATACAGGATTATACCGGCCATCGCGGCATCTCCGCCCATATCGTCCGGCGCAAACTGTATCGCCTGGTTCGCATAGCAGGGAACATAATCCAGAATTTCATTTTGTGAAACAGCCGCATGGCTCACCAGCACCTTCAGCAGGGCATCGGAAAGCTTCTTTTCCTCCTTTACATCGTCCTGATGCTTTTCATAATACCATGCATACGTATAATGGATCTTTCCGGAAAGCCGCTCAAAGCCCTCCTCCGTCACCATGGATACATTAAAATTCAGCGCATCGAACATGGTATCCGTATTTTTTTCAAAAAGCGTACTGTAGTTTACATAAGCTATTAAGCCCACAACCTCATAGCTGACGCCGTCAACATAAAGGGTATCTCCCACCTTGATGCCTGCATTATCCGCGTGCATGCGGTCGATGGCGATCTCATTCTCATTCTCCGGCAGCTGACCCTTCATGACACAGGCCAGGTTGCTGTATTCTCTCGCCGGATAGACCCGGATGGTTCCGTCCTTTTCACCGTCACCATCCACATCCTCATCCCTATCCCGGTAGAAATTCTCATAAAGCGTTACCGGAACTTCTGTACTCTCTGTTGAGGAAGACCCTTCCGTTTCGGAAACACCGGCATTTTCGGAAACACCGGCATTTTCGGAAGTCTCTTCGTTTGCGGAAAGCGCTGCACCTATGACGGCCGGTTTTCCGGATTCGATATTCTTCCATGTCTCGTCATCCAGCGGATAAGAAAGCTCAAAATGTCCGTCTTCCCTGTTATACTTATCCACGCCCTCTTCCGTTGCCTTCAGCATGCTGAGATTTGCGACAAACATACCGGAAATGAAGCTGATCATAAAGATCATGAAAAGGGCAACAACCGCATATTTCTGCCAGTCCCCCAGAAGCTCTCTGGGTACTCTTTTCTTCAGAGGGTTTTTCACCTTATTCTTCATCGTCCCCTCCTACCAGTCAAGGTCCATAGCGGAAACCTTTTCCGTGTTGATATTATTGTGCCTTACCACGCCATCCCTCAGCTTGATCACGTGATCGGCCATCTGCTTAATGGCTTCGTTATGGGTAACCATGATCACGGTATTACCATATTTCCGGTTCACATCCTCGATCAGCTTCAGGATTTCCTTGGATGTCTTGTAATCCAGGGCGCCTGTCGGCTCATCGCAAAGCAGGATATCCGGGTTCTTTACAATAGCCCTGCCGATAGATACTCTCTGCTGCTGTCCGCCGGAAAGCTGGTTCGGCAGCTTGTACCGGTGGTCGAAAAGCCCAAGTGTTTCCAGAAGCTCGTCTATATCCAGCGGATTATCGGAAAGGTATGCGCCGACCTCGATATTTTCCTTTACATTCAGATTGGGAATCAGGTTATACAGCTGGAATACATAGCCCAGATGCTTGCGGCGGTACATGGTCAGCCGCTTCTCATCCATATCCCGGAGCTTATCGCCGTCGATGGAAATATAGCCGTCGTCCGGGCTGTCGATTCCGCCGATGATATTCAGCAGAGTGGATTTACCGCTGCCGGAGGGTCCCAGCAGAACGCAGAACTCCCCCTTTGCTACCGTAAAATTCATTCCCCGCAGGACCTCCTGCCGGGTTTCTCCGGAGCCGTAGCCCTTTTTCAGGTCACAGATTTCCAGAAATTTTCTCTCTTCTTCAGACATGCTCGTCCTCCTTGGATGCCTTATTTGTCCTATTATGCGCCAGTGTTACATACATCTAACTCATGTTATACATTATATATCATACCGGCTGTATAATTGCAAGTATAAATTAAACGTTTGTTTAATCGTTTTTTTCGTCATATTGTACAAAATCACAAAAAACTGCGAGGCACGTCCCGCAGTTTTTCGTTCCTTTTTTCGCTCTATTTACCGTACTGATCCTTGCTCTGATCACCGTTCCGTTTTCGCTCTGATCACCGTTCCGTTTATTTCTCTGCTTCCTTCTGCTCTGACGGCTCTCCGTTCCGGAACATGGAGAACTGATCCATCGGATAGTTCTTCAGATTGTCCATCACATTCCGTTCATCCGCACGGGAAAGCAGAGTCTCGCGGGCCTTTACGATCTCATTCTCCGCCTTATGTCTGGAAGGACCGCCCACGCATCCTCCGGGGCAGAACATGCCCTCAATAAAATCCTCCGGCAGCTTGCCGAACTTCAGAAGTGTCACAGCCTGCACACATTCCTTGCCGCCGGCGCACTTTCTCAGCTTCACCTGAGAAGTATCCACGCCCATCTCCTTCATGCACTCCATAACCGCATTCGCCACTCCGCCGCTTCCGGCAAACCGCTTGCCGAAGCGAGACGCCTCCTGATAGGAATCCTCCGCAGGCCTTAGTTCCACATCCCGCGAACGAAGCAGCGCACGGAACTCGCCGTAGGTCAGGACAAAATCCGCATTCCCCTTCACCTCCGGATCCCTGGATTCCGCCTTTTTGGCAATACAGGGACCCACAAACACGGTCACACAGCCGGGGTGCGTAGCCTTCAGATACCGGGAAACAGCGCACATCGGAGATACCACATTAGACTTATTCTCCGCAAACTGCTCCGGATAGTTCTTCCGCAGCATATTGATAAAGGCCGGACAGCAGGAGGTGGTCATCTTCCGCCCCTCCTTCAGAGCCTCCGCCCATTCCTTTGCTTCGTAATAAGCGGTCATATCTCCGCCGAGGCCGACCTCCACCATATCCGCAAAGCCAATCTCCTTCAGGCCCGCACGGACGGAAGCCATGGAGATATCCGGACCGAACTGCCCCTCCGTCGCCGGCGCACACATGGCAATAACCTCCTTGCCGGATTTTATAGCCCTGATCACATCCACAATATAGGATTTGGAGGCAATGGCGCCAAAGGGACAGGCATGAATACAATGTCCGCACTGCACACATTTATTCTCATCGATCCGGCAGATGCCATACTCATCATAGGTGATCGCTCCTGTGGGACATGCCTTCTTACATGGCCGTTCCAGATGGGCTATGGCGGAATAGGGGCAGGCAGCCGCGCATTTTCCGCACTCCTTACACTTTGTGGCATCAATATGGGACCGGTGATGGCCTATGGAGATCGCACCGAAATTGCAGGAGGAAAGACACGCCTTACCTACGCACAGACGGCAGTTATCCGTTACCGTATAGGAAGAGATGGGACACTCCTCGCAGGCCGGCCTGATCACCTGGATAACATTATCGCTCTGCTGCCCGGGCTCCGCCGTCGGACAAAGCCCCTCCGCCAGACGTATCCTCTGCCGGACAATTTCCCTTTCCTTATAGATGCAACAGCGATACTGGGCAAAGGGACCGGGGATGATCTCATAGACCAGCGCATCCCGGGTATCATCATTCAGATTATCCTCCCAGGCAAGCCGTGCCACACTCTCCAGTATTTTATGCTTCAGTGCAACGATGCCTTCATCATTTGTGATCATGCTCATTCTCCTGCAAAAATAAGATATACTAATAGTTTTCCTTTATACTTGCCTTTACTTCCATCTTTTTCCACTCCGGGAAATGCGTCCCGTCATGATCCGTAACATATACGGTTTTCCCCCTGCTCTTTTCCAAGATATATGCCTTTACTATTTCCTCTGTTTCATGATCCAGCCCGGCAAAGGGTTCATCCAGAAGCATTATGGGACTATCTATGAGGAAGGCCCTCACGAGCGCCACCCTGCGCATTTCTCCGCCGGAAAGACTGCGGACCGGGCGGTTCAGCGTTTCCTCCGGCAGAAGCCGGAGCAGCTCCTTACGGATAGCTTCCACAGAAACAGAAGTCTTTTTCGGCTGGACTACCCGGCAGTTTTCCACTGCGGAAAGCCCGGGAAGAAGCCTGTCCTCCTGAAACATCACAACTGCTCCGGGGTTCTCTCCTAAAAGGCTTCGAAGCACGGTTGTTTTTCCCGCACCTGAAGCCCCGGTCAGGGATGCCTTCTCTCCTGCGGGAAGCCTGTAGCCGGATGTATCGGTCAGGGATTCCCTGCTGTCTCCCGCAGCAGCGCCTCCATTTTTCTTCCAATTAGTCTTCTTCTGTCTTATCCCTCTTCCTCCGGCCATCGAAAGAAGGAACCGAAGCAAAAGCTCCATCCCCCGGGAAAGCAGAATGATCACTGCCGTCCAGGCAAAAAGGTCAGCCGTCTCCAGATAGATCTTGGAGCGGTACATTTCGTTTCCAATGGTATTCTTTGCCTGACCGATCACCTCAGCCGCCGCTCCGCTCTTAAAGCCCATTCCCACAGCCAGCGAAAGCGAAGCCGTGATCTGCGGCCAGAGCTGAGGGAGCTCTACATAGCGAAGACGCCTCGAAAAAGGCATGCCGTACACCTTTGCCATCTCCTGCAGACCTTCGTCCAGTTGGGCAATACTGCTCAGAAGATTCAGATATGCAATGGGAAGCGTAATCAGCGCCGTTACATACACAGGGGTCATACGGCTTCCGATCCGGACAAGCAGAAGGATAACAAAGCTCACCACAGGGATTGCTTTTAGCAAAGTGATGGCCGGATGGAGAAAATCCGCCAGAAGCCGGAACCTTCCCGCCGCATAGGCCAGAAGAAAGCCGCCGATGGTGCCCGCCAGGACGCCGCTCATGATCCGGCAGAGACTTGTTCCCACCGTCTGCCAGAAATGTTTTTTACCGGCCATCTGAAGAAGAGCCCCAAGGGTATCCCCGGGACCCACCATCAGGATTCTGTTATCTGACAGCATGCTGAGCAGCTGCCAGATCAGTACCCAAATCAGGATGATGATCAGCTTCTTCTTCACTTCTCAGACACTTTCCTCATTTTTTTTGAGGTTTTATTCGCTCATATAATAAAAATCGTCCGCAGGCAGGCTGCCGCCTACAGCCTTGGCATCCTGTTCAAAAAGCACCTGGAGATAACCACCGAGAGCCTTTTTCATTTCCTCGCCGGTAATATGGCAGATACCGCACTCCGGCAGAGCCTTGGAGGCAACAGCATCCTTTTCGATAATGCCATACTTCACAACAAGCTCCGCTGTGCCGGGCACATCGTTCACTGCCCTGGAAGCGCTCTTTTCCGCATCCCGGAGGAATATCTCCACAGCAGCCCTATGCTGTTCCAGAAATTCCTTTCTTACGACGGTCACGCCCGTAAGAAACTGAGAATCATTCCCCAGCGCATCCCACTCATCCGTCAGGCTGAAGGCTGTCGTAAGCTGATCGTTCTGCATTTCCGCAACCGTTACAAAGGGCTGGGGCAGAATGGCAACCTGATCAGGATCCTCCTGCAGAAGAGCCGCAATCTCTGTTGCCTCGGACTTAAATTCTACATTACAATCCGTCACGCCGTTTTCCTTCAATAGATAGTTCAGCGCATATTCCGGGGTAGCGCCCTGTCCGGTGGAAAGAACCGTCTTCCCGGAAAGATCTTTTATGGAATGGATGCTGTCATCCCCCGTGACGCAATACAGAACCCCAAGGGTATTGATACAGATCACCTCTGCATTGCCGCTCGTCTTATTATAGAGTACACTGGCCAGGTTGGCCGGTATAAGAGCAATATCCAGCTCGCCGCCGGCAAAAGCGGAAACGATCACATCCGGCTGCGTCTCCATACGAAAATCATACAGGCCTTCTGCGCTTCCCTCTTCTGCATTCAGCATCAGATTCACAAGGCCCATAGTCGTAGGACCCTTCAGAGAACCAACACGGACCGTAACCGGATCCTCATCCGTCTCCACGGCCGCCTCTGTCTGTTCCTCTGCCGTCCTGTCCTCTGCCGCCTCAGCATCTTCCGTGCCTGCGTCTTCCGTATCTGCTTCTGAAACTGTCTCTGTCACGGTCTCAGCGGCCGTGTCACCCGCTTTTTTCTCATCGCTCTTCTTACCGCAGCCCGTAAGAGCCGCAACCAGAAACAGTACAAGAATCACAGGTAATAATTTTTGAAAAATGGTACTTTCTCTCATTTTTTCAGTCCTTTCCTCTCTCCATTTTCCCATTTTACATTTTTAGTGCTTCCGTTTTTAATTAACACGACTATTTCTTGCCTGCTGAAAAGTAACGTTAAACACATTTAACCGGTTCATTTTACCATGTAAGATTAAAAGTTGCAACAAAGAAAGCCGCCGAAGTCCTTAAATAAATGATTCACCCCATTATAACAGTCGAAAACCCCTTCCTGTATATACTCTTACCGGATTCCCTCTCTCCAGTCTGTTATGTTCTCTCCAGGCAGCATTCTTCTGATCCGCTTTTGCATCATAGCTGATCTGTAGCAGAATGGTTTTCAGTTTACGCATAGCATCTGCACGGTTCATCTGCTGTGTACGCTCGGCTGTTGAAGTTACGGTTATACCGGTTGGCAAATGAACAATTCTTACTCCCGTTTCCACCTTATTTACATTCTGTCCGCCCTTACCGCCCGAATGAAACCGTTCCAATCTGATGTCTGAATCCCTGACTTCCAATGATGTATCTTCTATTTCCGGGATTACGCTCACATCTACATACCAGTTCTTCCTCCTATGATGTGGTCTGAACGGGCTTTCGCATATCCACTGCACTGAGCCATCAAGACATGATAGATCCTGAACAGAGCTGAACATGATGGATTTATAGCATCCTTTTTCCTTTGCCGGATGCTCATACTGTTCCTCCGGCTTTATAGTTATAAACAGGCTTCATGATCTTATCGATCTTTACTGTATCTTTGATCACAGCAGCTATATCGTCTATCCCTCTGTAGGCAAATGGACTCTCATCAAGAGTATCCTTATTGATGCAAATAGAATAGATTCCGTTCATTGCCTTCTTGAAATCGGATACCGTATGATGTTCAGCCACTTCTGAACGTTTGTAGATCCGCCCTGCTCCATGCGGCGCCGAATAGTTCCAGTCTGCATTTCCAAGTCCTGTTCCAAGAATGATGCCATCACGCATATTGATAGGAATGATCACTCGTTCGCCTTCCTTTGCGCTGATTGCGCCTTTTCTTAAAATCGGCTTTCCATCTGTTCCCGAAGCATTTCCGGAAGCTGCCCCTGCACTGTCTCCTGAATCAACTCTCAAACCATCTCTGTAGTGTACGTTTGAAAAATCTACATAATCATGAATGCAGGTAAAGGAATCCTGTATCTTCCACTTCATTCCATTCACTACAGAATCAATGATTGCCTCTCTGTTCAGGCGGGCAAACTCCTGAATGATCTTGATATCGTGCAGGTAATCCTCCATCAGTTCGCCGGTAAGGCAGGTCATTTCATACGAAGCATAGCCCTGCTTCTTCATCTGCATTTCCTTCTGACCTGTTCTCAGATAGTAATCCGCCACTTCCATTCCCAGATGCCTGCTTCCGGAATGAACAACAAGGTATACGTTTCCCTCATCATCCTTATCGACCTCAATAAAATGATTTCCGCCGCCAAGCGTACCAACACTTCTGCCTGCCTTCCTCACATCGATTCCTTTGTAACATCTGAGTTCTGAAAGGTCTATCCTGTCAACGTACTTGTGTTCCTTTTCACGTATCCTCGGACCCACCGGAACATTTTCCCTGATAACAGAGTCGAGCTGCTGGAACTGAAGTCCCTTAGTCTTAACCCTTGCCATTGTCATACCGCAACCAATATCAACACCTACCAGACTTGGAAGTATAGAATCTCCAACTGTCATGGTAAGTCCTATGGTTCCCACCTTGCCCGGATGGACATCCGGCATGACCCGGATCACGCTCCCCTCTGCACTGGGATGGTTGCAGATCATCTGCAACTGTTTTCTGGCATAATCCTCCAAAGCATAAAGTTCATTTTCCACCGTATAGACGATGGCATTTGTATATTTTCCGTATATCGTAACCATAAATATCAATATCCTTTCCAATTATCGTGCCTGTCCTTATCCTTCTGCCGTTTCTCCCGCACGGATTCTCGTTTCTCCGCACTCTTCCGCGGCTGGTATTTCGGACAGTTCTTACATCTTTTCAAATCAACTTTTACAAATCCTTTTTTACAGTCCGCACCCTTACAAACGTAATAGATGCAGGGTGATACTCTATCTTTCATAGTTATCCTCGTACTTTCTTTGTTGTTATGTGTTTTATTCTGTGTTTTTCTTCTGCGCGGCATTCGCATTTCGCTCCGCTCATGCTCATGCCAATGCTGTCGGCAAAGCATCCCCGCTGCAATGCAGCGCTTCGCGCACGGCTTTGCCTTGTAGAACGATCGAGTAGGGAGGATTTAATCCCCCTACTCGATGATGCGGGCTCGTCAAACAGGATACCACATAAATGTGTATCCTGATGACTCGCCTTCGCCATTTCGCAAGCAAGCTTGCTCAATGTTGCGGGCTCGTCAAACAGGATACCACATAAATGTGTATCCTGATGACTCGCCTTCGCACATAAAAATAACACCTCCATCAAATGAGGTGTTCGTTGTCCCAATTTATAATAGTGCTTCCGTTTCAATCCGGATATGATCATTCATATCGTACATACGAAAACGATCATCTTCTTATTCGTATACACGAAAAAACCTATCCCTCAAACGCACCGGCAGACTGTCTGAGAACTCCTTCCGTAAGATTCGGTTCCCAATTTTAGGCAGAATTTTGTCGGGTGAAGGAGTCGATGTGGGGGCATCGACGACTGAGAGCGACGAAATTCTGGCAAAAGTGGGGGCCGGAGATTGCGTGGAGTGAGTTTTCGGACAGTCTGCCGAGGACAACTACAGCCTCTGCGTTACATATGAAGTTTGTTTTCATTCGGTTCTGCATTTTGTCCTCCTTTTCGTCCGGGGTTGATCGGTTACCGGAGCCGAATGGCTCCACAGAGATTCGTGCCATCTCCAGTTTCGTAGTATAAAGACCCCACCTTGAAAAGTCAACCGGATTTCCTTACACTTCCCAAAAGTTTCACATTTCCTTGACAACCCTTCCACGCCCTGTTATATTATTCTCACAAAATGAGACCAGTGCTTCCGTTTTTAATTAACACGACTATTTCTTGCCTGCTTATCCGAATAGCACAGTTCAAAAATCCTCAGCGTAGCCCGCTACGCCTACGTTTTTTGTGCGCAACCGAGTCATCAGAATTTGCATTTATGCAAAATTCTGTTTGACGAGGCCGCATCATCGAGTATCGATGAACTGCACTCTCGAATAAGCATTCTGCGCAATAGTCGCATTAATTTAAAACATCAGCACTAGTTAACGATAGCGAGGTGCACATGGAAAAGCTTGTTAAGATTCTG
>DFHD01000003.1 GCA_002372545.1 Lachnospiraceae bacterium UBA3732 | reverse complement strand
GATGAAAACTGGGATTTTGAGAAGATTCATGATTACTGCTACGAGAGGGGCTTTACCATCTATCCGGGAAAGATCAGTACCACCAACACCTTCCGTCTTTGCGCGCTTGGCGCCATAGATGAGCAGGATATAGAGGACTTCTTCCGTGTCTTCCGGGAGGCACTGGAGAAGACCGGCGTGGAAATCCCTGTAAGATACGCAGATGAAAAGAACAGCTGGAAATCTTTGTAAGATACGTTGATAAAATGACCGGCGGAGAAGAGAGAGGAGAAGGCATGAAAACTGTTTATACCTGTTTTTGTACAGATGTGATCCATGACGGACATTTGAATATTATCCGGGAGGCAGGAAAAAAGGGAAGAGTGATCGTGGGCTGCCTTTCCGACAAGGCGCTGATCCGGTATAACCGGTTTCCCACCGTCAGCCAGGAGGAAAGAGTCCGGCGTTACCGGGCTACAGAGGGCGTGGACGAAGTCGTGATCCAGGAGGATATGCTCTACGATGACGTGATTGCCCTGATCCATCCGGACTATGTAATCCACGGAGATAACTGGCAGACCGGGCCGGAAAAGGCTATCCGCGATCACGTGGAGCAGCTGCTCTCGGCTTACGGCGGAGAGCTGGTGGATGTGCCTTACACCTATAATGAGAAGGTTAAGAAGATCGACCTTCAGCTAAGAGAAAAGCTGGCCATGCCGGAATACAGAAGAAAAAGACTTCGCCAGCTGATCGAGATGACGCCGGTTGTAAAGACCATGGAGGCGCACAGCGGCCTGACGGGGCTTATCGTGGAGAAAACTGTGGTGGAGCATGAAGGAAAGCTGGATCAGTTTGATGCTATGTGGGTTTCTTCTCTCTGCGACAGTACGGCAAAGGGCAAGCCGGATATCGAGCTGGTGGATATGACCTCCCGGTTCCGGACCATTGACGATATTATGGAGGTTACCACCAAGCCCATTATCTTCGATGGGGATACCGGCGGGCTGACAGAGCATTTTGTATATACTGTCCGGAGTCTGGAGAGGATGGGCGTCAGCGCCGTGATCATCGAAGATAAAAAGGGACTGAAGAAAAACAGCCTGTTTGGTACAGAGGTGGAGCAGACCCAGGCAACGATCGAGGAATTCAGTGAGAAGATCGCGGCCGGTAAAAGGGCGCAGCTGACAGATGATTTTATGATCATCGCCCGGATCGAGAGTCTGATCCTGGAAAAGGGAATGGAGGATGCGCTGGAGAGGGCGCGTGCCTTTGTGAAGGCCGGTGCCGACGGTATCATGATCCACAGCCGGAAGAAGGATCCTGCGGAGATCGTGGAATTCTGCGACCGGTTCAGGGAGGAGGATTCCGTAACGCCCATCGTTGTGGTGCCCAGCAGCTTTAATACCATAACGGAGGGAGAACTGGCGGAGCATGGGGTAAACATCGTGATCTACGCGAACCAGCTGACCAGAAGCGCCTTCCCGGCTATGAAGAAAACGGCAGAGGATATCCTCAGATACCACAGGGCGAAGGAAGTGGACGACCGCCTTATGCCCATCAAGGATATCATTACACTGATCGATGAAATCTGACAAAAACAGCGAAACGAGCATGATCTGACGGAGAAGGAGAAATGCGGTGAAAGTAGAAAAATTTGTGGAGCTGCTGGGCGCGGACTTTTATACAGGTGTACCGGACAGCCAGCTGAAAGCGCTTTGTGACTATCTGATGGATGCATATGGTATTGACCCGAAGCATCACATTATTGCGGCAAATGAGGGGAACTGCACAGCCCTGGCTGCCGGATACCATCTGGCGACGGGTAAGGTGCCGGTGGTCTATATGCAGAATTCCGGCGAGGGCAATATCATCAATCCGGTGGCAAGCCTGCTGAACGATAAGGTATACGCCATACCGGTGATCTTTGTTGTGGGCTGGCGGGGTGAGCCGGGAATCCACGATGAACCCCAGCATATCTACCAGGGGGAAGTGACGGTGAAACTGCTGGAGGATATGGATATAGCCTCCTTTGTGATTGGGAAGGATACGACGGAGGAAGAGGCGGCCGCGGCCATGACGGGCTTCCGGGAGCTTCTTAAGAAGGGAAAGGATGTGGCCTTCGTGATCCGGAAGGGTGCGCTCACCGATCCGCCGAAGGTAAAGTATGAGAATGATAACCAGATGGTCCGGGAAGAGATCATCCGGCATATTGCGGCGGCAACCGGTGAGGATCCGGTGGTCAGCACTACCGGTAAGGCCAGCAGGGAGCTTTTTGAGATCCGGGAGGCAAACGGCCAGAGCCATAAATATGATTTTCTGACCGTAGGCTCTATGGGGCATTCCAGCTCCATCGCCCTCGGAGTTGCGCTGAATAAGCCGGAGCAGAGGATCTGGTGTGTGGACGGCGACGGCGCAGTGCTGATGCATATGGGCGCGATGGCTGTCGTCGGGGCTAATAAGCCGAAGAATATGGTGCATGTGGTGATCAATAACGGTGCCCATGAAACGGTTGGCGGCATGCCCACGGTTGCGGGAACAGTTGATCTTGTGGCTGTGGCAAAGGCCTGCGGCTATCCCTATGCGGTATCGGTGGATAATTTCGGCGATCTGGATAAAGAGCTTTCTTCAGCAAAGGAGAGAGGCGCGCTGAGCCTGATCGAGGTGAAATGCTCCATCGGTGCGAGAGATGACCTGGGAAGACCCACAACAACGGCTATGGAAAATAAAGAGAATTTTATGAAGTATCTGCAGGAGCTGGCCTAGGCTAAGGGCATCATACTTGACACGGGGAAGGTTTATTTATATACTATATTATGTATACCTGTCAAAAATAGGGCCTTTTAGTGTGCCTGTTTTGCCGGAGGGAAAGCGGAGGAAAAGCGGTTCATGGAAACTTTGGTCGGGGGACTGCGGGCAGTGGAACTTCTGTACCGCGGCATCCGTGAATTTGAGACAGGAGAAACCACTTTTCTCCAGTCTAAAACAAGACTGAATACCCCAAGTCTCGGTACGATCATGCCGGAGAGCTTCCGCGGAGTAGCGGAGCTCAGCGACCAGTGCATTACGCTGTTTGAGCTTGAGCTGACGCAGGCGCTGGAGGCGGGCATCCGTCTCAGGGAAAGGGACTTTTACTACAAGTGGATATCCGTTTATATGCCGATGCGTTTTCTGGGAAGTTCATCCGCACAAACGTGGCTGATGCAGATGATGGATACGGCGGAGATGGATACGAACAGGGTTTGCTTTGAGCTTTCACCCGACCTTCTGGTGAATGGAGAGAAGAAGCACATGAACAACGTGGAGCTTCTTCGGAACAGAGGCTTTCATTTTCTGATGACGGAATTCGGAGGCGCCAGCTGTCCGCTGATGCGGCTCGGCCTCTATCCGGTAGACTATGTGATGATGAGTCAGGAGATCATAGGCTACCTCAATAAGGGCGAACGGGGGCTTCTTTCCGTAGATTCCGTTGTAAGCTTCATTGAGGGTCTGGGAGCGGAACCCATAGCGGACGGCGTTACCACATCCAATCAGGCGGAGCTGCTTTACCGGTCGAAATGCCGGTACGGGGCAGGGGCGCTTTCAGGAAAGTATGTACAGGAACGTTACCTTCGGAAGAGGAAGGAAGATTAAAGGAATCATCAGACGGCTGAGGCAGTAAGAGAGCAGCCTGAAAAGAGGCGAGAAATTGGCGAGAAAGAAAAAACAGGCAGAACTGAATCAGGACGCAGCGGAAAACAGGGAAGAAAAGATGCGGGACGTGGCCATGCTCCGGCGGACGGCCAAAGAAGTAAAGCGGCATGTGGTGCTTACGCGTGTCATTGCTCTTCTGATCGGCATTCTTGTAGCTATCCTTGCGATCGCGTACGCCATTTCGTACTTTTATGACAAGTTCGGAAGCTTTACCGTCAAGGTCAACAAGTATGATATGGCCAAGCAGGGACTCTGCCTCTCCGAAACACCTGAATACGACCACACGGTCTCCCGTCTCAATGCGGATATCGTCTATGATATGACCAATATCAGCGGAGAGGATCTGCCGGCCAATATCGACATGGTGAACGGCAGTCATAACGGAAAGAATTACATAGCCTATACGTTTTATCTGATCAATTCCGGATCGGATACCATTTCCTATGAGGGCGAGATGGTCATCGAAAATGTTACGAAGGAAGTGGATGAGGCTATCCGGGTGGCGATCTACAAGAACGGAGAGAAAACGGTTTACGGCAAGACTAAATCCAGCGGACAGGGAAAGGAAAAGGACTGTGATGCAGAATTCCTTTCCGCTTCGATCGTCATGCGGACCAATAAGGAAGGCTTTAAACCGAAGGACAGAGATAAGTATACTGTCGTGATCTGGCTGGAGGGCAACGATCCGGACTGCATAGATAAGATCATCGGAGGTACGATCAAGTTCAGCATGCTCTTTAAGATCGTAGAAACAACCTGATGCGGATGCTGTGTTTTAAAAGCATTTGAAATTTAAAAGAAACAGGAAGCGGGGAAGATGAAAAAAGTATTTAGAGTATTATTGGATGTACTGGCCTGGGTGCTGCTGATCTTTGCAGTCATCATCACACTGCTGGTATTCGCGTCAAACAAAAATAACGGGATATCCAGTATTATGGGACGTATGCCCATGACCGTTCAGTCAGACTCCATGCTGCCCACCATGAAAACGGGAGATCTGATCATAGTAAAGGAAACGGATCTATATTCCCTGAAGGAAGGGGATGTCATCACCTTCTACAGTATTGTTGAGGGGCGGCGTATACTGGTTACCCACCGTATTGTCAAGGTGAATGATGAAGCGGGTAATCGCAGCTTCGTTACCCGGGGTGATAACAACCCGGTGGATGATGAGACGCCCGCTTACGCATCGGATATTGTCGGAAAGTGGACAGGAATGCGCATAAAGGGCGGTGGAAAGGTTCTTGACTTCCTGCAGACGAAGAAGGGCTTCTTTATTTGTATCCTGATCCCGCTGGCGATCTTCTTCCTGTTCGAGCTCTATAAGTTTATCGTGGCGCTGATCGAAGCAAAGAAGCCGGAAATCTCCGAGGAAGAGGAAGAGGAGATAAAGCGTAAGGCGGTTGAAGAATATCTGGCTGCGCAGAAAAAGGAAGGCACAAACACAGAAGCTGA
>DFHD01000034.1 GCA_002372545.1 Lachnospiraceae bacterium UBA3732 | reverse complement strand
AAGCGTATCCGTAAGTATAACGGTATGCAGATCGTTATTACACAGAATATTAAGGATTTTGTCGGCAGCGAGGAGATTGCCCGCAAGTCTACGGCAATCATCAACGCCTGCCAGTACAGCTTTGTATTCGGCCTTGCGCCCAATGATATGCATGATCTCTGCACCCTTTACGAAAAGGCCGGCGGCATTAACGAGAGGGAGCAGGAGGATATTATTGCGGCCAAACGAGGACAGGCCTTTACCATCATGAGCCCGACCTCCCGGTCCTCCTTTACCATTCAGGTGCCGGATTCCATGGTGGAAATGTTCGAGAGTAAGAATTTCATCAGCAATTATTTCTCCGGTGAAAAGGGAAGAGCTGTATGGGAGGATTTTGTTGCCGAGAGCAGAGGCGCGCATGATGCCAATGCGGAGGATATCCGGAAAAATGTAGTGGTTTCTACACGCGAGCATAAGGTAAAGACAGGCGGCCTTTCCTTCAGTGAGATTTCCGAGGCTGAGGCTGATCAGATCGGTTCGGAATCCACGATCAATCTGACCGAGGAAAAGCCAAAGGCAGGAAAAGAAAAGCGGACAGCCATGGAGAAATTCCTGGAGGCCGAGGATACTGCGGAAATGCGTACCGGCGGCATCAGCTTTTCCGAGATCTCCGATCCGCTTGAGATGGTCAATGAGACCAGGCTGCATGCTGCTCTTCGAGAGGAATCGGCAGGTAAGAGCCGCGGGTCTGACACGGGACATGTCCGTCAGGAGGATCTGGATGAGACCCTTGACCGCTTCCGTCAGTCCATGCGTGAAGAAATGGAAAAGGAGCTGACCGATAAGATCAAATGGATCTCGCTCGGGGCGGGCCTTGCCGGAAATCAGGCAGTACCTTCGGCAGTCGCTGAGGTCGCGATGCCTGCTGCACCGGCTAAAACCACGAAGAAGAAGAGCCGTCCGGCACCTGTGGAGGATGAGGATGAGCTGAAGGGCTTCCTTGAGGAGGAAGACGAAGACTTCGCAGAGGATTCTTCCGAACAGGATGACGATTTCAGCGCTGCGTTCAGAGATGCCGATGATGAAGAGGATGAGACATTCCTTTCCGAAGAGGATGAATTTTCCGATGAAGAAGGGTTCTCCGATGAGGATGAGCTTTCCGAGGACGATGAATTCGGTGAGGATGATGAGTTCGGTGAAGATGACGAGTTTGGCGAAGATGATGAATTCTCCGACGAAGATGAATTGGATGACGAGGACATGGACGACGAGGATCTGGACGATGATGACCTCGACTTCGACGACGATGACGATGACGACGACTTTTACGCAGATGAAGATTCCGACCGGTATGAACCTGCGCCCTTCCTCTTTGCCGAGCTTCTTGCCGAGGCGGCTGAGGAGTATGCGAATATGGGTATTGAAGACAGAATGGATGAGATGGGAGAGGATGTTCTGGAGGTTTCTCTGGAGGAACTGGCTACTTACATCAAAGAACAGCGTAAGAAGAAATAACGAGGAGGGGTTCCTAAATGGATGTCAAACTGGTTGACAGGGGAGCAACGGGTGAATTGATTCTTTCCGGTGATCTGGACACAAAAACGGCCAGGGATGCCGACGAGCTCTTTTTGAAAATGGCAGACAGATTTCAGAATCTGATCATGAATATGCAGGGGCTGGATTATATATCCAGCGCAGGTATTCGCAGCATCAGAAATCTCTATGTCAAGCTTTTGCGCAACGGCGGAAAACTTGAAGTGATCAATGTCAATGAGAATGTTATGGAGGTATTTGAGATGACCGGACTTGCCGGCCTTCTCAATATCCGCTGATCGAAACGTCTGTTATCTTTTGTTGCGGTTTTGTTACGCTTTATATATTACACTCAGGTTAGTATAGAATTCGAGTAATCAGGCGTTGTTGTATCAACATGTTGTATTCCCGCTCAGGGGAGAACGGGAGTATTGGCATCCGGTTATTGACACATGAAATGAGGCGACTATGAAAAAGAAAGGCTTGATCAGAAAAATAGCGGCGGCTGCTGCTCTGGCTCTGGTGCTTTCCGAAATGCCGGCTTTGCCGGTAAAGGCTGCACCCGGGGATCCGGAAGACTCCTCTACGTCCACGGAAATGACTACGGATGAAAACGGCAATCAGGTGACCACGCAGGCACCTACGGCCGCGCCCACCACAGAGGAGAAGTATTATTCGGTCACAACGGATCAGACAAAGCCGGGGTATACCGCGTTTAAGGGAATTACCGAATTAAGGGACAGAAGCTCTTATCGTGCGCCGGAAAATACGTATTCGCTCACCGTATCCACAGGGGCAAAACCCGGAGATACTGTGCTTTATTTTGATGTACAGTACAGGGATAGCAGCGGAAGGCTGCATTCGCAGTATATTTTCCCCGGCGTGGATGCAATCACCCGTTCCGATAAGCTGCTGAAGTATTCGGCAGGAGACGCCATTTATAATTCCTTCGGCAGGAAGCTTGCCGGCGAACTGAATTATAATGATGATCCGGCAGCGGACATACCTCTCGCAGCCTGGTCCACGCAGGACTTTACTTTCCAGACGGAAACCGCTATCGCCTCTATTGAACAGGTAAGTATCTTCCTTTCCAGCGGCGGATGGAATGTGCAGGGCCTCTCGATTTATTCTGTTTCCGAATATAAAGGTTATGAGGAATATGGCCTGATCTCCGGACAGCAGTTCCTGGATTTCAAGGGTGAGCTTATTGCTTCCTTCCAGAAAAACCGGAGCAGCCTTACGATTTCCACATCCGGTGCCAGCAGCGTTGTTATGCTCTGCTCGGCAACGGCCGGAAAATCCATGTATGGTAATGTGATCAATTATGACGCCACGGAAAGACCGAAGAAGGAGTTCGCTGCTTCTGCGGATGCAAACGCAATCTATTCGATCCGTGTGGATATTGCCGATCAGGTTGGAGCAGGACTGGAGTCCCTGATCAATGAATCGGCTGAAAAGCTTTCCGCATTTAACGGCGTGATCGAAGATGTCGCTATTGAGATTCAGTACAAGGATTCAAATAACTGGACCAGAAAGGTTACCCTTCCTCTGGTACTGAGCGCCTACGGCATGCTTCGCAGGTGCGAACCCAATTCGACGATAATGGGTATTGCCCAGAGAGGAGATACAGTCGCTTTCCAGGGACTTTTCCCGGACTTCAAAACTCTTCTGGATGCAACAGTTGTTTATGTAGGGCCTGCGGCAAGAAAGCAGATCGCAGAGCATGGCCTTACGGAAAAGAATGTCGGTTCTCAGGCCAACAGGCTCGGGGCATCGGCAAGCGATGATATTTCATTTGGCGGTATTTCTATCTATAAGGGTGGCTGTATGCCTTATATTCCGGGCGGAACAGATTCCGATGGGAATATGCTTGAGGGCGCTACACCGGATATTATTTTTGAATCCGCGGTTCCCAATATGTATTACACCACCTCGGAAGAAAGAGGACGTGTGATCCGTGCGGGCAGCAGTGACAAGATCAGAATGATCACCTATACGGCCGGTGCGCCTTTGGTAGCAACCAATAATTCGCGTTCAAAATTTATGGTAACCCTGTATACCAGCAGCATTCAGGGCGGCGGAACCAAGGATGATATTTCCATGCGTTTCAAATATGAAACCGTAAGAAACGCCGATAATCGCACAGATTATTATTACGTAAAAGACGCAGCCAACGAGTTTCTGGGAACCTGGCCCACGACATCCGGCGGAAACTTCCTGGATGAGGGCGGTACAAACGAGGGCGGAAAGGTATCCTTCCTGATCGATGCCGCGGATGTAAAGAATTTTACCGATGTTGAGATCATGATCATGGGACAGGATGAATGGCAGATGAAGAATCTGACCATAGCCTACGTACAGAATACCGGAAAGCGACGTGCATTTTTACATGATACTGTAAATGGAAATGCAACCTCCAAGTATTATCTGATGAGAGATATGATCTCTGCCGAGATCTTCAACCTGGCAGGGACTGCCAATACCTTTGTTACGGATGAAAACGGTAACCGTCTGGATAAGGACGGTAACATGACTACCCGTGTAAGAGAGCAGGTTTTCGATTCCAACGGCAACCCGGTATACGACGATGACGGAAATCCGGCATATGTATATCTGGACAGCGATGAGAGCGGAATCCGCGGACTGGGTGACGAGCAGTTCTTCATGGGAGATTCCACCTATAAGATTTCCTTTAACACGCGGACCGTGGAGGATGTCCGGGATCTCGATTATGCTGACGTCAGATACAAAATGACCTTTGACCAGGCGCACGTAAACTGGAATTTCTTCAAGAAAAAGAAAACCTATGATATCACTGTCAAGGTAGCGGATGATCCCGACTTTGACAATGGTAACGGTGATTCCGGTTCCACAAACCATTTCTTCTTCCAGCTGACCTTTGCGAACGGCAACAGTGGTTATGTACTGGCCAATCAGCAGCTGACGTCCGATGGTTTCCGGTCCGGCAAGGCCGAGGTATTCTCTATTTCCACCAACCAGAATTATGGTGAGCTCAGAGGAATGCGGATCATTCCGGAGCAGGTTTCTTCCGAATCCGATCCCTTCGATAAGCTGAACATTGAGAAGATCACGGTTACAGAACAGAATAACGGCGGCGCATGTATGCGTTACGTGTTTGACGGAGTTGGCTGGATATCCATTGATTATCATGATGAATTGGAAGCAACCTCTCCCAAGGGACAGCGCGCCAAGACAGAGTATGAGCTCGCGAAGTATATTGAATATGATTATAAGGACAGAGCGGTCAACCTTCTGATGGAAGTTACGACAGAGCCGGTATTCAACGATTATCTGGCGTTTGAGGGTGCTGTCATGGGTGAGATCACCTATATCAGTTCCAGCAGCCAGCAGCTGGAAACCATGTCCTTTGACGTGATCAGCCGAATGGCGGCTTACATGAACAAGACGCCGAGGAGCTACGACGCTTCAAAGAATAACAACATACCCAACAACGTGGGAACCAATTCGATCTCCGATCCGGAATGGATGATCCGGGCAAATCATAAGGACCGGTTTGTTATCCCGGCCGTGGCCGATCTGAAGGAGCTGAAGAGTGTGAAGTTCACTATGCAGCCGCTGAACGGACATCCGGCCACCTGGAACATCGGTGATATCAATGTTTCACAGGTTCTGGATGACGGTCAGGTCAAGCTGAGCGCCAACGGGGAATACATCAGGGCGATGAAGACAAAGAAGCTCTGCTCCAAGAAGGAGAAGGAGGTTACCCCCATTACCGCTCAGGCCGGAATGACAGCCTCTACACCGGATATCGAGTTTACCACAAACGAGATCGTATGGAGCTCCGATGATCATTGGGCAACGCCTGTTTCCCGGATCCCGGATACGACAAATGATACAGTGAATATTTATGTTTTCCCGGATTCGGCATCCCGGAAGATCGACGGCGTAAAGCTCTCTGCCTCCATGCAGTATGGCGTGCCTTATACCGGTTATGATGCGGCAAGCTGGGATACGCTGAATACAGCATTTTCCGGTACCGATCGGGCAGTATTCTATATTACCGGTCTGAACGCCAAGGGCTTTAATTCTGCGGGCGACCTCTGGCTGCAGTGCGCAGATTCAGGTATTGCCATCGATTATGCTCTTGTACAGCAGGTAAGGGATGGCGTTGTTGTCGGAAATTATACCTATTATTTTGGTGATGCATCGGTAACCCTGGGCATTTCTGCTCATCCTTTGGCATCCAGTATCAAGGAGGATTACTGCGAGGAACACCTCAATATCTCCTTTGGTACGGGAACAGAGACCAGAAGCCTGATCAAACAGGAGCTGGATATAGCGGTAGCCTTTACCTATACCTCAACTCTTGATGATTCCGGGATGGAATATACATCACCGTATGTATACCTGACCGATATGGGAATCAAGCAGATCTCAGAAGGTCTGTTTGCGGATATTAAGTACAATGTTTCCTTCGTAAGGGAGATCACCGGATACAGGATCGCCGCCTACGGCGGACTGACGGGCAGCGTGGAAGCGGCCTGCGGTACCGTATATCAGGTGGACGACCTAAAGCTGGATGTGCTCTCGGGTGAGTATTACAATACGGCAATTTCCAGAAGAAGCTATGCATCCTTTATCGGCTCCTTTGCCCTCAGCGACAAGCTGACCAGACATCTGGCCTCCTCGAAGCTGATGAGTATGGAGGGCGGTGTTGTACCGGTTACGCTGACCTTTAACAGCAACGGCGACCAGCCGGTGGCAACGGCGGATGTGGATGGAAACAGCGGCGATATCGTAATCTCAAGAGAGACATCGGATGCCATCCAGAGTGCTGTGCCGGATATGAAGATCATGATGATCTTCCACTACCGGAATAATCTGGGTATTATGGCGACACGAACCTATTCGGATATTACGAAGTATATTCAGAGTGAGAATAAGTCCTTCAGCTCCGGTGAGCCGGTTGTGATCCAATTCTTTATTCCTGAAATGGCGAAATTCGTCAGAGAAGTAGCAGGCGATCCGGATCTCAGCTATGAGTTCCCGCTGTTATCTGTGGAGATTTATCCCTATACAGGCTCGGCGGAAAATGCGATTCCGGAGAATCCGGCAACGCTTGTGGGTTCTGCGGCAACGATCGATCCGAATATGTCGTATGATCCTACGCAGATGAATCAGCAGAATCTGAGTATTCCCAATAATGTTATTCCGGTTAAGAATGTGACGGTTGATCTGGGCAATGGCATGAGAAAGCTGCCGACCAAGGAAGTCAATACATATTACACGGGAAGACAGGGAAGCAATCTGCTCCGGTTTGCCGATGTGCTTCTGACAACCCATTACAGTCTGAACGACGGGGCAAGCACTGAGGTCAGTGATCATCTTGCTTATGTACTGGCTAAATCGAACGATGTGATCAGAGGTACGGTGGATGTCGGTGCATCCCTTTCCGGCTATAATATCAAGGCTTTCCGTATGGTTGGCGAGGCAGGAGAGGACATCACGGCTACAGCAATCACCTCGGCAGATGTGAAGAACTTTACGTTTGTTGCGCCGGAAAATGATACAGATGGCACGCTGACATATAAGATCACCATCTCACCGGTGGATGCGCCTACAGTTGTGGATATCATCATGGTAACGGTGGAGAAGAACCAGAAGACAGAAGATCCTGCAACAACGGATCCCAATGCGCCTTCGACAGATACATCGTCGCAGCAGCCTTCTTCGGAAACCACGCAGCCGTCGTCTGATACATCGACGCAGCAGCCCTCCTCCGATACGACGCAGCCGGCTTCTGACACGGCTTCGGAAGCGCCGGTAGTTACGCCGCCGCCATCAGAGGAGAATACCGAGAACAGCGTGCAGGAGCCTTCATCGGCAGACACACAGTAAGTAATGAAATAACATGACCTTCAGGCAGGCCTTTGGAAGCCGGTTTTACAGCATCCGAATACCATTTCAGGGTGCGAAAAGACCGGAGTCCGGCCTGCCTGTCGGAGGTGTATAAAGGTTAAACAATAATCCGGGAGAATTTAGCAGATGAAAAAGAACAAGAAGCTACTGATCATCGGGATCGTTATTCTTGCGGTCCTTCTCTTGACGGTTCTGATCCTGATCGCGGTCAGCGGAAGAAAGAAGAAGGTAAGTAAGACCGATCTTTTTGCCGATTCCGACTACCCCTGCCAGTATTGGACGGAAAAAGACAGTTTATACTTTTCCGTTGACGGCAGTAAAACGGAAACTCTTCCCTGGGAGGTTACTGTTCGGGATTCCGAGATCCTGGAAGCCGGCGAACCGCAAAACGGAAAGAACGGAAAGATCACCGTCAGCTTCAGGCCTCTGGTTGAGGGAATGACGGAAATCAGCTTCTACAAAGTTTTTTCATACGAGGATTTTACCTTTGACGCGCTGACCATAAAGATTCCCGTGATCGTGGCGAGAAACGGAGAGAATCTTGAGGTTAAGGTTCTGGAATATGCTTCGCTGAAGGATATGGGCGGGATCCTTATGGCCTCCGATTCCGAGCTTCCCTTCGTACTGATGAATGACGGCTCCACAGCCATGATCGTTTATCTGAAGGAAAGAGGAGACTGGAAGATCGAACGGAATTCAGTTGTTACCGAAGCGAATATCAGCTACAGTGATAAGGATGCGGATTATCTCTATGATGGCCGGGGTGGTACGATCTACGAGTTTTATACAACTGAGGAAGGCCAGAGTAAAGAGGAACGTACGAATAAGGCAACCGGAACAGATGCAAATACCGATCTTACGGAGACCACGCTTCATATGATAAACGAAGAAAAGGGGATCGAAGCGTATGTGAACGTAAGATTTGCTGAGAACGGTTATCTTTACCTTTCAGGCGGCGAGAAGCCCAAGGGGGAAAAGTAGAATGAGTAAGACTAGATCATATCCAATGCTGCAGGAGTCTAAGAATATTCTCCTGAACCACTATCATCTGACAGATGATCGGCATATTATCGTGGATAATGATATGAAGCTCTCTCCCTTTGGTTCGGCTGACGGCGCGCATAAGATCCGCTTTTTTGGTACATCCCGGAGACATCGGGTTTATGAGAGTACCGGAAATAATAAAAAAGCTGTCTTTACAGCCGAGAAGGCTCTCCAGAATCTGGGCAGGACGATCGAGTTTCAGTGCATGCAGGGTGTAGCATCGGCGCATATCAAAATGTATATTTTCTACCCTGTTGTGGCAAATTTTTTTGAAAATGAAGAGGGAAACCTCCAGCTTTCCACCTTTACAGCAAGAACCTTTACCGCGCCTCTTGCGCATCGGGCGACAAGAAAGCGTTTTGAGAAGCTGATGGAGGAATATATTTCCGAGGGAACCAACAAAAAAGAAGAAAAGATCAAGGTTGAGAAGAAAAAGAAAAAGAAGAAACAGGATGCCGATCCTACCCAGGAAAACGGTGAGGAGAAAGAGAAAAAAGGATTTGGACTGAAGAAGAAAAGGGCAGCCCTGCCCAAGATCGTTTCTCCCGGAAAGCTGTACAGAAAGTGGCGCTACGGGGAGGAAGAGGAAGAAAGCGGCAGTGTCTGGGATAAACTGGAACCCGGTGAGGAGGCCGTTGATATCCAGTACGGCGATGATGCGGAAGATGCTCTGGAGTACGATGAAGACCTTGATATTTCGGATGAGACCTTGGCAGAGGATGAGACCTTGGCAGAGGATGAGGCTTTGTCTGAAAATGAGGCTTCTGCCGGAGAGGATAATTCCGGCAGAAAGAAAAAGAAGGACAGTAAGAAAAAAAGCGGAAAGAATGTGCATCAGAACGGCAAAAGGAAGGTTGCTTACAGTGCGAATGATGATGCCGAGGAAGAGGATACCGAGTTTTCACTTCCGGAAAGGGAGCATGCAAAGGCTCCGGCTGAGCTGAAGAAAGCACCGCCGGCTCGAAAGAAGAAGGAAGATGACTGATCAGAAAAGGGAGAGGGTTTATGGCAGAAATCGAGGAATTCATCCACCTGGAAGGAGATGTGAATGACCGCGACGAGATTGATCTGAAGGTCAGTCCGGACGGTAATGGTATAATCGTTAATGCAGTCGATCCGGCAATCGATCCGGTTCAGGATTTTATACGGGAAAAACTGTCTCATTTCGGATGCGAAAAAAAACCGATGATGCAGATCCGCCTGGCTGTGGAAGAGATCTTCGTCAATATCATTTCCTATGCTTATCGCCCGGATATCGGCAAGGCGGAGATCCGGTGCGAGGTGCATGAAGCCCCGCTTTCTGTTACCATCCAGTTTATGGACAGTGGAAAGCCCTTTGATCCGCTGGCCAAAGAGGATGCCGATCTTTCCGGAAAAATGTTCATGGAAAGAGAGGGCGGCTTCGGGATCCACCTTGTGAAGAATACCATGGATGCAGTGGATTATGAGTATAGAGACGGAAAAAATATCCTGACCATCCGAAAGAACCTGTAGGTGCAGAATAATAACTGCGCTTCCGTTTTGAAGTCGGCAGTTCAGATCAACAAACCGGAGTATATGTTCTTGAAAAAAAACAGTCAGAAAAAAAAGAAATTGAAAAAAAAGTGGTTCAGGTCCAATCTGTATACACTGATCGTGATCTTTATGCTCGTTCTTTTGGCGCTTCTTTCTTTTTGTATTGCCCTGATCGGGTATCATAATTTTACCAAATACTTCACAAATGAATATAATGATTCGGTGTTGAAGACTGCGGTAACGGCCAGCTATCTGGTAGACGGCAGTCGTATTCCCTATTACATGGAGCATGGAAAGGATTCTGAGGATTATCAGGAGACCGAATATCTTCTCACGAGGCTGTGCAATTCCGAGGGGATGTCTGTCATTTACGTCATGACCATCAGCGATGATTATAAGATGACGACCTCTGTCTTCAACTGTCTGAATGATGAGAGTACCTATACCAAGTGGGAGCTGGGGTATCAGGTAAAAACCTCGGATGTGGAATATGAAAAAGCATACCGGAAGATGTACGAGGAAGGGCTGGAAAGCGCGACTGTCGTCCGGATCGAGAACCTGAACAGCGGTAAGCCGCATGTTACGGCGCTTGTTCCGTTGAAAGACGAAAACGGAAAGGTGACGGGTATCCTGCATGTGCAGAGATATGTAACGGAGCTGAACAGCATCCGCAGAAAGTATTTGAATCAGCTGGGAGTTACGGCGGTGATCCTTATGCTTTTCTCTGCGCTTGTAGCTGCCATTTTCCTCCGCAAGGAGGTTGTGGATCCCATAAAGAAGATCTCTCAGGAGGCGGAACGTTTTGCCAAGGATAATTCCCGGAATCCGAAGGGAGTGGGGGCGGAGATCTCTCATGTCCGTGAGATCAGCAGTCTGGCCTGTTCCATAGACAAGATGGAATATGATACCCTGAAATATGTTGAGGATATCACCAATATGACGAAGGAGTCCGAACGGATCGGCACGGAGCTCAATGTGGCTTCCAACATTCAGCTGGGGCTTTTGCCCTCGGATTTCCCTGCCTTTCCGGATAAGCCGGAGTTTGAAATCTATGCCTCCATGACACCGGCCAAGGAGGTTGGCGGAGATTTCTATGATTTCTTCCTGATCGATGATGATCATCTTGCGTTTTTGATCGCAGATGTATCCGATAAGGGGATCGGTGCGGCCTTCTTTATGGCCATCGCCAAGACGATCATCAAGACCAGGGCGCTTACCGGCGCGTCTCCCGCAGAGATCCTTGCTGCGGCTGATAGCATTATTTCCAAAAAGAATCCTGCCGGCATGTTTGTAACTGTCTGGCTGGCCGTTCTCAATCTGAAGACCGGTCATGTTGTCGCCTGCAATGCGGGACATGATTATCCGGCTATTCTGCAGAGAAAGGGGCAGGAAGGCTTTGTGATCGAAAAGACTGACCATGGTCCTCCGGTAGCGTTCCTTCCGGATATGACTTTCCCCAATCTGGAGTTTGATCTCAGGCCGGGAGACCGCCTGTTCCTTTATACAGATGGCCTGAACGAAGCGAAGAGCGTATCAGGTGAGCGTTTCGGCGTGCAGCGTATTCTGGATGTTCTGAACGAGCATACGGAAGATAACGAAGAGAATACGCTGAAAGCCATGGAAAAGGCTGTGCGGACCTTTTCCGGAGAAGAGCCTCAGTTTGACGATATGACAATGCTCGGCCTTACCTATAAAGGCAGGACAGAATAAGTGTTTTACAACTATTCTGTTGCGCTTTCGTTGCCATTTTTGTGTTAGGATTAGACAGTAGAATTCGATTTCTCGAAACAGGAGGAAAGATACATGCCTAAAAAGAATAATCAGCAGAGTTTAGAGCAGTTTAAAAAGAAAAACAAGCAGCTTGCTGTATATGCGAGAATAAATCAGGTATTGGGTGTCAATCTGAGCAGGGGACAAAAAGCTATCCTGTTTGATGAACGCCTTGAAGGTGACGACGCATTCTGGGCTGAGGTTGAAAATGAGGCTTTCAAGGATAAACGTCTGCAGAGTCATTTATCAGAGAAAAAGAAATTTGATATACCGGGTCAGGAGGATAATGGGGAGCAGAACGGAGGACAAAACGGGACGAACGACGGCGATCCCGGTCATTTGAATGTTCAGAATGAGGCGGAAGCACAGCATAACGATCTGAACCACTTTTTTGATGTCAATGTGAATGATCGTGATGTCTACGGGGATATCGATCCGAATGAGCTGGAGGAAGGCCGGAATACGAATGAGGATGATGAACTGAACCGGCTTCAGGAAGAGATCGACCGGGAGGATGAAAATAACACGCAGAACGGCCAGGATGAACAGGATGGTCAAAACGACCAGAACGATGATGTCGATCAGGAAGAGATCCAGGATGAGGAGGCTCCGGATCCGGCTCTTTTTGAGGGCGGAGACGGAACCCTTGATCCGAAGGATCAGAAGGCCTTTGACCTTACCGTAGCCCGCTGTGTTGAGTTCGGCAAGCCGATGAATGATGAGCAGGCTTTTCGTTTTGAGTCTGTTATTGATGATGGCGATCCGAGTGATGCTTACTGGACGGAACTGAAAGATCAGGCTAAGCAGGAAGCACAGCAGCAGAATATACAGCGTCCGAAGGATGGTAAATTCGGTACACTCGATCCCGAGGAGCAGAGGAAGTATGATTATCAGATCGCTGAAAAAAGGCAGTATGTTGTAGTCATGCACGATACGAAAGGCCAGAGGCTTACGGTAGATGAGCAGTACCGGAACAATACGGCATATTGGTACGGTGAGGATCAGGGAGAGTACTGGACAGGCCTTAGAGAGGAAGCAAAACAAAAGCTGGTCACGAGAAAGAATGAGGAGATCAGGCGTAAGCATCAGAACGGTCCGTTTGCGCAGAATACATTAAACAGCAACGCGCATACCAATGCCAATACCAATTCAAATACCAATACAAACACCAATACGGCTAATACCGGTACAGTAAATGCAGATGCGATGGCCCCCGGTGCTGATGGGCAGCCGAATGCAGGTGAGAACACCGATCAGATTGCGCAGAACGATCAGGAACAGTTTAATCGGGATTATGAGCTTGGCGTTAAAGCGCTCAGGAACGGTACACGTTCTCTTACGCCGGAAGAAAAAGCCAGATATGATCGTGTTTTCGACGCTCCGGATGAAGATGTTGAGATGAATAATTACACCAATCGGATCTATCAAAAGATGATGGATGAGATTGGAGCGGAGGAGGTCCAGAAGAATCTTGCCGCATTGAGAGAAGATGAGTTTTTTGGACCGGAAACGGTTGAGAATGACCGTGCCATCTTTAAAAAGGCTATTCTTCAGGGTGAAAATGCGCTTTCTCCTGAGGAAACCCAGCGGCTCAAAACGGTTTCTTCTCTGCAGGGAGAAAGAGGCGGACAGTATTTTGATTCTATTATGATAGATCTGCATAATGATCAGGAGGTTGGACAGGAAAGGATCCGGAGATTCATTGCAGAAGAGAATGTACAGACTGCGCAGAATGCGGTGGATGTGAACAGCCCCGAGTTCCTGAAGGATTATGAGATCGTGCGAAAGTTTGCACAGAATGAAGATATCACGAAAGAAGAGCTTCAGCGTTTTGATGAGATATTAGCTGATCAGCAGAGTGCCTATACACAGATACTCCTGAATACCCTTCAGCAGAACGGTGTTCAGGTTCTGGAACGGAATAATCCGAATGATGAAATTCTGCGTGAGCAGGGAGATGCTCCCCGGAACAACAGTATTCAAAATAACAATGATCCGGTCCGGGAGGAAGAGGAGATCGGAAACCTGAATATCAATCAGGTTCTGAATGAACACGCAGACGAAAACCAGCGGAACGCCGATCTGGCTCTTGTTCGTACGATCATGAATGGCGGCCGCCTGACGGAGGAACAGCAGGACCGTGCGAACGCCGTGAATGGGGATGAGCCATACTGGAAGGGCATTTTCGGTCAGATCCAGAATGAGATGGGGAATGCCAATGTACAGGATGTTGTCCTTCAGCAGCTTATGCAGGATGACATCCATCAGGAAATGCAGAACGAGAATCAGAATGAGCAGCAGAATCCGCCTCAGCAGATCGACCATGCAAAGATGCGGAATGACCTGATGGATCAGTTCCAGAATGATGATGAGGTCATCAAGCGTTCAACGGTGATCAAAGAGGTGATCCTGAACCACAAACTCCGTCCGGAAGAGGTACAGCTGGCCAATAATGCAAACCTGAATCAGGTGGGCACCGGCGATCTGGAAGAGACAAAGAAGTGGGTAACCGCCTTCCGTCTTGCCCAGAGAGA
>DFHD01000063.1 GCA_002372545.1 Lachnospiraceae bacterium UBA3732 | reverse complement strand
CAGAGAAACAGAGATATTCCTGTTTCTCTGTATTTTTTTATTCAGATATGTTATACTGTGAGTCGTGGTATGCAAATCAACCCAACAATAACAGCAGATCTCTGCCGCATAGAAAGGACATGCATATGTCAACGACAAAAGAACTCGACGCTTTGACAGTAAGCGCCATCCGCGTGCTTTCAGCAGAAGCCATTCAGAAGGCCAATTCCGGACATCCGGGACTTCCTCTGGGTGCGGCACCCGCCGCCTTTACCCTTTGGTCACGCTTTCTCAAAGCTAATCCTGCCAATCCCGAATGGAAAAACCGCGACCGGTTCATCCTGTCCGGCGGGCATGGTTCCATGCTGCTCTACAGTCTGCTTCATTTCTTTGGTTACGGACTTTCCATGGAGGATATCCGGAATTTCCGTCAGCTAGGATCTCTGACCCCCGGCCACCCCGAATATAAGCACACCGTTGGCGTGGAAGCCACCACCGGCCCTCTGGGCGCCGGCATGGCTATGGCAGTGGGTATGGCCATGGCGGAGAAGCATCTTGCTTCTGTTTTTAACGAGGATGGCTACCCGGTAGTTGACCACTATACCTATGTTCTCGGCGGTGACGGCTGCATGATGGAGGGCATCTCCTACGAGGCCATGTCCCTTGCCGGAACTCTTGGACTTTCAAAGCTGATCGTTCTTTATGATTCCAATAATATTTCTATTGAGGGAGATACCAATATCGCCTTCCGGGAAAATGTTTGCGCCCGGTTCCGGAGCTTCGGCTTCCAGACGATCCTGGTGGAGGACGGCAACGATATCGAGGCAATTGCCGCCGCCATCGCCGCCGCGAAGGCCGACACTGTTCATCCCTCTCTCATTGAGATCAAGACAAAGATCGGTGCGGGATGCCCCGCCAAGGAAGGAAAGGCCTCAGCCCACGGCGAGCCTCTGGGTGAGGATAATGTTGCCGCCCTGAAGGAAAACCTGGGATGGCCTGTAAAGGAAGCCTTTTCCGTTCCCGACGAGGTTTATACCTACTGCAGCGAGGCTGCCCGGCAGTGGAAGGATGCCGAGGCGGAATGGAATGACCTCTTCAGACGCTACGCGGAGGCCTTCCCGGAGAAAAAAGCCCTTTGGGATTCCTACTACGATACATCCGCTGCAGAAAAGCTGTACCAGCTCCCCGCCTTTTCCGTAAAGCCGGAGGGTGCGGCCGCAACCAGAACCTCCTCCGGGGAGCTTCTGAATGCTGCGGCAGAGCTTCTGCCTAACCTGTTCGGCGGTGCTGCGGACCTTGCGCCCTCCACCAAGACCAGTATAAAGGCTTATTCCGATTTTTCCGCCGAGAACCCGGCAGGTGCAAATCTGCACTTCGGTGTCAGGGAGATTGCCATGGCCGGCATCGGAAACGGTATTGTTCTCCACGGCGGCCTCCGGGCATATGTTTCCACCTTCTTCGTATTCAGCGATTATGTGAAGCCCATGGCAAGGCTTTCCGCCCTCATGGGAATTCCGCTTACCTATGTATTTACACATGATTCCATCGGCGTCGGCGAGGATGGACCTACCCATCAGCCGATCGAGCAGCTGGCCATGTTCCGTTCTCTTCCGAACATGTATTGCTTCCGCCCTGCGGACGCGGCAGAAACCTCAGCCGCATGGTACTTTGCTCTGAATGTCAAGGATAAGCCGGTTGCGCTTATTCTTTCCCGCCAGAATCTTCCCCAGCTGGAGGGTTCCGGGAAGGATGCTCTCCGGGGAGCTTATATTCTGGCAGATTCCACCAAAGCGGTACCGGAAGCCATCATCATCGCTACAGGCTCCGAGGTCTCCGTTGCGCTTGATGCAAAAGCAGAGCTTGCAGCCAGAGGCGTGGATGCCCGGGTTGTCAGCATGCCCTGCGTCGAGCTGTTCGAGGACCAGCCCGCCGAGTACCGCGAGGCCGTTCTTCCCGCAGCCGTTACGAACAGAGTATCTGTGGAAGCCCTTTCCACCTTCGGCTGGAGCCGGTATGCCGCAAAGAATATCGGTATGACTTCCTTCGGCACTTCCGCTCCCGGCGGACTCCTGTTCAAGGAATTCGGCATCACCAAGGAAGCTGTTGTGGATGCCATTATGGCAGAAAGATAAGCCTGCCGGGGAACCATCCCGGCTGGAAACGGATATAAAAATGACCGGCAGACTACCCGGGGCATGTTCCCCGAAGATCTGCCGGTCGTTTGTTATTTCAAAAACATGCGCCATGTGCAGGCAGTGCACCGTTTAGAGCTTTGCAAGCGCTGCAACAGCCTTTTCCGGAAGCACTACTTCATAATGCTCATACATATAGGCTATACTGCTATCCGCAGAGTCCCCTTCGTATCCGAACTCAGTCAGTGCCAGACAGCACTTGGAGAAAACAGCAACATCCTCCCCGGTCCTGGTGAGACACAGATAATACCGGTTCTCGGAATGATTCCTGAAGAGCACTGATCCGCCCTGATACGCCGGAGCAATATACCTTGCGCCCCTGATCACATCCTCAATTCCATCAAAACGGAAAACTGCGCTGGCCGCGCCGACACGCTTAGTTCCGTTCTGCGACGGCTTTTGCGACGGCTTCTTCGCTGTCTTCTGCTGCCCTGCTTTATCATCCGTCGTCTGCGCCCTTCTCATCGCCAGCGAATTAAACAGTGCGGCCAGATTCTCTGTCAGCTGCTCTCCCGGATCCTTCGCTTCGCCGGAGTCCTTCGTGATCACGAGGATCATCTCCTCGCTGCTCTGCATAACCTCAATCTTAAGGGGGGATTCATTCGGTCGAAAATCGACCTCCTCTTCCGCCTGACGGATCACCTCTCTGAACAGATTCCACATCCTCTCGCCTCTTTGTTCCATTTCGCGAGCGGTGATCTCCCGGTCCTCCAACTCTTCACGGGTGAGCGTGCATTTTATTTTATTTTCATTGATCAACTGAATATGCATGCTGCACCTCCTTGAATTTAATGTGGTATTATTTTATCACTTTATATACCCGCTGTCAAAACCTACATAAAAACATCGACCCGCTTATGTGTGAGCCGGTTTATAGGATCCTCATACCACCTGATCGAACTTCAGGTACTTCTCAGCCTGCTGAATTTCCTCTGTAGTCGGGGCTTTAACATCCTTCAGGCTATAGGGTATGCCCAGCTTTTCCCACTTGGGTACGCCCATGGCATGATATGGAAGCACCTCTGACTTTTCCACCGTCTTAAGCGTATGGATGAATTCGGCCAGCTTTTTCTGATCCTCTTCATCCGTGGTAAGTCCGGGTACCAGGACATGGCGGATCCACATCTTCTTTCCGTTATCTGAAAGATACTGCGCCAGCTCCAGGATATTTTTATTGGTAAAGCCGGTCAGATCCTTATGCTTTGTCTCATCGATCTGCTTGATATCCAGCATGAAGAGATCTGTAACTTCCATCAGCTTATTAAACTTTGAGAAAAAGGGTTCTTCTCTCGTGAAGGGATTTCCCGCGGTATCCAGACAGGTATTCACCCCGTTTTCGTGGCAGATTTCAAACAGTCTGGTTACGAAATCGATCTGCAGAAGAGCTTCTCCTCCGCTGACGGTAATTCCTCCACCGTTTTTCCAGTAGGACTGGTATTTTTTTGCCTGCTCGAATACTTCTTCAGGCGTACGTTCAACCCCGCCCTCCATGCTCCAGGTTTCCGGGTTATGGCAGTAACGGCAGCGCATGCGGCAGCCCTGCATAAATACGATAAAACGGATGCCGGGACCATCTACCGCGCCAAAGCTTTCGGTTGCGTTTACCAGTCCGGTGATGCGTTCTTCCATGTTCTTATTTCCCTTCGTTTGAATTTAATTGATTGAATTGTAACTGTTCAGAAATGCTGCTGAACAGTTTTGAATTTAGAAATACAGCCCTGCAAGGGATTGCAGGGCTGCAAATATACCTATTATTGTGAAAATACGGATTAACGTCCGCTACTCCCCTATTTTCACATTAATGTGATAATACGAATCGCTACGCTGCTCCGCAGCTCTCGCGATTCTAAACGCATTCGGGTTCCCGCAATTTTGCTACGCAAAATTTCTACACCCTCATGCGTTTTGCGGTTGGTAATGTCCTGGCCG
The DNA here is from genome assembly GCA_002372545.1 of Lachnospiraceae bacterium UBA3732. Lineage (GTDB taxonomy): Bacteria > Bacillota > Clostridia > Lachnospirales > Lachnospiraceae > Eubacterium_Q. Next base: position 1,789 of record DFHD01000063.1, on the reverse strand, counting down.
TGTGCTCTGCAAGCAGGCACACGGCCGGCCATTTCAACCTTGTTTTCACATGTGTTCGTGGAATGTTCTGGAGATAACGTCAAGCTGCTGCTCTTTTGTCAGAGAGATGAACTTAACGGCATAACCGGATACACGAATGGTGAAGTTAGCGTACTCGGGCTTGTCAGGATTAGCCATAGCATCCTCAAGCTTTTCTCTACCGAATACGTTTACGTTCAGGTGGTGAGCGCCCTGATCAAAGTAACCATCCATAGCGCTTACAAGCTTCTCAGCTCTCTCATCATCATCATGTCCAAGTGCACTCGGGTTCATGGACTGGGTATTGGAGATACCATCCAGTGCCCACTTGTACGGAATCTTGGCTACGGAGTTCAGAGATGCAAGAAGTCCGCTGGTCTCTGCGCCGTAGCTCGGGTTTGCACCAGGTGCGAACGGAGTCCATGCGCGTCTTCCATCCGGAAGGTTGCCTGTAAACTTACCGTAAACAACGTTGGAGGTAATGGTCAGGATAGATGTTGTCGGCTCGGAATTTCTGTAGGTGTGGTTCTTCTTAACGTCTGTGATGAACTCCTTCAGAAGCCATACGCCGATCTCATCTGCTCTGTCATCATCGTTACCATACTTCGGGAACTCGCCTTCTACCTCGAAGTCCTCAGCAAGGCCGGTCTCCGGATTGCGGATAACCTTAACCTTTGCGTACTTGATCGCAGACAGGGAGTCAATTACGTGGGAGAAGCCTGCAATACCGGTTGCAAATGTACGTCTTGCATCGGTATCGATCAGAGCCATCTCGGCAGCCTCATAGTAGTACTTGTCATGCATGTAGTGGATCAGGTTCAGGATGTTTACATACAGGGATGCCAGCCAGTTGAGCATAACCTTGTACTTCTCCATAACCTCGTCATAGTCAAGGTACTCGGAAGTGATCGGTGCAAATGCCGGAGCAACCTGCAGCGGCTTGCCTGTAGCCTTATCAAAGAACTTCGGATTCTCATCCTTACCACCATTGATCGCATACAGAAGGGCTTTAGCCAGGTTAGCACGAGCGCCGAAGAACTGAAGCTCCTTACCTGTCTGTGTTGCGGATACGCAGCAGCAGATGGAGTAATCATCGCCCCAGATCGGCTTCATAACGTCATCGTTCTCATACTGGATAGAGCTTGTCTTTACAGAAATCCATGCTGCATACTTCTTGAATGCCTCAGGAAGTGCAGAAGAGTAAAGAACGGTCAGGTTCGGCTCGGGTGAGGGACCCATGTTCTCAAGAGTATGCAGGAAACGGAAGTCGTTCTTTGTTACCATGGAACGTCCGTCCATACCGATACCGCCGACTTCCAGAGTAGCCCATACCGGGTCACCGGAGAACAGCTGGTTATAGGACTCAATTCTTGCGAACTTAACCATACGGAACTTCATGGTCATATGGTCGATCAGTTCCTGTGCCTCAGACTCTGTCAGGATGCCCTTCTTCAGGTCTCTCTCGATATAGATATCAAGGAATGTAGAAACACGACCTACGGACATTGCTGCACCGTTCTGTGTCTTGATCGCTGCCAGATAGCCGAAGTACAGCCACTGTACAGCTTCCTTTGCATTGGAAGCCGGCTTGGAAATGTCAAAGCCATAGATCTCTGCCATCTTCTTCATGCCTTCCAGTGCACGGATCTGCTCGGAGATCTCTTCTCTCAGACGGATGATGTCATCTGTCATCACGCCTACGCCACAGTTCTTCTTATCTTCCTGCTTCCATGCGATCAGCTGATCGATACCGTACAGAGCAACTCTTCTG
>DFHD01000024.1 GCA_002372545.1 Lachnospiraceae bacterium UBA3732 | reverse complement strand
CTGCGCTTTCCTGCCGGATTATTTTTTCCGTACTTTCAACTGCGCAGTTTCCCCGAAAACTCTTCTCTGCCATGATTACAGGATAGAATTTGCCCTCTTCGGTCACCAGCTCTTCCTGCAGGATGGCAAACCCCTCCTCCCGCAGAAATCTCCTTACCTTCTCCGGTTCGGACTGCGGCGAAAGCACCAGCGTATAGCCGGGCAAAAAAAGAGACTTCCCCCTGATCAGAAGACCGGCTATCAGGCCGCCTCCCATGCCTGCCAGAACAGCCGCTTCCGTCTCTCCCGGCGAAAGCGCCTGAAAGCCGTCGGAAAGGCGGATGGTAATCCTGTCCGTAAGTCCGGCCTTTCGGATATTTTCTTCCGCGCGGGAAAGAGGCCCCCGTCGGACATCCATAGCAAATACTCTTCTATCCGGCTCATGCATGGCCAGATGGATGGCCAGATAGGCATGGTCGCAGCCAATATCCGCAACAGACTTTTGCCCCGGAACCATGCTGCCGATCACGCGGAGCCGCGGGGAGAGCAGCTTTTCCCACTGTCCTCCTCTTTTTTCTTCCGCTTTCGTTTGTTCCGCGTTCGATTTCACTTCCACCTGTCCGGCAGTAAGTTCCGTTTCCGCCTGTCCCGCTGTAAGTTCCGTTTCCGCCTGTCCCGCTGTAAGTTCCACTTCCTCCCGGCTCGAAGACACTGCCTCTTCCCCGGGCCGCATTTTTTTCTCACTGTTTTCCGGTTTATTACTTTTCATCCTCACCATTTCCCGGATTATTCTTATTTCTTTCACCGGCTTCCGGATTCTTCTGTTCTCTTTCTCAGATTCCCGGATTATTCCTATTTCTTTCACCGGCTTCCGGATTCTTCTGTTCTATCATCACTCCAGGAATTCTCTCAGCTTATTTGCGCGGCTGGGCTTCTTCAGCTTGCGAAGAGCCTTCGCTTCGATCTGTCTGATCCGCTCACGGGTAACGTTAAAGGTCTTACCCACTTCCTCCAGTGTTCTGGCATGGCCGTCATCCAGACCAAATCTGAGCCGGAGAACATTCTGTTCTCTCTCTGTCAGAGTATCCAGCACTTCGTTGATCTGTTCCTTCAAGATCATGGATGCTGCTGCCTCAGCCGGTGCGGGAACCTCATCATCCGGCAGGAAGTCGCCCAGATGGCTGTCCTCCTCCTCACCGATGGGAGTCTCCAGAGATACCGGCTCCTGTGAGATCTTCTGGATCTCGCGTACGCGCTCTACGGAAATCTCCATTTCATCGGCGATCTCCTCCGGGGTAGGTTCACGCCCCAGCTCCTGCAGGAGTGAGCGGGAAACCCGTGTAAGCTTGTTGATGGTCTCAACCATATGAACAGGGATACGAATGGTTCTGGCCTGATCGGCAATGGCTCTGGTGATGGCCTGACGGATCCACCAGGTCGCATAGGTGGAGAACTTATAGCCCTTCCGGTAATCGAACTTCTCAACCGCCTTGATAAGGCCCATGTTTCCTTCCTGGATCAGGTCAAGGAAGAGCATGCCGCGGCCCACATAACGCTTGGCGATGCTGACCACCAGCCTGAGGTTTGCCTCAGCCAGCTTCTTCTTGGCGTCCTCATCCCCTTCTTCCATCTTCATGGCCAGCTCGATCTCTTCATCTGCGGTCAGAAGCGGAACCTTGCCGATTTCCTTCAGATACATCCGGACCGGATCCTCCAGACTGATCCCCTCGGGAACGCTGAGGTCGATCTGATCGAGATCGATTTCCTCTTCATCGTCCAGATCATCAAAATCATCATCCGGTACATATTCCGGATCTTCATCGGTCACACTGAGGACATCAACCTTATTCTTCTCAAAGAAATCCAGAGCACGGGTCATGTATTCCTCGTTCAGAAAGTCCGGTGTATCCCGGAAATATTTGATGATCTCATCATCCTGGATCACGTTCTTATTCTTTCTGGCTTCCACCAGGATCATTTCCAGTTTTTTCTGAAACGTCGCCTCTGTACCCTTTGCGCCAGCTTCACTGGCAGGAGCTGCCGGAGCTGTCTCCTTCTTCTTGGTTGTCTTCCTCGTCTTCTTTTCCTTTTCTTCCATATTTCGTTCCTTTCTTATATGGTAATTGTTCAGAGGGGAACATTTACCTTATATGTATCAAATACAGCTGCATATCATGACTTATATATCAAATGCAGCTGAATTGATCTTACTGATCAAAACGGATACGCAGATTCCTGATCTGGTTCTTTTTCCGGGCAAGCTGAATGGCATTCGCATCCGAAGCTTCTCTCTGTTCCTTTTCAATCCGGAGCAGCTTGACCCGGATCACAATGTCCGTAACTGCCTGATTATAATCATCATCTCCCAGCTTGAAGGGGAACTCCCGGGTGAGAAGCCGGCTCACCAGCTCCTGCTGCTCCGCTTCATCAAACAGGCTGATGATTGCGGCCGGCACTGCCGTTCCCGTATCCTTCACCTGCTGGAATATGCGTTCCGCAACCGTATGCAGCGGTTCGCCAATAAAATCCTCCGGCGAGATCACATCCTTCAACCTTCGGAACAGGGCCGGATCTGCCACCATAACAGAGAGAAGATACGCTCCCGCTGCCGTCTCCGGCGGCTCAGCCTCCTTTCTGCGAAGGGTCTCCCTCTCCCGCAGCTCCTCCGGCTTTTTTTTCGCAAGACCGGCCATGCCGACAGCCGTTGTCTCCCGTTTGAGAATCTCCGGCTCGATCATATACTTTCTGGCAACGGCCTCCATGTAGCTCTGCCGTGTAGCCACATCGTCTATTTCCGCAAGGCTTGCCGACGCTGCCTTGATAAAGGCCGTCTTTTCCTCCGGATCAAAGAGATTATGCTCCTCTGCCATGAGCTCGATCTCGAACATTCTCCCGGGCATTGCCTCACGTATCCGCTCTTCATATGCCTCAGCACCCTCATTCCGGATGAACTCATCCGGATCCTTCCACGGGCTGAGGCGGATCACCCGCTGCTGCATCTCCGCCTCCCGGAGAATATGAATTGCCTTCATGGTCGCTGCCCGGCCTGCACCGTCGCTGTCGTATGCCAGATAAATTTCACTGGAATACCGTTTCAGCAGGCTGGCCTGGCCGGAGGTAAAGGCCGTTCCCAGAGACGCCACTGCATTATCAAAGCCGGCCTGATACTGAGAGATCACATCCATGTAACCCTCGCAAAGAATAAAGCCCTTCCTACGGCTCCGTTTTGCCATGTTCATGTTGAAGAGATGGCGGCTCTTATTGAATATATCCGTTTCGCTGGAATTCATATATTTAGGCTTTCCGTCTCCCAGCACACGTCCTCCAAAGGCGATCACCCTGCCGTTCTGATCGGCAATGGGTACCATGACTCTGTTCCAGAATTTATCATGCGGTCCCCTTTTCTCATCGAAAACCACAAGCCCGGCATCCCGCATCAGCTCATCCGGATATCCCTTGCTCTTCAGATATTTATAGAGGTCATCCGCATAAATATCCGAAAAGCCAAGGCCAAACTGTGCTATGGTCTCCCTGGTAAAGCCTCTTTTGTTCTCGTAATAATCTCTTCCCAGCTTTCCCCGCTCGGATTTCAGAAGAAGGTAATGATAGTAGCCGGCCGCGGCCTTATTGACCTCGTACAGCTTTTCCCTCCTGCTGATCTCCTGCTTTTCCTTTGGCGTAAGCTCCGATTCCGGCAGGCTGACTCCAGCCCGGTCCGCCAGGGTCTTCAGCGCCTCGGGGAACGTCAGATTATCATATTTCATTAAAAACGTATATACATTGCCGCCTACTCCGCAGCCGAAGCAGTGATACATCTGCTTTTCGCGGCTCACGGTGAAGGATGGCGTTTTTTCATTATGAAAGGGACAGCAGCATTTATATGTCCTCCCTGCTTTTTTGAGTCCCACATAGCCAGAGATCACATCCACAATATCATTCCGGCTGCGTACCTCCTCTATGATCTCTTCAGGATAAAACAAACAATCTCCCCCCTATACTCTGCCCCAGAAATGCGGCACATAAAGCTCCTGAAATCTGAGTGTTGCATAATTATCCGTCATTCCGGCGATATAATCCATTACAGCCGCCACCTGGTCCTCTTCCTCCGCTATTTTCCGGTATTCCTCCGGAAGCTCCTCCGGATGCTCCAGATAGTATTCATAGAGGATCATAATGATGCGCTCTGCTTTTCCTTCCTCTCCCTTCACCGCCGGGTTAACATAAAGTGTCTGAAACATATATTTCCGAAGCGACAGGAGTGCCTCCCAGACCTCTTCGGAAGCCGCAGCCTCAGATTTACCCATAGATTCCCGGATCACATCATGGATGATCGTATTGATCCGGTCCCGGGTACTGTGGCCCAAAATATCCGTGCATGCCTTCGGCAGCTCCTCTTCCGTAAAAACACCTGCCCGGATGCCGTCGTCAATATCATGGTTAATATACGCGATCTTATCCGAAAGCCGGACCAGATTTCCCTCCAGCGTTTCAGGATGCAGGCTCGTCTTATGGTTCAGCACGCCATCCAGCACCTCATGGGTAAGATTCAGCCCCTTCCCGCCGTTCTCCAGACGCTCAAGCACTCTTACACTTTGCACATGATGGCTGAAGCTCCTTCCGCTCACTCTGGCGAGTGCCCTCTCTCCGGCATGACCGAAGGGCGTATGACCGATATCATGCCCCAGCGCTATAGCTTCCGTCAGCTCCTCATTCAGACGAAGCGCCTTGGCCATGGATCTGGCAATCTGGGAAACCTCCAGCGTATGGGTCAGACGCGTTCTGTAATGATCACCGTAGGGTGCGAGAAAAACCTGCGTCTTATGCTTCAGGCGGCGAAAGGACTTGCAATGGATAATCCTGTCCCTGTCCCGCTGATAGGCCGTCCGCATGTCGCTCTCCTCTTCGCTTCTGCTCCTTCCCTTTGTTTCATCCGCAAAGGCCGCATAGGGGCTGAGCCGTTCATGCTCTTCTTTTTCAAATTGTTCACGTATGTTCATTTCTATCCTGCTCCCTGTGCATATACCATTTGGGGTTGATGAAGCGCTTCTTTCCGAAACCGCAAAAAAGGAGTGTCATATTCTATTTTACGACACTCCTTCTGAAAAGACTTTTTTTATTTTCTGATTTTTTGTAATCTGATTATCTTGTTATCCTTATGCCCGGTACATCGTTTGCAAAATAACTAGTGCTGATGTTTTAAATTAATGCGACTATTGCGCAGAATGCTTATTCGAGAGTGCAGTTCCCCGCCGCTTACTTACTCTCCGTAGTGGTGGCCGCATCCTTATGGGATGTATCCTCCTCCGCTTGTACATCCAGAGCCTGCATGACTTCCGCCATATGCGCGATATCGATATCATCAAAGGCGGTTCCGATCATATCGCCCTCTTCATCGATCTCAATGGTCTGCAGCCACTTATTCTGAACCTTTTCAAACTCGTCCTGCACATAATTGGAGGCGATGGTATATGCATAATAATCCCGCATATCCGGATTATCCGGATTCAGGATCACATAGAAGGTGTAGCAGTTTCCGTTATCATAGATTTTGGACGCCTCACCCTTTTTCAGAGCAAGCAGCTCGCCGTTCATCGGTTCGGAATATGCGCCGTCAAATCCGACTGTTGATGTGGAAAAAGTCTTCACTTCATACTTCTCGGCAGTTGCCTCGGGATCTGCACCGGCACTGATTTCTTTTGCTGCAGCTTCTGCATTGGCCTTGATTTCTTTCTTCTTTGCATCATCATACACATTAAAGCTGCCATCCTCATTTTTGACCGGTTCACCGGATTCCTGAACCTCAACATAAGGGAATACCACCTGATAAATGTCGAAGAAGCGAACGTCTTTATACTGTTCATTTACCGAATCCTGAATCTTCTGGCCAAGCTGATTTTTGATATCATTCTGGAACTTGGTTACCACCATCTGTGTATAGAAGCTGTCATAAACAGCCTCGGCATTTACACCATAAAGATCCATCAGAGGCTTAAATACATTGATAAAATTATCTGCATACTGCTGGGCAAGCGCCTTATCCTCATCTGAAACCTCTACATTGTTATGCATGGCTACATCATAGATAATATAATTGGTACGAATGTTACTGAGCGTTTCCTTACGGATGGTGACCTCAAGCGGCCCTACGGTATCGGGCGTAACACTGTACTGATACATTTCCTGAAAAATATAGACCAGGATATCATCCAGGTGAACTATGGCATCGCCGACCTTCATGACTTCTGTGGCATCAGCATCCTCAACGGAATAAACCACAGTACTGGTCAGCTTCTCCTGCTCGGACTCCTTCTTCTTTCCGCAGCCGGCAAAGGAAAATACCATGGCAGCCGCAACAGTACCTGCAAGAATTCTTTTTCTGTATTTACCCAAAATCATGTCTAACCTCCGGAATACACAGATCCTGTGTATGCTCAATTTTCAAAACATTGATGAAAAACAACTGTCGAATTTTGTAATGCTGTCTCTCTCATAGGACAACGTATATAGTTTAGTCAAAACAAATAGGTAAGTCAACCTTTTTCATAAATTTATCACAGTCCATTTTCAGCATTTTTATCTTATTCTTTTGTTTCTCAATTAACGGACTGAGAAAACTCACAATAAAAGAATAAAACTCCGTACACATCGTAAATTTTCGCTTCACATGTTGCAGAAAAATGAACTGCACTTAACACCAGACAAAACTATATATATTCGGGAAAAAAGAAGCCGCCAGAAAACCGACGGCTTCGAAAACTCATATGAATTTTAGGATTACTCCTTTACACCACCAAGTGCAACACCGGCAATGATATACTTTGAAAGTGCAAAGTATACTGCGATCAACGGTACGACCGTGATGAAGAGGCCTATGTAGATAACACCGTAGTCAGAACGGAACTGCTCTGAACGCAGGGACTGAATGAACATAGGAAGTGTCTTCTTCTTCGGATCTACCAGGATCATAGAAGGTGTATACAGGTTGTTCCAGGATGCGATGAATGCGAAGATGGCCTGTGTTGCCATAGCCGGCTTCATCAGCGGAAGAACAATCGTATTGAAGGTGTAGAACTCACCGGAACCATCGATACGAGCTGCTTCAATGATCTCCAGAGACAGCGCACTTGACATATACTGCTTCATAAAGTAAACAGTTGAAGGTGCTGCTGCCGCGGGGATGATCAGCGGCCAGTATGTATCGTACAGGTGAATCTTCTGCATAAGGCTCATGAAACCAATGATGGAAACCTGTGCAGGAATCATCATGATGGCATAAATGAATGCCCATGCTGCTTTCTTTAACTTGAAGTTATACGCTGTCAGACCATATGCAGTCAGAGTAGAAACGTATACCTGAATGACCGTAGCCGGAACGGCGATCAGCGCACTGTGAAGCATAGCTCCCCAGATACTGGTACCGATACCGGATGCCTTCTTCATCAAAGCATGGAAGTTGGTCATAAACATCTTTCCGGGAATGAGGTGAACACCGGTCTTGATCGTATCGGAATCAAGAGTTGCATTCACGATCATTACATAGAACGGAAGGATACTTATGATACAAAGAAGGACGCAGACGATCGTACGAACAATCTTATGTGTTCTGATTTTGGCAGAGTAACTTGCAAACTCGCCAGCAGACTGATTAGCCAATTCTACATCCTCCTTTCTACGCTTCCAGAACTGCGTGCTTCTGCTTCGGCTGACGCTCCTTAGTTGCAACGAAGAAGACCATGGAGATCACAAGCGTTACAATAAACAGGATCATTGAAGCCGCAGCCGCACGACCATAGTTTCGGGACGAGAAACCAAGTTTCTTGATCCACATGGTAATGGTTTCAGACTTCCAGTTGGGCAGACCGTCGTAACTCTGATTGACATTGAACAGAGACGGAATGTCGAACATCTGCAGACCACCGATAGCCGATGTAACCAGCGTAAACTGAAGGATCGGCATAAGAAGCGGGAATGTAATGTACCGGAAGTTCTGGCCTCCGCTTGCACCGTCCACCATTGCCGCCTCATAAAGAGACGGGTTGATACCCAGAATACCTGCGATCAGAATAATCATCGTATTGCCATACCACATCCAGAACTGCATGAAACCGATCAGACCGATGGTTGCTGCACCGGACTCCATAAAGTCGTAGTCCTTTCCAATGACGTGCATATTGACAAGCGCATTCCGAAGCGGGCCGCTTCTGGAGAACAGGCTGTAGAAAAGAACGGCGATAGAAGATGCTGTAATGATGTTCGGCATGAACATCATGATCTTGAAGGCGCCGGTTCCCTTCAGCTTGATACTTGTATCTGTGAACCATGCTGCGAGGAGCAAAGAAAGAAGTACCTGCGGAATAAAGTTGATGATCCAGATTTCCAGCGTGTTCAGAATAGACGCGATGGTTCTGTTCATCTGTCCGCCATTACCTTTCAGCTGTTCCACATAGTTCTCGAATCCCACAAACTTGGGTCCGACCCATTTGGACTTATACTGATAGTACTCAACAAAGCTGAGGTACAGGGTATAAAGAAGGGGATACAGCTGAAATACTAAATATACCAGGAAGAATGGGAGAATGAACAGATAGCCATATTTCCCATATTCTACTGTTTTTTTCTTCATGAGTTCACTTCCCCGTAGAAAATATTTTGCTCCACCCTGTCAGACATTTTTATAAGAGGCACAGCCTTAAGCCCATCTGTACCCCTTATAAAAATGTCCAACAGTGCATTTGTTTTCGACTTTTTTTTAATTATGCACCGGGATTTCTCCCGGTGCATAACAAGCATCGTAATTATGAAATTACAATTCTTTTTTGTGCTTTACTTCAATCTGTAGAATTAGTCTACATTGATGAAGGAGTAAGCGCTCTTAACGTCGTTCTTGATGTTTGCTACAGCATCATCAACGGACTTAACTTCGCCAGAGTTGTAAGCTGCAGAAGCAGTATCCATGAAACCATTGATTGTGGAGTCATACTCTGTAGCGTTCTTCAGGGAGATACCCTGAGCTGCCTCATACCAGATGGACAGCGGGTTCTGTCCGCCAAGGACATCAGAAGCACCCTTGCCAGCATCGATCAGGCTCTTCATAGCAGCCTTGTTGTTTACGAAGTCCAGAGTTTCCTCGGACAGCTTAGCCATTGTTTCCTGGTCGCAGCACAGTGTGTACAGAACCAGAGCAGCCAGCGGCTTGTTCGGGCAGTCAGCAGTTACACCAAGGTATGTACCACCCCAGTGATATGCAGCAGGACCCTGAACCATTGTGCAGTTTCCAGCGAACTTGGAATCTGCAGGGATGCACCAGTATACAAACCATGTACATCCGAAGTAACCGAATACGTCACCGGAGAAGTTTGCATTCCAGTCATCATTCCACATTGCAGTCTTGTTTGTGTAATCACCATCGTACAGCTTCTTAGCCATCTCAAGGTAATCTGTAACTGCCTTGTCTACGTTAAGCTTGTCATCAATTACCCATGCAGAAGATCTCTGATCAAGGTATACATACTTAACATCATCCGGGCCGGACAGCATCTTGTAGCCCTTTTCCTTCATCTTGTCAGCAGTTGCAAGGAAAGCATCCCAATCCTTAACAGCTTCCTGAACAGTAGCCTCATCATGAGCGCCCAGAACTTCATCAGCGATATCATTTCTGTAGATGAAGCATCCAGGAGCTGCCTGCCATGTAAGACCCTTCAGCTCGCCATCAACTGTAGCATACTCTACAGTGTAGTCGAAAGCTTCGGAGTACATATCAGCTGTGATACCGATCTCGGAAACGGGAACGATATAATCAGACTGCAGGAAGTAAAGAGCAACGTCGTTATCGCATGCAATGATTGAAGGATAGCTTGCGCCACCTGCATCGATTGCGTTCTGGATAGCGGACTTGTAGTCATCGGATGTTCCGCCGAGACCAAGGTTCTGGTAAACAACCAGATCAGCGTACTCAGGATACTTGGAGTTGAAGTAAGCAAGTCTGTCACCCAGCTCTGTGTTCCAGGAGTAAACGTTGATGCTTGTAGAAGTATCTGTGATAGCTGCTACAAGTGCGTCAGCATCACTGTTAGAGGTTGCTTCTGTAGTTGCCTCTGTTGCTGCTTCTGTGTCACCACCCTCTGTTGCTGCTTCTGTTGCTGCTTCTGTCGCTGCCTCTGTTGCTGCCTCTGTCTCCTTGGACTCTGTCTTGTCATCGTCCTTACCGCACGCTACAAGAGAGAGACCCATAGCTGCTGCTAAAGAGAGCGCCATTGCCTTCTTGAACTTTTTCACAAAAAAACCCTCCTTTTGGCTTGTGATGTTTTACGTCAGGTTTTGCCCTTTCTTCGGCCCGCCCCTTATCACCTGTCCGAAACAGGTAACGCCGGTTCTGCGCTGTCAGTCCAGACGCCGCCGTCGTAAAAACGTTAGAAATCATCGCAGTCTTACCTGCGACCTGTTGCTATTATAGGGCATATTAGACAAATTATCAAGTGTTTTTTTCGATTTTCTCGGATTTTTTGTACATTTTGTTGCATAGTCTCCCGCAAAATCCCATTATTCTGCGGAAATCCCTTGTAAAAACTGATCAATTTCACGGGCTACTCCCGACGGATCAAAGACAAATATCTCAATCGGTCCTGCCATCTCCACGGTTTTTACATTGGAAAACTGCTTATAATAAGCAAACCTGTCCTTATTGATTTCTTCGGAAAGCTTCTGAATATCCGCCCCGGCATTGCCCTTCGTCGCATCGTCCAGTTCCTTCTTCACCTGCTCATCCGCCGCGAGATATTCCGGAAAGGTAACATTGCCAAGCAGCTCCAGTACAGGAGTATCCTTGGGGAAGCCCGCCTTTCCCAGCTTTGCCGCATTATCCACCATCCAGTAGTCTTCCCGATACGCGCTTTTCGTATAATACCCCCTGGAGATCAGCGCTTTTCTCTCCAGCATCTGACGCTCCGTATACACATTGCCGATATTCTCCGGATATATGCTCTTCACGTAACGGTGGAAGCCCAGAGAGGAAAAGCGGACCAGTATCCACTTTTTGAAAGTACAATAATCGTCTCTTTCCATCCCTTCAAAGTCATCTACGGTAAACGAGCCGATCCCGATCACCGCCTCCACCTCGGAGGGAGCCGTGGATGCCCAGTAATCCGCCAGCAGTCCGCCGCTGCCGATACCACAGAGCACAACAGGTCCTTTTACCTCAAATCTTTTCAAAACGCCGCGCATATCGCTGAGCTGGGCATCCAGCTCCCCGGACCCCTTCCTGCTCGGACTTCTTCCATTTCCGCTCCTGTCTGCGTAGATCAGCCGGTAATCCTTCTCCAGCTTTTCAAAGAGGGGTTCCAGCGAAACCGCACTGTCTGCCGAACCATTATTATGAAGAAACAGGATCGTATGCTCGGCATCCGGATTTCCTCCGTCCCAGGCATAGATATCATGTCCGTCCACGGAGATCACCTTTCCCCGTGCCGGCCAGATCAGTTCCTCCTCGCTCTTCAGTCTTTTTTTATGCCGGATCACCGTAAAGAGGACGATTCCGGCATTGATCACGATCCCTACGGCAAACAGGATCAGCAGGATGCGGAAGAATGTATGCAGCACTCTTCTCTTCTTTTTTTTCTTTTTTTCTTTGGGAGTAAGCGGTTCGTTCATTTTCTATGTCCTTTTTAATATGCTTTAACTGTGCTGATCTTCAACTGTTCAGCGCGTAGTCTTTGACCCGGGCTTTGATTTATGTTATGATGCATGGAGCAAATCCAACGATCTTACGGACAGGAGCAAAACAACATGCGGCAAATGCTGAAAGAATTCGAAGAGAAACCCACCGAGGAGCCCGGCGAGGACCGGCTCAGCCTTCACGGTCTTTCCCGAAAAGAACGAAGGAAGGAAAAGCGCGCACGCTACAGAGAGATCACAAGCACCATGACCCGCAGACAGCGGATCAGCTACTTTTTCTTCTGTTATAAGTGGCACATCATCATTCCTCTGGTAGTCCTTTTCATCGTTACCCGGATTTCCATCACCATTTACCGGAACACCCGGCCGGTTTCCATTTCCTACGCCGTGATCAATTTACCGGATAAGGAAGCACTGAATCTGGAAGCCATTGACGAATATACTGCTTCGATCGGAAAGGATAAAGGCTACCGGATTCAGAAAAACCTGGATGTGTACCTCGACCCCGTCAATTACGAAAAGGAGTATAACGAGAATCCCAACGGCTCAGTCTATGAAAGTTTTCCCATGGAGTGCTTCAACGGTTATTATGACGTTGCCTTCTCCGACATGGACGGCGTTACCTACTGCAGCGGCATGGCGATCTTCTATCCCGTGGAAACCGTACTGACAAGAGAGACCTACGCCGCCGTGGAACAGTATCTGGTCACCTTCGAAAATGAAGCCGGCGAAAAGACCGGCTTCGCACTGGATATATCCGATACCGAATTTGCAAAGGCCTTCGGCTTTGGCAAAAAGCTTTATCTGGGCTTCCCCGGAATCAAATCGGGAAATATCACCTCTGCCGAACGCTTTACCCGGTATGTATACGGACTGGACCGGTAATCCGGTCCGGTTTTTTTAATCGGTTACATCAAAATTCATGACCTGACGCTTTCTGGCGAGCTCATCATTTGCCAGATATTCATCGTAGGTGGTCTGCTTATCGATCAGGCCGGACTCTGTCAGCTCCATAATACGATTGGCTGTTGTCTGAATGAACTGATGATCCTGGCAGGCGAAAAGCACAACGCCGGGGAACTTGATGAGCGCATTGTTAAGGGAGGTGATCGCCTCCATATCCAGATGGTTGGTCGGTTCATC
>DFHD01000067.1:4270-5452 GCA_002372545.1 Lachnospiraceae bacterium UBA3732 | reverse complement strand
CCCGCCCGAGAATTCTCCAGAATGCTGGATACTTGATATCTGGAAGCGTTATTATTCAACTGAGAGGGAATAGCATCAAACAACATGCTGATCCGTCCTGTCGGATCAATTTTTCTAAAGTCATCCTCGTACAGATGTAAGATGTCCCTTTTTACCATATCTACCATTCGGAAGTTGTTACTGGCCAAATACTCTTTGACTGCCTGTGGCATGCCGCCCACAAGCATATATAATCTGAAATCGCGCATCAACTTTCGATTAGTACTGTCACCCAACGGTTTTGCGGCTTCATAACATTTTTTTATTAACGGATATGTCATGTTGTCACCGATAGCCCAAAGAAACTCTTCATAATCCATGGGATACATGCTGATTTTCCGTTCTTCGCTGGGGATCAAAATATCCTTAACATTTTTTCGAATAGAAATCAATGAGCCGGTTTCTATATAATCATACCTATGGTCCTTTACAAGATGCTTTATTGCCTGACGTGCCTTTGGGCATAACTGCACCTCGTCAAAAATAATCAAGGACTTTCTCTGTTTCAGATCTACCCGATACTGCAATTGCAGCTGAAGAAAGAAATAATTTAGATCAGACATATCATCAAACAGATCAATCACAGCTTTAGGGGCTATGGAAAAATCAATCAGGATATAACTGTCATATTCTTTTCTTCCAAATTCTTCCACAATAGTAGATTTACCGACACGCCTGGCACCCTCGATAAGCAAACCTGTTCTGCCGTCAGATTCTTTTTTCCAAGATAATAGTGAGTCGTATATCTTTCTTTTAAACATCTGTTTTTCCCATTTCCGTTGATTTATACAATAAGGTATTCCTCATATCCGCTTTATTAAAAATATATTATTACCGCATTTCCGCAAAATGTCAAGCTAAAGAGATTGGGGATTGTAACGTTGGATAAACCGGTTCGATTGTCAAGGACAAATTTTAGACAGATCAGGACGTGATTCAGACAAGCCGGGATTGGATTTAGACAGGCAGGGACTGTGGAAGACAAATCGGGACATTGCATAGACAAGGCAGGACCTGGTTTAGACAAGGAGGGACTTCAGAAAGACAGGGCGGGACATGAAACAGACAAAGCAGGACAGCCTCATGACAGTACGCCAAAAAGCCCGGCGGGAGACCCGTCTGCTTTCCAGAGCGCGCCTCCCC
>DFHD01000067.1:0-4187 GCA_002372545.1 Lachnospiraceae bacterium UBA3732 | reverse complement strand
CGGTTTTGTAGTGGAGCGGTTCCCGCCGTATAATGAGTAACGCGACGGGGAAGACTTTAGGTTTATGTCTGCTTCCCGTCGCGCGGGAAACGTGGACGGCGGGAATTCCGGGAAGTCAAGGGCCGCGCCGAGGCGCGGTTCATTTTACCCTTGACTTCCCGGAAAGCGGAACGGGACTGAGTCCGGGATCTTCAGGCGACATGTTTTCTATATTTCCTGCCGGTTAGCAGCTGGCCGTTTTCTTCACGGAACTGTTTGAGCGGATCATTGCTATACAGGCCATCCATTTCATTGCGGTAATCCAGTTCAGGATATTTCTCCCAATTGACCGGGTACCACAACTCCAGTCTGGTATTTTCTGGGACTGTTTTCAGAAACAGGGTGGCGGCAACAGCCTTTTCCAGGGTGCCCTGCAGCCTGCGGATGGCTTCTTCTGAAGCCTGGATATCCGCCTGGTTCTTTTTGATCCAGGCAGACGCCTCCTTCTGTATCCCTTTATGCTGTCCGATCAGGCGTTTCAGTACTACAAGGTCTTTGGCAGCACGGACTTCCGGCGGACAGGTCATCCTCCCGTCATCTTCCTTCTGTTCCTTCCGGCGGCGGATCTGTTCCCGCCGCTTTTCCTCTTTCTTTGCGGCCACTTCCATGCGCTTCTTTACGTATTCCCCAATGGTCATCATTTCAGAAGGCTTTACCCCATAGTAATCCTCACAGGGATAGACACCAGTTGTGACATAGATGTAATACTCCGCCGGCGTCAGGCCTGCGAGGTCATTCTGATAGATCGTGTGGTTGTAGGCATGGAGGTAGTTTTCCACCAGTGTCCTGACGGAATCATAAGACCTGCAGAGCGCCACGATGTCCAGGATGGCGCACTTCATCCTGCCGAAAAAGGATTCCATCGGCGCATTATCCCGGGAGTTTCCGCGCCTGGATGTGGACTGCAGGAAACCGTCATCGGAAAGGAGCTGCCTGAACGTGGTGGAAAGGTACTGTGATCCCTGGTCGGAATGCACCAGGACGCCGGGTTCATGGAGTTCACTGCCGTGGTCTTTCATCATCCGGTCATAGGCAGCTTTTACAAGGGAAACATCCATCGTACGGCTGACAGCGCCGCCAAGGATCTCTGTGGTGTAGGCATCTTTAAAAGCACAGAGATAGAACAGGCTCCGGTCATAACCGTAGTAAAGGTAGGTGATGTCCGTGAGAATGACCTGACGGGGTGCCACCCTGAACTGTTGCCCCACAAGGTTCTTCGGGGCTTTTGTCTCATGGTCATGGGTCGCGCGGTTCTTGTAGGCATCTTTCTTTGGGCGGTTCGGCACCAGATTCATCTCATTCATGATCCGGCGGCATTTCTTCACGGAGATGGAGACCCCGTGGTCACGCCACAGAAAAGTCCGGAAGGTACGCTTGCCCGGCACGTAGCAGAGCTTCTTCACGACCTCCCGGAACATTTCTTTGAGCTTTTCTTCTTCCAGTTCTTTGGCTGCTCTCACCGCATCCAGTTTTTTCCGGCGCTCCTTCCATGCGTTATAGCCGGAACGGGATACGCCGAACATCCGGCAGCACTTCTCCTGGGAATAAGACAGTCCCCGGCTTTCCTGCCTGCGGATGAAGGAATCCAGCATCAGGAATACATCGTATTTCACCGCCCGGGCTTCGACGATGTAAGTATGTCCGCCAATACAGAGGACGTTTTTTTTTGAGCTTCCACGAGTTCCTCCATGTAGTAGTTCCGGGCCTTCAGGTAGGCGATCAGCTCATCTTGGGAAAGATCCGCCATCTTGAGCATCTCCTCAGGCGGGACAGAACCGTCATAGCTGCCGGGATCCACCGTGTACAGCTTATTGGCGGCGGCTTTTTCCCTGGCGTGCTTTGCCGCCTGATAGGCGCGGTTCACCCCGGTCACCTTCGTATCAAACCCAAGGGATTCATAGGCAGCCACGGAATCCATCCCGGCTTCCAGCTTCTTGTACATGGCCACATAGAAATCATGGGAATAGACGATCCTCCCGTTGCTGGTCAGGTCCCGCACCATGCCGTTGTCCAGTACTTTTTCGTAACCCGGCCCCAGGACCTCCATGCCGTCGATCATCCGCGGTGATTCCGTAACGTAATCCAGGTCATCCTCCCGGTCATATCCGCTCTTTACCCTCTTGTCATCAGCCATAGCCCAAATCTCCTTATCCTGTCAGACCCCGAGCGTCTTTATGCGTTCGATCGCCTGTTTTTCCGCTTTTGCCTTCATCCTATCATACTTTTCCCGCTCCGTCCTCATATATTCGGCGAATCCTTCCTCATCCAGGGAAAGAAGGTATGCCTCATACTGCACGGGCGTCATCCGCTTCCGGTCCCACTGGCGGCGCTCGTTGTTGTAATACCAGGCGTACTCATCGATCATCATCCGGAGCTCTTCGAAGCTTTCACATCCTCCATAGCCGCACTCATCCTTGAAGTGCCCGAAAAAGCTTTCCTGCGGCGCGTTGTCCCAGCAGTTCCCCCGTTTCGACATGGACTGCACCAGGCCCATTTCCGCCACTTTTTCCTGGAATTCATCCGTAAAGTACAGGATCCCCTGGTCGGAATGGAACAGGGCGCCTTCCACCGCCGGATGGTCTGACAGCTTTTCCAGTGTTTCCAGAGCCAGGTCAAGGTCATTGTTCTTCGACACATGGAACACCAGGAGCCGGCCGGTCACAGGATCTATGCAGGAAGACCCATAAGCACGCTGCTTCTCTTCTTCTGTCCCGTAATCAAGGTATGTGACGTCCGTCAGGCGCACCTCATTCGGCCGGTGCAGGCGGAATTCCCGCCTCAGCAGGTTCTGCTTCCGGTTCCGCTCCATGAACTTTCCCATGCGCTGCCGGGCCGGGTTCTCACTGCGGACCTTTGTCCTGATCCCGTTCTGCCTCAGGAGCCGGCGGATCTTGCTGATGGCGAAGGTCTCCCCGGCCAGGTCCGGCATCATCATGTAGATCTGGCGGACTCCTTTCTCAAAGCCTTTGTATTCCATTACCCTGACGACCTTCTCCAGATCACGGCGGTCCCTTTCCCTTCTGCGCTCATCTGCAAGACCGTACCGGCTGTCGTTCAGGGCCTTATAGTAAACGGATTTCGATATCCCCATCTTCTTAAGGATCTCACGCAGGCTGTACCCGCACGCATAGCTGTAGTTCGTAGGGTACTCTGCGATCTGCCGGCACAGCACCTTCTTCTGCACCGGCGAAAGCCGGGCCGCAGTTTCACGGAACTTTGCAAAGCTTTCGTCTGTCTGACGTATCAGGGCAGACAGCCTTGCTGTCTGGATCCTGCAGATAAGTTCTGTCCATTCCACGCACCGTACATCCGTAGGTTTCCATTCATACCTCCTGGCCCGTATAGCTGAAAGGCTGGCTGCGGAAAGATCCGCCGCGTCGATGCCGTACAGGGCCAGCAGATCTTCCGTTTTCATCGTCTCCAGGTAATAGACCTCATTGAAGAACTCCTCCTTCATTAACAGTGTACAGCTGCTGGTGACTTCTTCCACATATGGATTGGAAAGATACCGGTAGGCGCTTTTTTCTCCCGGCTGTTTTTCCGTGCCCTGTGCCAGCTCCGGTCTCCCGCAGCTGATCAGCGCCTTCTGCCTGCGTTCCTCATCCTGCTTAAAGCGGTGCGTGACAGCCCTGATCCGGACATTGTCGATCAACGCGGGATTAATACCGGCCTGCATCAGGCTGTCTTCCACGGTCATCATGGGATAACACGCCCGCACTTCCTTTTTGAAGTCCTTATCCCACTTGAACGACCTCCCCGCCATGTAAAACTTTCCTGTAGACAGGAGTACAACATCATTTCTGCGCTCTACAGGCTGATGGGGAGCTCGGATCCCGCCAAAAGGACGTGCAGTGGGGTCTCCATATGTCTCAAAATCCCATACCAGAGCTTCTGCATACAGCTGGCCAAGAACATCAGGATCTATTCCGTTCCTGCGCATGAACTCCTGGACCGTATGTACCGCCGGGAACTCCTTCCAGCGCTTATACATCATCAGATGAAACTCCAGCGTCAGGATCACCAGGTGGCCATCCACCGACTCCACAAACCTGCTGTTCCGCAGCTTTTCAGCCTCCTCTTCCGGGATACGCGGGATCTCCTTCATCGGCATATCAGACCACCTCTCTTCCGGCAAGCACATCCTCCAG
>DFHD01000076.1:835-3458 GCA_002372545.1 Lachnospiraceae bacterium UBA3732 | reverse complement strand
GTTTTGTTTGAAGGAAACATTGATTTCTATGGCAAGAGCGGTTTTACCTATGCAAGTGAGTTCGGCATCCGATATCATGACCTTCCGGAAGATGCAGATTCATCCTTCTTTCTCTGCAAGGAGCTGATACAGGGATACCTGGATGATGTGACCGGGGTATATCAGACTCCACAGGGGTACTATGTGAAGGACGAGGATGTGGATGAGTTTGATAAAGAGTTTCCGACCAAAGAGAAGCAAAAGCTCCCGGGACAGATATTTGGATAAGCGTTAGCAATAATGGAGACCGCTGATGGAGACTTTCAGACTGTCAGCGGTCTTTTCTGTTTGCCAGAAAAAGTTTCATGGCTATAATAAACATGACATACAGCTGTCGTGTTGGATTTGGTATGATACATACGGAGCGTGAAGAAATGAAGATAGACAGGCTGATCGGGATACTGTCCGTGCTGCTGCAGGAAGAAAAGACTACGGCACCCGAGCTGGCAGAGCGGTTTGAGGTATCAAGAAGGACGATCAATCGTGACATAGAGGATCTGTGCAGGGCGGGCATCCCCATCCAGACAGCTCAGGGAACCGGGGGCGGCATCCGCATCATGAACGGCTACCGGATGGACAGGACAATCCTGACCTCCAGGGATATGCAGATGATCCTTGCAGGGCTCAGGAGTCTGGACAGCGTGAGCGGAAGCAGTTATTACAGCCAACTGATGGAGAAGATCCAGGCCGGGTCTTCCGGGTTTATCAGCGGCAGGGATTCCATTCTGATCGACCTTTCCTCATGGTACCGGGATTCGCTGGCTCCCAAGATAGAAACCATACAGAATGCGATTGAGAACCGGCACCTGCTGACATTTACATACTACGGGCCGACAGGGGAAGGTGAACGAACGGCAGAACCTTATTATGTCGTTTTCAAATGGTCAAGCTGGTATGTCTGGGCCTTTTGCCTGAAAAGACAGGATTTCCGCCTGTTCAAGCTGAACCGGATGGACAAAGTACAGGAAACGGATATGGAGTTTACCTGCAGAAATGCCCCGATGCCGGATCTTTCTACGGAGAAGATCTTCCCGGGTGAAATAAAGGTAAAGGCCATCTTCTCCCCGGATGTAAAATGGCGGCTGGTCGAGGAATTCGGGCCCGGCTGCTTTACGGAAACAGAAGACGGAAAGTTGCTTGTCTCTGCCGATTATACGGACAAGGATACGCTGACCACATGGATTCTGACCTTCGGCGATAAGGCGGAAGTACTTGAACCGGCGGAGTTGAGGGAACGGATCTGCCAAATCGCTGAGGCATTAAGAGAAACCTACAGGAGGAGCTGATGATATGAAGTATACATGGATTGATGCGTTTCTGATGGAAAAGCTGGGTGTGATGAAGGACCTTCAGGAGGACTGGAACTGGATCCGCTATCAGATCGGCGGGAAAATGTTCGCCGCCGTATGCCTGGATGACGATGACCGGCCCTATTACATTACCCTGAAACTGGAGCCGTTGGAGGGAGATTTCTGGCGGAAGCAGTATGAGGATATCATCCCCGGCTATTATATGAACAAAACCCACTGGAATTCGGTAAAAGCCGATGGGGAGGTGCCTGATGACATCCTGAAGGATCTGCTCGAGAAGTCTTATAGGATCGTATTTAGCAGCCTGAGTAAGAAAAAGCAGAAGGAGATATTGGACAAGAGTTCCTGAAGACCGTGGAGGAAAGGGTAAGGAGACTTAAGAGGTGACAGCATGGCGTTTGATTTTAAGAAGGAATACAGGGAATTCTACATGCCGAAGGCAAGGCCGGAGATCGTGATGGTTCCTGAGATGAATTATATCGCTGTACGAGGAAGCGGTGATCCCAATACGGAGGACGGTGAGTATAAAACGGCGATCGGACTTCTGTATGCGATCGCTTTCACGATCAAGATGAGCAAGAGAGGATCGCACAGGATCGAGGGATATTTTGATTATGTGGTTCCGCCGCTGGAAGGCTTCTGGTGGCAGGACGGTATTGATGGAATTGATTGTGGCCACAAGGAAGATTTCCAATGGATCTCAGTGATCCGTCTACCGGATTTCGTGACAAAAGAAGATTTTCTCTGGGCTGTGGAGGAAGCTGCGATTAAGAAAAAGCAGGATTTTTCCAAAGTGGAATTCTTGACTATGGAAGAAGGACTGTGCGTGCAGTGCATGCACATCGGTTCATATGACAATGAGCCGGAGACAATTGCCATGATGGACCGGTATCTGGGAAAAAACGGGTATGAGAATGATTTCTCAAAAGACAGGCGGCATCATGAGATTTATTTGTCCGACGCAAGACGGGTGGCTCCGGAGAAACGAAAGACCGTGATCCGGCATCCGATCAGGAAGAAGGGGGACTGATACGATGGAGTATATCAGGGTTACAAAGGAAAACATTGAGAAGGAACACATCTGCTGTGCCATTTCCAATAATAAGGATGTACAGGTCTCATCCAAGAAGGTCTGGCTGGCAGAACGGTTTGAAGACGGCCTGGTTTTCCTGAAGAGCGTGGAACGGGGAAAATGCTTCATCGAATATATCCCTGCGGAAAACGCGTGGGTTCCGATTGAAGCGGCGGGTTATATGTATATTGACTGCCTGTGG
>DFHD01000076.1:0-779 GCA_002372545.1 Lachnospiraceae bacterium UBA3732 | reverse complement strand
GACTGCCTGTGGGTGTCCGGTTCCCTGAAAGGGCATGGATACTCATCAGACCTGCTCCGGGAATGCATCCGGGACAGCAGGGAGAAAGGCAAGAAGGGCCTGTGTATATTGTCTGCCGCGAAGAAGAAGCCGTTTCTTGCAGATCCGAAATTCCTGAAGTACAAAGGCTTCGAGGTATGCGACGAGGCGGACAACGGGATACAGCTTATGTATCTGCCGTTTGAAAAAGGCGCACCGATTCCGGCATTCAGGGAGTGCGCAAAGCATCCCCATATAGCTGAAAAGGGATTTGTCCTGTACTACACACACCAATGTCCGTTCAATGCGAAGTATGTGCCGGTTTTAGAGGAAACGGCTGAAAAGAACGGAATTCCTTTTAAGGCCATTCTGCTTGGCAGCAAAGAAGAAGCCCGGAATGCGCCGACGCCGGTCACGACCTATGCGTTGTTTTATGACGGCGAATATATAACGAATGAACAGATGAATGACAGGAAATTCCTGAAACTGGCTGGAAGATAGAAAAGAAAAAACCAGAATTATGATTGTGTAACAGGGATGGGGAACCCGTATCAATATTGATACAGCTTCCCCTGTCCCCGAAATTAGGAAAATATGCGCTGTCATCACAGTTCCGGCTGCCTTGATGGCTTTCTTCGAGTCGGAACAATATCTGTATGCAGAATGGCATCCACATTAGTAGATGCGGTCTGCAGCAACCTGTCAGATATAGATCGCCCGATCAAGTCCATAATAGATAAACTGGAATTTGTTGATATCAA
>DFHD01000112.1 GCA_002372545.1 Lachnospiraceae bacterium UBA3732 | reverse complement strand
CTAAGGAAAGTGCAACAGAAAGTATACCGCCGGCTTCGGCCGGTAAGGGTGAAATGGCGAGGTAAGAGCTCACCGCCCGGCTGGTAACAGGCGGGGCATTGTAAACCCCACCCGAAGCAAGACCAAGTTTGAGTTATGGGCGGCCCGTCCGACGGCTCATGGTAGGTTGCTTGAGCGCCGGAGTAATCCGGCGCCTAGATAGATGATCACCCAACGACATAACCCGGCTTATCGTCCGACTCAGTTTTTATACCATTCGGATTCTTCGTATACCATCTATCCCGGCTCCATTTTGAATATGGGGCCGTTTTCTTTTTCTGTTTTTTTTCAAACTGAAGAAGACCCTTTCGAAAGGACGCCGGCTGCTCAAACGCTTTGATTCCAAACGTTCTGAACAGCCGTGCCCTTTCCAGAAGGCCTTCTTGATCATTGGTTGGTATACATTTAATCCGTCTTAGAAGCATCCGCCGCCGATAAATTCGCGCAGCAGACTGTTCCGCGGAACCATCTCCGCATCGATCCCCAGGAAATAATCCAGAAATTTCAGCAGCCGCTTCGCCTCAAAGAACTCCTTCGTTCCGGGCTCAACCCGGTAAAGCAGCGGTTCCACATAAGTTTTCAGCGCGGAAAGCTCATAGATCAAAGCGGAATTGAACATCACATCCGCCTCCTCCTGGAAGGGGAAGATATTCTTTTCCTCCCCTCTGCGGACACTCTCCCACATCCGTATGGTGTCTGTCGGGCTGTGTCCCCTTGTTCTGGCATCTCTGACCATTCTTCTCAGCAAACGGGTATCCGATGTAGAGATCCGGTTATGCTCATCCAGATTCAGCTGGGTCAGCGCACTGATATATATTTTAAAGATACTGTCCTGGGGAAGGCTCTTCGAGCTTGCCGGGTTCAGGGCATGGATCCCCTCCACGATCAGCACATCCTCTTTTTCCATTTTCAGGAAATTCCCGTTAAACTTTTTCTGGCCAGTCTGGAAATCGAATTTGGGAAGCTCGGTCTTTTTGCCGGCCAGAAGGCTTTCCATGGTTTCCCCGAAGAGTCTGAGGTCTACTGCCTCCAGACATTCAAAATCATAGGAACCGTCCGGATTAACCGGCGTCTCCTGCCTTTCCACAAAGAAATTATCCATTTCGATCGCGTGCGGACGCATGCCAATGGCCATAAGCTGAATACTAAGCCTCTTGGAAAATGTCGTTTTCCCCGAGGAAGACGGACCGGCGATCAGCACCACCCGCTTATTCTCCCTGCGGATGGTTTCCGCAATATCCGCGATCTGCTTTTCCATCAGTGCTTCCTGCATCAGGATGAGCTCGTTCTGGCGTCCCAGCGATATCCGGTCATTCAGTTCACCGACGCCCTCTATCCCCAGAGAGCTTCCCCAGTCCTCCCCGCGCCGAAGCTCACGATAGAGCTTCTCCGGAGCATGATAGGGTTTCATCTTCATGGTACTCCGGTCAGGCAGGCAGATCACAAAGCCGTCATCATACGCCACAAGATCGAATTCCGTAATATAACCGGCAGACGGAACCAGATAGCCGTAGAAATAATCGGAAAGCCCGTCCAGGCAGTACAGATTAGCTCTGGATGCTCTTCTGTAACGCATAAGCTTGGCCTTATTCTTGAAACCTCTCAGCTTAAACTCCTGCATTACCTCGGAGGTGCGGACCGTTTTCTTTTCAAAGGGCACATCCTTCTCTGCGAGTTCCCGCATCCTGTTTTTGATCTTTGCGATCATCTTATCCGTCAGATGAACATCGTCCTTCGGCTTGGCAAAAAAGCCGCTGCCCAGCGAATACATGATACTAATGAGGTGCGTTCCCTCTGTTTCCTTCATCACATCGTGATACGCCTTGATGGTCAGGAAGATCAGACTCCTCTTATACATATCAAACCCGATTACGGAATCCACCGGGATCAGCTCCACAACGCCGCTTTCCATGATCCGGTCGGAAAGCTCCTTTACCTTTTCCTCATGAAAAACAGCCGGATACCATTTGGATCTTTCCGGTCTGGCCAGCCGGATCACCTCCGCCATTGTTGTGCCGGACATGACCGTAAGTTCCTCCTCCCCATCAGGAGAAACAAGCTTAACTCTGATTCGTTCGTCCAATTCTGCACCTCCCTTAATAACGATTATTCTTCCATGCACCGTACTTCTGCATTGCATATCCCTTTTTCTGCCGTTTTCTTCTGCCGGATCATTTGGCCGGTTTTCTTTATCGACTCTGTATCTCCTTCCGGACCCCCATGGCCAGCCTTATGAGATTCGCTTCTCTTGTGAGTTCTGATCTCCTTCCGGCCGCGCCGCTCCCTTCGGCATCTTCAAGCTTACGAATGAGCTGCAGCCTCTCCCCAAGCTCCTTTTCCAGCCATCTGTCTACGATGCTGTCCGGATTCCGGAGAAGCCTTTCTCCCAGATGATCCGATATCCAGAGCCTGCCAGCCTCAATGTCACTCTCTTTCGCGCGTCCGGCTGCGCTTTCCTGCC
>DFHD01000005.1 GCA_002372545.1 Lachnospiraceae bacterium UBA3732 | reverse complement strand
AGATAAGAGAAGAGCAAACTGGAAGATGTCTGTTCCGAATCTCGTAAAATGCTCCAAGTGCGGCGAACTGATGGCTCCTCATATGGTATGCAAGAACTGCGGTTCCTACAACCAGAAGCAGGTCATCTCCGTTAACTGATCATATCCAAGCCCTAGCGAATCTGTAAGCTGATTCGTTAGCTGATTTGTTAACTGATCCGTACATTCAATACACTCGTTATCTTAACGAAGCAAAGAAGCAGGCAGCCCCTGCTTTTTTTGCGCGGAGGCAAAGGGAGAAAAGGGAGAAAAGCATATCTTTATTATTTGCAAAAACCCCTCCTATGCTTTATAATAGATAAGATTGACAAAAACATTCAGGGGGACATACCATGGCAGACAGAATACCGATAGCGATCGATACCCTCGGGGGAGACAATGGCCCCGTATATTTTGTTCGCGGGGCGATGGAAGGTTTGAAGCAGAACAGGAATGTAAAGCTATTTCTTGTGGGAAATAAGGAACAGCTGGAAGGCCTTGTTGCAGAGTATGATGATTATGACAGAGACAGACTGGAAATCGTTCCTTCCACGGAGGTGATCGGCTGTGATGAACCTCCTGTGGAAGCAATCCGGAAAAAGAAGGATTCCTCTCTGGCAGTCGGCCTGAGACTTGTTAAGGAGGGGCAGGCAAAGGCCCTTATTTCCGCCGGAAGCTCCGGCGCGGTTCTGGCCGGCGGACAGTTTATTGTCGGACGGGCAAAGGGCGTTAAAAGAGCGCCGCTCGTTATGCCCATTCCCACATCCGAAGGGCATTCCCTTCTTTTGGACTGCGGTGCAAATGTAGATGCAAAGCCTGAGGTGCTCCGTCAGTTTGCAGTCATGGGCTCCATTTATATGGAAAACCTTTTCGGCGTTAAAAATCCCACAGTAGGCCTGGTAAATATCGGCGCCGAGGATGAAAAGGGAAATGCACTGGTAAAAGCAACCCTTCCTCTTCTTCGGGAATGCAATAACATTAATTTTGCCGGAAGCATTGAAGCCAGAGATATTCCCTTTGGAAAAACCGACGTTGTTCTGGCGGAAGCCTTTACGGGAAATGTGATCATTAAGCTGTACGAGGGGCTTTCCAAGATGATCCTTTCCGAACTGAAAAATGCCTGCATGAAGGGGCCGAAGGAAAAGCTGGGCGGCCTTTTGATCAAGAAATCTTTGAAATCCACAGTGTCAGCCTTCGATGCATCGGACAAGGGCGGAGCTCCGCTTCTTGGCCTCAAGGGCCTTGTAGTAAAGATCCATGGTAATTCAAAGAATGGAGAGGTGCGTTCTGCCATCAGACAGTGCAGACAATATGTGCAGAGCGGAGTCAGCGAAAAGATCAGAAAAGGGCTCGAAGAAAATGACATCTGATATTATGGATTTTGAGGCGGCGGAAAAAGCCATCGGATATACATTTAAAGATAAGAAACATCTGATCCGCGCCTTTACACACAAATCCTATTCCAATGAAAATTCAAAAGAAGGGCGGGAATCCTACGAACGATATGAGTTTCTGGGAGACGCAATTCTGGAATATCTCAGCAGCAAGGCGCTGTTTGTCCGGTATCCGGAAAAAACGGAAGGTGAGCTCACGAAAATGCGTGCATCCCTGGTCTGCGAGTATACGCTTTCCCAGATCACACGTGAACAGGGCTTTGGCCGGTTTCTCAGCCTGAGTCATGGTGAGGAGCTGACCGGAGGGCGGAACCGGTCCTCCATCCTCTGCGATCTGTTTGAATCGGTGCTTGGAGCGATTTACCTGGACGGCGGCCTTCGGCCTGCGGAAAGCTATGTGAACAGGCTGCTGATGAAGGATATTGAAGCGCGTTCCCTGTTCTATGATGCAAAATCCATGCTGCAGGAATATACCCAGGCCAGGGAGATCCGGCTGACCTACCGCGTTCTGGACGCTACGGGGCCGGAGCATAACCGGACCTATCATGTTGTATGTATGCTGGGCAGCCGGCAGGCAGGAGAGGGATACGGCTCCTCCAAAAAGATGGCCGAGCAGATCGCGGCCCATGAAACCCTGCAGAAATATCTGCATAATAAGTAACGGTATTCCGTTTACGGATGTTATAAAGCACTTGCTGAATTATGAATAAAGAAAATGAAATGAGTATACGGTCATGTATCTGAAAAACATTGAGGTCAGCGGTTTTAAGTCCTTTGCCAACCGCATGAATTTTGTATTTGAAGAAGGAATCACCGGTATTGTAGGACCTAACGGCTCCGGCAAGAGTAATATTGCGGATGCGGTTCGCTGGGTACTGGGTGAGCAGAGCGCATCCAAGCTCAGAAGCTCCCGGATGGAGGATGTGATCTTCTCCGGTACGGAGCAGAGAAAGCCCCAGGGCGCAGCCTATGTAGGCATAACGCTGGATAATTCCGATCACAGCCTTCCCATTGATTATAATGAAGTGACCATTGCCAGGCGTGTATATCGTTCCGGTGAGAGCGAATATCTGATCAATGGCAATGTCAGCCGGCTGAAGGACGTCACAAGGCTCTTTTTTGATACCGGTATCGGTAAGGAAGGTTATTCCATTATCGGACAGGGTCAGATCGAACGTATCCTTTCGGATAAGCCGGATGACAGACGTGCCCTTTTTGATGAGGCGGCAGGTATTGTCAAGTACAAAAAGAATAAACAGCTGACAGAAAAGCAGCTCGAGGCCGAACAGGTCAATCTGGACAGAGTGAGCGATATCCTTTCCGGTCTTGAAGAACGGATCGAGCCGCTGCGCATCCAGTCGGAAAAGGCAAGAGAATACCTGAGTCTGAGAGATGAACTCCGTGTGCTGGAGATCAATTCATTTCTTGTGGAGCTGGCCCGTCTTTCGGATAAGGCTGAGCATGAAAAGAATAATCTGGATATAACAACAGCAGAAAAGAAAAAGGCTGAAGAGGCTTATGCCAAAGCGCGTGAGGAATATGAGAAGCTGGAGAAGGAGCTGGAGGATATCTCTTCTGAAATAGAAAGCTGCCGTGTTTTTATGAATGGCAGACTTCTCGAAAATGAACGGGCAGAAGGTGAGATCCGCGTTCTGGAGGCCAGGATCGCTGCGGCGGAAAAAAACATAGAAGATATCCGCCTGACTGTTTCCGATGCGGAAAGCCGCAAAGAGGAACGTGAGGCATCTCTGGAAAAATATGAGCAGGAGCTGCAAGAGATTCTTGCGGAAAAGAGCCGGCAGGACGGCATATATAAAGAAGCAGATGCAGTAAGGCAGACTCTTTCCGATGAGGTCGAGCAGCTTCGCGGGGATATCCGCGCCGCGCAGACGGAAGTGATCGACACCATGAGTCTGGGGGGACAGCTGAAGGAAAAGATTGCCAGATATGACGCCATGCTGGAATCCATCGATCTCAGAAAGACCGAACTGAGGAGCCGTTATCTTTCGGTCCGCAGTGAAACGGAATCGGAGGAAGAGGAAAAGAAAAAGCTTGAGCTCCAGCTGGCCACGGTTCTGGAAAAAAAGAAAAAGAACGAAGAACGGCTCGCACAGTGTGAAAACGAGCTGGGAACAGCAGCGGAAAGCCTCAGCAGGGAAAAAACAGAGATCCAGAGGATGAACCAGTCCATGATCCGGCTGGATTCCAGGCTGGAAAACCTTCGGAATCTGACAGAACGCTATGAGGGCTACGGCAGCAGCATCCGGAAGATCATGGAGCTGAAAAAGACTCACCCCAAGATCATCGGCGTTGTTGCGGATATTATCGAGGTCGAGCCCGGCTTTGAAACAGCAATTGAAACCGCTTTGGGCGGAAGTATTCAGAATATCGTAACAAAGGATTCGGATGAAGCAAAGAAACTGATCCAGTATCTGCGTGCCGAGAAGCTCGGCAGGGCAACATTCCTTCCGGCCAGTGATATCCGCGGAAGAGGCGAGCTGGATCCGGCTGTTCTCCGCGAGCCCGGAGTATTGGGAACCGCATCCGGACTGGTGAAGTTCGATCCGGCTTATCAGAATATCATCGATCACCTTCTCGGCAGGAATGTGGTCTGCGAGACAATGGACGATGCCATTGCCCTTTCCCGGAAATATAACCGAAGCCTGCGTATCGTAACGAAAAACGGCGATCTCATTACCCCCGGCGGCGCAATGACCGGCGGTGCATTCCGCAACCAGAGCAACCTTCTGGGAAGAAAACGGGAGATGGAAGAGATTGAGAAGGAAATCCGGGAGACCGGCCAGAAGCTGAGAAAATCCAAGGAGGCAGAGGCATCCCTTACTATGAAGAGGGACAGCCTGCGTGAAGAAAAGGAACGGTTGGGAACGGCTTTGCATCAGATATCCATCGAGGAAACATCCGTATCCGTCAGCATCCGGAATCTCACCGAAAAGCTTTCTTCCACCGCGGATGAGTATAAGCGGATCGAAAAGGAACAAAGCGAGCTGGAAAAGCAGATCACAGAGATCGATAAAAATAAGAAAGAGCTCTTTGACAGCGGCAGGGAGAAGGATCTTCTGGTGAAGGACGCCCAGAAGAGAGCGGATCAGCTGACAGCAAAGCTTTCCGAAAAGCAGGATGAGCTTTCCGAGCAGGAAAAGCTGGTATCCCGGATCGAGCTCGGCCGCAATACCGCGCTTCAGCAGGAAGGCTACAACAGAGAGAGTCAGAAACGTATCCGTGAGGAAATCGCTTCTGAGACCAGGGCTCTGGGAGATCTGGAGAACCGGAAAAAGGAAGCGGAAAAGGATATCAGCGAGTGCCGGGAAAATATGCTGGCCCATAAAGAGAGCATTCGCAAGAATACGGAAAGTGTGAAAAAGAAGGAAGAAGTTCTTGCCTCCTTTACCAATGATAAGGAAGAGCTGCAGAAGAACCATAAGGCTTTTCTGGATGAGCGGGAAAAAATATCTTCCGAGATGAACCGTCTGGAAAAGGCTGAGTATACCATCGGACTTACTCTTGAGCGGCTTGAGCAGGAGCAGGAAAACCTGGCCTCCTATATGTGGGAGGAATATGAGATCACGCCGGGCAAGGCGAAGGAACTGAGAGATCCTTCCATCCCGGAGGAATCTCTGAAAAAAAGCATCACGGCCAAGAAGCAGGAAATGAAGAAGCTGGGTGATGTGAACGTAAATGCCATCGAGGAGTACAAGGAGGTATCGGAACGGTACACCTTCCTGAAGAGCCAGCACGATGACATCATGGAGGCAAGAGATAATCTCAGGAGCATTATCCGCGAGCTGGACGAAACCATGAAGGAAACCTTTTCCGAAAAGTTCGGCGAGATCCAGACCATGTTCAGCAAGGTGTTTAAGGAGCTCTTCGGCGGCGGCAAGGCCAGCCTTACCCTGGTGGATGAGGAAAACATACTGGAAACAGGCGTCATCATCAATGCCCAGCCACCGGGAAAGCAGCTGCAGAACATGATGCAGCTTTCCGGTGGAGAGAAGAGTCTTTCCGCCATAGCACTGCTGTTCGCTATTCAGAGCCTGAAGCCTTCCCCCTTCTGTATACTGGATGAGATTGAAGCGGCTCTGGACGATTCCAACGTAGGCCGGTTTGCCAAGTATCTGAAAAAGCTGACAAAGAATACGCAGTTTATTGTGATCACACACAGAAAGGGTACGATGGAGGCCGCTGATGTGCTTTACGGAATTACCATGCAGGAGAAGGGCGTTTCCACGCTGGTATCTGTCAATCTGATCGAAGACAGTCTCAGCAACTGATCCGGCCGGGATCCGCGGCTTAAAGTATAGAGGCTTTCATCTGTGCCAAGTACAGCGGCGGTGACATGAGGTCTTGCGGGATCATGTATGAATGATGCCTGTGATATGTGCATATCGCACAGAAAGGAATAAAATGGGTTTTTTTCAACGTTTGAAAGAAGGTCTTTCCAAGACCAGGGCAAGCATTTCCAATGCATTTAAGGTGAGTGAGATCGATGACGATTTCTATGATAATCTGGAGGAAACTTTTATATCCGCCGATATGGGCTTTGAGACCACGGAACGGGTGATCGATGAGCTCAGGGAAAAGGTGGAGGAGCTGAAGCTGAAGGATGCGGAGAAGTGTAAGGAGCTGGTCATGAACAGTCTTCGTGACCAGATGCAGGTTCCGGGCAATGCTTACTGCTTTGAGGATGCGCACTCCATTATCTTTATCATCGGCGTGAACGGCGTCGGCAAGACGACATCCGTCGGAAAGCTTGCGGCAAAGTATAAGAAGGAGGGCCGGAAGGTCCTGATCGCTGCAGCGGATACCTTCCGTGCCGGCGCGATCGAACAGCTGGGCACCTGGGCACAGCGCGCCGGCGTTGATATGATCTCCCAGAAAGAGGGCTCCGATCCTTCCGCCGTGGTTTTTGATGCTGTTTCCGCTGCCAAGGCAAGAAGAACAGACCTCCTTCTGATCGATACAGCCGGACGTCTGCACAATAAGAAAAATCTGATGGATGAGCTTTCCAAAATGCGCAGGATCATTGAGAAAGAGTATCCCGAGGCGTATGTGGAGACGCTGATCGTTCTGGACGGTTCCACCGGACAGAATGCGCTGGAGCAGGCAAGACA
This sequence comes from Lachnospiraceae bacterium UBA3732, assembly GCA_002372545.1. GTDB lineage: Bacteria > Bacillota > Clostridia > Lachnospirales > Lachnospiraceae > Eubacterium_Q. The sequence continues at coordinate 6,067 of DFHD01000005.1, read as the reverse complement.
GTTTTCCACGGTGACGAAGATCAACGGCATCATCCTGACCAAGCTGGATGGAACAGCCAAGGGTGGTATTGCTGTGGCAATCCAGTCTGAGCTGAAGTGTCCGGTGAAGTATATCGGCGTCGGCGAAAAGATCGACGATCTGCAGAAATTCGATACGGAAGAGTATATCAATGCTCTTTTCTCGGATTTCCAGAATAAATCCGATCTGGATATCCTGATGGAATCCAGGGAGGATGAAGAAGAATAAAACGGCCGTTTTACATATCCGCAGTAAACTGACTCCTTTTGCGGAGATCAGGGATCGATGAATAAGAGGTAGAAACATGGAGATCACAAGAGAAAAATGCGAAGAGGCTTATGAGATCGTTTCCCGTGTGGCCAGGAATACCGGTCTTATGGAAAGCGAATATTTCAGCAATCTTACCGGCAACCGGGTATATCTGAAGCCGGAGAATATGCAGCTGACGGGCGCCTATAAGATCCGCGGCGCATATTATAAGATCAGTCAGCTCAGCGATGAGGATCGGGCAAAGGGTCTGATCACCGCATCTGCCGGAAATCATGCCCAGGGCGTAGCCTATGCGGCAAAAAGCTATGGCGCAAAGGCAGTGATCGTTATGCCCACCACGACACCGCTCATCAAGGTGAACCGGACAAAGAGCTATGGCGCAGAGGTCATCCTGTACGGTGATGTTTACGACGAATCCTGTGCATACGCCCTTCAGCTGGCTGAGGAAAAGGGCTACACCTTTATCCATCCCTTTGACGATCCAGAGGTGGCGTGCGGACAGAGTACGGTAGCGATGGAGATACTGAAGGAGCTTCCCTTTGTGGATACCATTCTGGTCCCCATCGGCGGAGGCGGACTGGCAGCAGGCGTTTCCTCTCTGGCAAAGATGCTGAATCCCCAGATCAAAGTGATCGGCGTGGAGCCTGCCGGCGCGGCCTGCATGAAGGCGTCCATTGAAAAAAAGCAGGTGACGACACTGAATAACGTAAATACCATTGCAGATGGTACGGCAGTTAAGACACCGGGCGAAAAGATATTCCCCTATATTCAGAAATATATTGATGAGATCATTACCGTGGAGGACAGCGAGCTGATCGTCGCCTTCCTGGATCTGATCGAAAACCATAAGATGATTGCCGAAAACAGCGGACTCCTTACCGTTGCAGCGCTGAAACATCTGCCGGCGGAGGGAAAGAAAGTGGTCAGCATCATATCCGGCGGAAACATGGATATCATTACCCTTTCCTCCGTCGTGCAGCATGGTCTGATCGCCAGAAGCCGCATCTTTACGGTTTCCATCCTGCTGCCGGATAAGCCGGGAGAGCTGCAGAGGGTTTCGGGCATTATCGCCGAGCTGCAGGGAAATATCATCAAGCTGGAGCATAATCAGTTTGTTTCCCTTAACCGGAATGCGGCGGTGGAGCTTCTGATCACACTCGAAGCCTTCGGACCGGAGCATAAGGAAAAGATCTTCAAAAGGCTGGATGAGGAAGGATACCGTCCTCTGGACAAAAGCCCTAAGGCAAAATTTTAGGATGACAGAATGAAATTTATGACGATAGCCAGCGGAAGCTCCGGAAATGCCTCATATGTGGCAGGCAGCTTCGGAGCCCTGCTGTGTGACTGCGGGATCAGTACAAAGAGAATTGAAAATGCGCTGAGAGGGGCGGGGGAGGACCCGGCTGATCTGTCCGGCATCTTCCTTACCCATGAGCATCATGATCATATTGCCGGTCTGGGCGTTTTTACCAGACGCTACAAGACCCCTGTATATGCGACGGAGGGAACGATCCGGGGAATTCGAAGCGCAAAACCGGACATGGTCGATCCGGCCCTGTTTCATGTGATCCGGGCCGGAAAGCCTCTGGAGGTCTGCGGGATCACCGTTACATCGGCGCCCATTCCGCATGATGCCAACGAGCCGGTTGCCTATACCTTTTCCGAGGCCGGAAAAAAAATCTGTCTGGCCACGGATCTGGGAAAAAGGACGGATGAGCTTGAGGAATTCCTTCAGGAGGCGGATATTCTGCTCCTGGAAGCCAATCATGATGTGAGAATGCTGGAGGTTGGCCCATATCCCTATCCACTGAAACAGCGTATTCTGGGAAATCAGGGACACCTTTCCAATACCGAGGCCGGAAGGCTTCTGGCCAGGGTAGTCTGTCCGGAAACACGTTATGTATTTCTGGGGCATCTTTCCCAAAAGAATAATTATCCGCCGCTCTGTTATGAAACCGTGCGGGGAGAGCTGAGAGGGAATCATTACGGACTGACAGCTGAGGATATCCATCTTGCGGTTGCATCTCCGGATGAGCCGGGAGAACTGATCGAGATCTGATTTTAAGGAGGAAAATATCATGACAAAGACCATTATCACCGTGGTGGGAAAGGATACAGTTGGTATCATTGCCCGTATCTGCACATATCTTGCGGAAAAGAATATCAATATCCTGGATATTACCCAGACCACCATGCAGGGGTATTTTAATATGATGATGATCGTGGATACCACGGATGTGGCAATCCCCCACGATTCACTCTGCCGGGAGATCGCCGAGCTGGGTAAAGAGATCGGCGTTGAGGTACGGGCACAGAAGGAAGAGATCTTTTCCATGATGCACCGGATTTAGGAGGCCAGCCATGATCACATTAGAAGAAGTATTAGAGACCAATGAGATGATCCGCCACATGAACCTGGACGTCAGGACCATTACCATGGGCATCAGCCTGCTGGACTGCGTCGGACGTGACCTCCGGGAAACCTGTGACCGGATCTATGAAAAGATCACTGCCTCGGCAAAGAACCTGGTAAAGACAGGAGAGGAGATCACGGAGATCTACGGGATTCCCATTGTACATAAGCGGATATCCGTTACGCCCATTGCACTCGTAGGCGGTTCGGTCTGCCGGCAGAAGGAAGACTTCGTAGAGATCGCCAGGACACTGGACCGGGCGGCCAAGACCGTTGGCGTGAATTTTATCGGCGGCTATTCTGCTCTGGTATCCAAGGGAATGACCCCTGCTGACCGGATGCTGATCGAATCCATCCCCACGGCGCTTTCCGAAACCGAGCTTGTATGCAGCTCCGTGAACTGCGGTTCCACAAAGACCGGCATCGATATGGACGCGGTAAAGCTGATCGGTGAGATCATCCGGGAAACGGCAGAAAAGACAAAGGAAATGGATTCTCTCGGCTGCGCCAAGTTCGTCGTATTCTGCAATGCGCCGGACGACAATCCCTTTATGGCAGGCGCCTTCCACGGAGTAACCGAGGGCGACAGGGTCATTAATGTCGGCGTCAGCGGCCCGGGAGTGGTAAAGAGCGCGCTGGAGTCCGTCAGAGGCGAAAGCTTTGAGGTACTCTGCGAAACCATCAAGAAAACGGCCTTCAAGATCACTCGTGTGGGTCAGCTTGTGGCCAGGGAGGCTGCCGCCCGGCTGGGCGTACCCTTTGGCATTGTGGACCTTTCTCTTGCGCCCACACCGGCCGTAGGGGACTCTGTAGCGGATATCCTGCATGAGATCGGCGTGGAGTACGCAGGAGCGCCTGGCACAACAGCAGCGCTTGCCCTGCTGAACGATCAGGTGAAAAAGGGCGGGATCATGGCATCGTCCTATGTGGGCGGCCTTTCCGGTGCTTTTATTCCTGTCAGCGAGGATCAGGGCATGATCCGTGCGGCAAAGCTCGGGGCTCTTTCCATTGAAAAGCTGGAGGCCATGACCTGTGTATGCTCCGTCGGCCTGGATATGATCGCTATTCCCGGAGATACGAAGGCATCTACCATTTCCGGTATCATTGCTGATGAAATGGCGATCGGTATGATCAATCAAAAAACCACTGCCGTCAGGATCATTCCGGTGATCGGGAAGACAGTGGGTGAAGAGGTGGAATTCGGCGGCCTTCTGGGTACCGCGCCGATCATGCCGGTGAATCCCTATGGATGCGCGGAATTTGTGAACCGTACAGGCAGGATCCCGGCGCCTGTTCACAGCTTTAAGAACTGATCATATTATTTTTCTTTCAGACAGAACAGTTTTCTTACAGGGCGAAGGCGTGTCAGAATGAACGTGAGTCCGAGTGCCCAGACGAGCTTCAGGGCTATCCGGATATACAGGATGTTCAGCGGAGCTATGCCGCAGCGTCCGAGGTAGTCGGTGAAATTTCGCCATGGAAAACAGTTCAGCTCCAGAATATGGAGACAGAGGATCAGAATGGAATTCCTTCCCGGGGAGGCCAGCCATCCCGCAAGATGCTTAAAGGAATGATCCAGCATTTTGGCAATCAGGATGACGCACCAGCATCCGGCCAGACTCCGGAGAATATCCCACCAGCCCCTGCCGAAATCGCAGTGAACCAGCCAGAAGACTTTGAAATCGTAAATAAAGGTAAACCAAAGGATAAAGGAAAGGAGCATGGCAAGCTGTTTTCTTTTTTCCGGTATTTTATCCAGGGTGTTCCGATACTCTTTGGCAAGAAAACCGATATACATGAATCCCAGAGCTGCAAGGCCTGCCTGAATGGAGAGCGGAAACCAGTAATAGTGCCGGAAAGAATAGTAACCGGCATAAGGAAGACCAAAGCAGAGAATCGGCCGGAAAATCCGGGGCAGACGAAGGATGGGACGGAGCAGGATGAGTCCCCAGAAGGTGGCCCATAAGAACCAAATGGCACCAATCCCCCGGATATGGAAGGGTTTATCCCAGGTATCTCCGGCGCCGTACAGGGCAGCCTTCAGCCAGTCCATAGCTACAGCTTTATGGGATTCTCCTGTGGGATAATATATATTCCGTATAATAGAAAAAAGAATGATGAGCAGGGATGCGGTAAGATAGGGGACCAGAAGAGACCTGGCTTTTTTCCTGATAAAGGCAGGGTAGGAATCCTTCCGGCTGATAAAATAACCGGAGATCAGAAAAAAAATGGGAACATGAAAGGTAAAGACAACACGGTTCAGGTCGCTATTGCCAAGATGTCCCAGGATGATGGCGATGATCGCGATTCCCCGGGCTGTATCAATATAGGAAAGCCTGTTTTTCTTTTCTTCCATTTCCTTTATCTATTCCTTTATATTCTATGAACAATCCATTCAGGATCAATCAGGACGTCCGCGCACGTGATACAAGTACAATCCAGCTTATTATATCATCTGTAAATCTGCAGGTCAAAACAATATGAAAAGAACGTAGATGCCCACAGATCAGTTACAAAAGGATAATATGAAAAGAATAATATGCATAACGACATATCATGATATGCCGACGGCCTTTCTATTGGAGGATGGCCTTTTGATGGAGGTGCATCCTTTGCGGAGCAGCAGCCGGCTTGGACAGATCGTGGCCGCAACTGTGGAAAAGGTTGTGCCTTCTCTTTCTGCGGCATTTCTCGAGATAAAGGGAGAGAAGCCCCTGTATTATCCGCTGAACGAGAATGAGGACAGACATATCTTTATCCGCCACGGGAAAAAAGACCGGGTGGCGGCGGGAGATGTGGTCCTTGTGCAAATCCAGAGGGAGCCCATAAAGCAGAAGCTTGCCCTGGCCTCTGCGGACCTTACCTTAACGGGAGAAACGGTTATCGTAAACCGTACGGGAGTTTGCGGGATATCGTCCAAAATTACGGATCCGGCAGAAAGAGCAGAGCTTTCCCGGCTGGGAAAGGCTCTTATGGAAGAGGCCGGAGATGATCAAGCCGGACTGATCTTCCGTACCGCTGCGGAAGCGGCTGATGAAGAAACTGTCCGTGAGGAGACCATAAAATTATTATGTAAACAAAAAGAGATCATACAGGCTTCCCGGTATGCGATGAGCGGAAGTGTACTCTATGAACAGGATTCGCCGCTGATCTCGGATATACGCGGATGGCTGGGACGATGCAGGGAAGACCGGCTGGAGGCCGTTACGGATATACCGGAGATTTACGGCCGGCTCATATCCGCCTTTTCTGCCGAAACAGAGCAGGATAGACTGATCGTCAGCCTTTATGAGGATGAAAATCTTTCTCTTTGTTCCTTGTTCGATCTACCCCGGCAGGTGGAACAGGCGCTGAAAAAAACTGTA
>DFHD01000105.1:7436-17444 GCA_002372545.1 Lachnospiraceae bacterium UBA3732 | reverse complement strand
GGAAAGATCATAGAGCATGAGATCCGGATCATTCCGAAGACTGATAAGACACCGACAACAGATGATGAGGGTGGAATGACCATTGTCGTGATCGATGAAGTAACAGGCAAGGTTGTGCCGAATGCTACAGTAGAGATCACACACAACAAGGACAAGAACATCAAGTTCATCAAGAAGACCGACAAGGACGGTAAGATCACACTGAACCCGATCCCGACCGGCGATTACACCATCGTGATCACAGAGGTTCCGGAGGGATATACCGTATCCAAGAACGCTAAGCAGACTGGCTCGGTTGTCAGCGGTAAGATTTCCGGTTATGAGATCAGAATCACAACCGAAACACCGAAGAGCAATACAGCAACCAAGGATCAGACACCGAAGACCGGCGATGATACACCGGTAAGAGCACAACTCCTTCTCATGCTGATCAGTGCGGCTGCAGCAAGCGGACTCTTCTTCATCAAGAAAAAGAAGAATAATGAGTTCTAGGCTGTGCAGAAAGCAAGGCGTAAAAACTAAATAAAAACTGAATAAAAATTGAATAAAAATTGAATAGTAAAAAAGTGCACCGCCCCGGAATTTGAGGCGGTGCACTTTTTGTATGTATTTAGTCATCCCTGTCAAGTCATCAGTTTGGTGAGAGGATATACCCGGTCAGATGATCAGCTCCGTCAGGAAGACAGCGGCGCAGGCCACGAGAGCGACCAGCGTGAGCGATTTGCTTTTCAGCGATACCAGAACGGCGGTAACAAAGCCTACGGCTGAGGAGACGATGTGGTCAGCAGCGAAGAATACGCCGGGAACCGTCATGGCTGTCAGTACCGCATAGGGGATATATTGGAGAAAGCTTCGGACAGTCACGTTTTCGATTTTCCGGGTGATGAGCCGGAAGGGGATGGCCCGGATCAGATAGGTAACCCCGACCATGATGAGGAGATAGGTGAAGTAGGATCTGTTATCCATTGATCGGTCCTCCTTTTATGATCGTGCTGTTTTTGGATTCGCGGATCATGGCTGCCTGCCCGCCGGTATTCTCAGCATTTTCCGTGGTCTTCGCCGGAGCTTTCGATCCAATCTTTTCCGTGGTCACCGCCGGAGCTTTCGATCCAATCTTTTCCGTGAGCTCTGCCGGGGCTTTCATTTCATTCTTTGCCGTGGGCTCCGCCTGTCCTTCTCCGGTTTCGGTTTCAGCAATGGGGAAGAACAGGGCGCCGGCCAGAGCGGCGGAAACAGCCACGATACTGACGGTAAAGCCGGAAGGGATCCGGGAAAGCACGGGCGTGAAGTAGAAGAGACAGCTGAGGGCTGCGGATAGGAAGACCACAAGCAGAACCGGCCGGCTCTTTTTCATTTCCGGTACAATGATGGCGACAAACATGCCGTAGATGGCGAGGCTGAGAGCGGACAGCAGCCGGTGGGGCAGCAGACTTCCGGATACAGCCCCCAGGAAGGTTCCGAGCGTCCATCCGGCCCAGGGGATGGTAGAAAGCCCGGCAAAGAAGCGGATGCCCACTACGGGCTCATTAGAGGCCACAGCGAAGATCTCGTCCGTCATGAAAAATCCCAGCAGAGTACGCCAAAAACCCCGGAACCGGTCCGAGGTTTTCTGGCTGAGGGATATGCCCATAAAGGAATATCGGATATTGATGGTAAATTGGGAGATAAACATTTCCATATAATGGCCGGGAAGCATCATGGTCTTTATGCCGGAAAACTGTCCGGCGGAGGTGACCGTCAGAAAGGAGATCAGCACGGCCTGCCAGGTATGAAGACCCAGTGAAACAGCCATGATGCCGAAGGTGAAGCTTACGCTTAAATACCCGAGGCCGATGGGGATCCCGCTGCGGAGTCCGCGTTTATATTCATGCATAGTCTTTTTCCTGTCTGATACGGGGCTGCCCGATGGAGCAGCCCCGGAGTATGCAGTTCATTTATGTTTTGTATGTTAGATAATGCCCAGGGACATCAGCAGAAGCACCACCAGAAGGATGGGCGCAACCACCTTGATCATGGCGATATACAGACCCTTTCTTCCAAACTTCTCACCATTCTTGGTCGCTTCATCCATGATAAACTTCGGCTTAACCACCCAGCCGATCAGAAGACAGGTGCCGATGGCGACAACTGGCATCAGGATATAATTACTGATATAATCCATCACATCCAGGATCTGCGCATGGGAGCCGTTGGGCAGCTTCTTATCGAAGTACCACAGGTTGTAGCCCAGGCAGACGACAACGCCAAGGACCATTGCGATCACAGATTCGATCACCGTAGCCATAGCACGGGACATCTTGAAGCGGTCGATCATACTGGATACGATGGCCTCCAGCACAGACATGGCGCTGGTAACCGCGGCAAAGAGCACCATGGCGAAGAACAGCGTGCCGATGATGTTTCCGGCCTTGCCCATGGCCATGAAGACCTTAGGCAGCGCAACAAACATCAGGGAGGGACCGCCGGCCATGCCTTCTTTGCCGCTGAACACGATGACAGCGGGGATGATCATAACGCCCGCCAGGAAGGCAACGATGGTATCGAAGAACTCAATCTGGTTAATGGATTTAACCAGGTTGGCGTCATCCGGCACATAGGAGCCGTAAGCGACCATTATACCCATGGCCACACTGAGGGAGTAGAAGAGCTGTCCCAGAGCGTCCATGACGATATTGAAGAACTTCCGCACGGTCAGTCCGTCGAAATCGGGGACCAGGTAGACCTTCATGCCCTGCAGACCGGTGGTCACCTGGCCTGCATCGTTTTCATGCTTCAGGGTAAGGGCAAAGATCGCAATGCCGACAACCAGAACAAGGAGAATCGGCATAATGATCCTAGAGGATTTTTCAATACCGCCGCTGACGCCCATATAAATGATGATGGCGCAGACCAGCAGGAAGACATAGAGATAGAAAACCGGCTCGAGAATAAAGGAAGAGGCTTCCTTAAGGGGTGTGTTCGGCGCGGTATGTCCGGTGATGAAATTGCCGAAGTAACCGTCTTCAGCCGCTGCAGCGCCGTTACCGGTAGCAAAGGCAATAAAGTATTTCAGTACCCATCCGCCGATCACGCAGTAATAAGGCATGATCAGGAAGGGAACGATGTAAGCAATCCTTCCGATCCAACCCCAGCCCTTTTTCACTTTTCCATAGGCGGTAAGGGGACTCTGCTTGGTAAAACGGCCGATGGAAACCTCGGTTGTCAGCAGGGCAAAGCCAAAGGTGAGTGCCAGAGTAATGTACACGATCAGGAAAAGTCCACCGCCGTCCTTGGCTGCCAGATAGGGAAAACGCCAGATGTTTCCCAGGCCGACAGCGCTTCCCGCCGCGGCGAGAACAAAACCGATCGATCCCTTAAAGGAACCTCTTGAAGATTTTTCTTTTTCGCTCATAAATGCATAACCTCTTTTCTTTCAGTACGTAGAAAACAGCATAACTTAAATAAGAAGGTTTGTCAATTGACAGAGCCTTTTTTCAATCATATAATATACGTATGAAGATTACATATGCAACGTATTCGAGTATAGGAAATCGGGAAAAGAATGAAGACAGCATCCTTGCCTGCTGCGATGGGACCGCAGGCCTTTTTCTTGTGGCCGACGGGCTCGGGGGACATGGGGCAGGGGAATATGCCTCGGCGTCTGTGGTAAATACCGCCTCGGAGATGTACAGGATGGACCCGGCCGGCTTTCGTCTGGATGCGGCTTTTCAGCAGGGGCAGGAGATCCTTCTCCGGCAGCAGCAGGAGAATTACGCGCTGGCGGATATGAAGACTACGCTGACGGCGCTGCTGATCCGGGAGGACACGGCTCAGTGGGCCCACATCGGAGACACCCGGCTTTACGCCTTCCGGAAGGGAAAGCTGCAGACCCGTACGCTGGATCACAGCGTGCCCCAGATGCTGGTCACTATGGGGGAGATCAAAGAGTCGGACATCCGCCATCATGAGGACCGGAACCGGCTTCTCCGGGTTATGGGCAGCCCATGGAACGAAAGGAGCTTTACTCTGACGCAGCCGGCAAAGATCAAAAAGAACATGCAGTTTCTGCTTTGCTCTGACGGTTTCTGGGAGAATATCGTGGAAAAGGAAATGCAGGACTGCCTGCTTTCCGCCAGGTCTGTAGAGGACTGGCTCAGCAGGATGGCGGAGCTGGTCACGGTGCACGGGCAGGGCACCAATATGGATAACAATACGGCTTTGGCTGTGTGGGCGGAGAAGTAAGAGGAAACAGAAGAGGAAGGACTGAGCAATAGAGCCATGAACAGAAGATGCATGAACTGCATGCAGGAGTTTGCTATCCCTCCGGGATATGAAAATGATAATAATGTCTGCCCATTCTGCGGCTTTGTGGAAAATACCCGGCCGAAGATCCTTTACCATCTCTTTCCTGGAACTGTGCTGGCCAACCGTTATATTGTGGGAATTGTGCTGGGAGCCGGCGGCTTCGGCGTGACTTATAAATGCTGGGACAGTGTTCTGAATGTGGTGGTGGCTATCAAGGAGCATTACCCCGCGTATTTCGTGCAGCGTGTTCCCGGTGCCAGGGATGTGATCGTTTACGACGGAAATAAACGGAAGGAATATATGGACAGTCTGGAACGGTTTTTGGAGGAGGCGCGGAATACGGCGCTGTTTCAGAATCCCAACATCGTCCATGTAGACAACTTTTTTGAAGAAAACGGTACAGCATATATCGTTATGGAATTTCTGGAGGGGATATCCCTGAAGGAATATCTGAAGCAGAACGGCGGAAAGCTGTCGCCTGAAAATCTGGACCATATCACTCTGCCGGTTATCAGCGGCCTGAGGGCGATTCATGAAAAGGGCTTTATCCACAGGGATGTCAGCCCGGATAATATCTTTCTGACAAACGGCGGCGGTGTAAAGCTCATCGATTTCGGCGCGGCCAGATTCTCCGATGGGGAAAAGGAGCGGACCCGTTCCATCATCCTGAAACCCGGCTACGCTCCGCCGGAGCAGTATCAGACAAAGAGCCTTCAGGGTCCATGGACGGATATTTACGCACTCGCAGCCACAATTTACCGCGCGGTAACGGGCGTTGTGCCCACGGAGTCGGTGAACCGGTTTTCCGAGGAGTTTGTGAAAAAAAAGGATCTTCTGCAGGAACCGAAGGAACTGGATCCGGCCATCCCGGATTATCTGAACAATACCATTATGAAGGGTATGGCGATAGAGCCGGGGCTCCGCTTTCAGAATGTGGATGAATTCGAGGCGGCCTACCTGCATAAGAAAAGGGTGACCAATCCCTACAAGGACAGGAGAAGGCGGCTTCGCAGGCGGGCAATCCTGGCAGCCGTCATTGCGCTTATGATCGCGGTGGGCGCGCTTTACGCCAGGGACAGATATCACCGGATGAGGCGGGCTGTGGTGCTCGAGGATGCGGCGATCACAGTCTGGATCTCCTATCCGGAGGAAATGTCCAGGCAGGAGGCGGTGAAATACGGCGAGTCCATAACAAAGGATTTTACGGAGGAATACGACAATATCCATGTGGATATCCGGGCCATTCCCGAGGAGGCATACATGGAGAGCCTGGAGGAGGCTGCGGAGGACGGAACCCTTCCGGATCTCTTTATGTCCGACGGTGCATCGGAGAAGGTTCTGGCGGAAACCATTCCCGTGAAGGATGTGTTTGATTACCTGGAACTGGGGGATCTTTCCTATGTGGAGGATTACCGGGCGGAGATCGAAAAGGCGCATCAGTTCCCCACCGGCTGCTATTTTCCTGTGGTATATGTCCGGCGGACAAATAATCTGGATCTGGATACCGTGGAGGTGGGAAGCCTTGCGGATGTGGAGAAGAATAACGGTATGGCGGCGGACAATGGATCTCTGGAGCTTTCAGCCGGAACCCTTTCGTTAAAAACGGATGAACTTAAGGCCATGGACCGGGAGGAGGCGCTTCCCCTTTTTGCAGAGGGAGAGATTACCTATTATCTTGCGACTACGGAGGAATATCAGGCGGTTACGGATGCTGCTGCGGGGCTTTTTGAGATGCGGCCATATACGACGGACAGGATCTGCGGGGAGTTCTCCGATTACTGGAGCATCAGCAGCCATTCCAGCGAAAGGCAGAGGATCGCCGCGGAGGTGGCGCTCAGCTATCTCATGATGGATAAGGCGCAGGAGCAGATCCATATTTCCTATCCGCACTCCCTGCCGCTTAACAAGGAAGCCTACGGGGCCTATGTGGAGATCAACGGAAAGTTTGATATTCTGGAGGGGTATCAGGGAAAGACAGACCTGTCTCTCTCCTTTGATGAAGAATAAGAGCGGCAACTGCCGCGAAGAGAGGTAACAGGGGATAAGTATGGGAAATACACTCTGTTTGGGGTGCATGGAGGAATATGATGACCGATTTATGGTCTGCCCGCACTGCGGCTACGTGGACGGGACGGGACCGAAGGAGGCCTATCACCTCATGCCCGGAACTGTTTTGCAGGGTAAATATATTGTGGGAAGAGCCATCGGCTACGGCGGCTTCGGCATCACCTATATCGGCTATGATTATGTGCTGAACCACAAAATTGCCATAAAGGAATATCTGCCCGGAGAGTTTTCCACCCGCTGTGTGGGGGAGACCAGGGTGACGGTTTTCGAGGGCGAAAAGCAGGAACAGTTTACAGACGGCATATACAAGTTCATCGAGGAGGCCAGAAAGCTGGCGGCCTTTAAGCATGTGGAGGGCGTAACTACCGTATATGACTGCTTCCGGGAAAATGAAACGGCTTATATCGTCATGGAGTATCTGGAGGGGAAGACTCTGAAGGAGGTCATGGAGGAGAAGGGGCCGCTTCCCTGGGATGAGGCGGTTGGATACATCGTCCCCATTCTGGATGCGCTTTCGGAAATTCATAAGGACGGCCTTCTTCACCGGGATATTTCTCCGGACAATATCTTCGTGACAACCGACGGCCGGGTGAAGCTGATCGATTTTGGCGCGGCAAGGTATGCCACAACGACCCATTCCAAGAGCCTTTCGGTGATCGTGAAGCCCGGATATGCGCCGCAGGAGCAGTACCGGAGCCGGGGAGACCAGGGACCGTGGACCGATGTTTACGCCAGCGCGGCTACCCTGTACAAGCTGCTGACGGGCATTACCCCCGAGGACAGTATGGAGCGGGGAGAAAAGGATACGCTGAAGCCGCCCCGTAAGCTGGGAATCAGGATCCCGAAGAATAAACAGAATGCGCTGATGAATGCGCTGAACCTGAAGGTGGAGGACAGAACAGCGAGTGCAGAGGCCTTTAAGGAGGAGCTGCTTTCCGAAACCTTTGTGCAGAGAAAGAAAAATACGCTGAAAAAGATGGATATCGGCAAGTGGCCGCTTTGGCTGAAGATATCCTCCGGTACCGGCGTTCTGGCAGTGGTAACGGTGCTGATTCTTCTGGTTACCGGCGTGATCCGTTTTGAATTTCATAACGGCCGTCTCCGGTTTTCCGTGGGCGGGGATGATACCCGCGTGCCTGCGGTGGTGAATTATACGCTTTCGGAGGCGGAGCAGAAGATCGACGGCGCGGAGATGATCATGCAGATCGTGGATAAACGGCACAGTGATGAAATCCCCCGTGACGCGGTGCTGGCGCAGAATATCCGCAGCGGAAGCGTTGTGCCGAAGGGCTCTGTGCTGGAGATCACCGTCAGTGCCGGCGGCGAGATCATCTATCTGGAAAGCTATGTGGGCTGTGAAAGCGAAGGCGGCACTGCGGCGTTGGAGGAGCTTGGCATGGTTTACTTTATCCAGGAGGAGGAAAGCGCTTTCCAGCCGGGCTATATCATCGGACAGAGTGTGGAGGAAGGTACGGGGATCGAGAAGGGCAGCGAGATCACCCTCCGGGTATCCAAGGGTATTTCCACTTATGACTCCACTAAGGCCACGAAGGTGCCGGAGCTTACGGGCATCAGCCTGGAGGAAGGCCTGGACCGGATGCTGGGCAGCCATCTGTACCTGACTGTGACCGGACAGGAGTACAGCGACACCATTCCCAAGGGCCAGATCATGGGCCAGGATATAGCCGCCGGTACACCGGCGAAGGAAGCGGATGTCATTGGCGTAAAGATGAGTCTCGGACTCAGAACAGTCCATGTTCCGGATGTGCAGTACAAAGCAGAGGGAGAGGCAAGACAGACGATCGAGGCTCTGGGGCTTCATGTTACCATCGTGGAGGAAGACAGCGATACCGTTGCGAAGGGAAATGTCATCCGGCAGAGTATTGAGGCCGGAACCGAGGTGACGGTATATACCAACGGAGAGCCGACGGATGTGACCCTGTACATTTCCAAGGGAAATCCCCTGGCGGAGAATGCGCCGGAGGTGAAGAATACAGAAAGCAGTACCACGGAAGCGCCCCGGACGGAGGCCGTGACGCAGCAGATAGCTGCCTCGGAAACAGAAGAACGGACTACGCAGGCTCCGGCAACGCAGCAGGCTACGGAGGCGGCGCAGCAGCCTGCCACCCAGGCGCCTGTGGATACAAAGACAGAAGTGCCGAAGCTTTCGGGAAAGAGCCTTGGCGATGCGAAAAATGCGCTAACCTCTGCCGGGCTGGCGGTGGGCAGCGTAAGCTATGAGAATACGGCAGATTATTCTCTTAACGATAAGGTAAAGGGACAGGGGACGGCTGCCGGAACAAAGGTGGAAAAGGGAACGGGCATTTCCCTTGTGGTTTATCAGTATAATGAGCATACCGGAAAGGCGGAGGTGCCGGATCTTTCCGGCATGACTGAATCGGCTGCCGGCAGTGCGCTTTCTGCCGCCGGACTCAGTCTTGGCGAAATCTCATGGGTGGAGACCAGTGGGAACGCATCAAAGGATAAGACCGTTGCCGCTCAGGGAGAAAAACCGGGCAGCTGGATCCAGGCCGGTTCCAAGGTGGGAATCACGCTTTACCGGAATATTTCTGACTGGACCGTTGCGTCCAAGGTTCCGGCGGGAGCTGTGATCGTTGACCGGAAGTGGATCTATGATCAGTCGGTAACCGAATATAAGGATTCCGATTCCTCTACCATGTCCGGATGGACGCTGACGGGCTCGGAGATCAGTGCATGGAAGCAGAGCGGCGGAGAGAGCGACTGGACTACATCCGTGCCATCCGATACCAGCACGGCTCACTATGAGGTGAGTGCGAAGGAATCTGTGGCGCCTGTTACAAAGACCCAGTACCAGTATTCGCGGTATTACGGAAAGGGTGACCAGTGGTATAAAGCTCTGCCCTTCAGCAGCGGCGTATGCGTAAACTATGAGACTACCAACTGGCTGGATTCTCCCCTGCCGGATGAGGGCACCGACACCATTGCCGGCGGAACCTACAGGCAGTGGGGACGGGCGTATGACGCAAACGGAAACAATACAGGCACCCGGAAGACAGGAGGACGGTGGGATATCTGGTGGTACAACGAGACCACCCGGACGGTTGAGGTTTCTGCCGGATACACCAGGTACAAATACATCACCAAGGTTCCGGTGTACGTATATCATTTTGAACGGACGACCACGACCAAGAACCTGGAATCGGCCAAGGAAGTAAAGGCCGGAAACGGCATCAGCAATGTCCGGCCGATGTGTACATATTATGTGCCATAAGCAGTTTTTGTCAGCTTGATTAATTAAAATGTATTATATATAAAGACATCCCAAATGGATATGAATCACCTGCTGAACCGTTAACCGCAGAGGAATACTGCGGCAGAAGATCAGAGAGGAAACTGTATGAAGGTAATCAGATGCCCCAACAGGCATTATTATGATTGTGATAAATTTTCGGCCTGTCCGCACTGCAATCCGGAGCTGGTGGCTTCCCAGCCGCCGGCCTACAGCAGCAGTCAGCGGGCGCCGGCGTATGATGACGGGGAGGCTGCGGCCGCACAAAACGGATGGTCCGGGAGCTCTGCTTACGGCAGCGGTCCGGTAGCCGCGTCGCAGGCATATGACAGCGAGGCGCAGACCGCAAGGTTCAGCGGAACATCCCGTAACCCGTCGTATAGCGG
>DFHD01000105.1:0-7322 GCA_002372545.1 Lachnospiraceae bacterium UBA3732 | reverse complement strand
CGTATAGCGGGTCGTCACAGAATCCGGCGTATAACGGGCCGTCGC
The DNA here is from genome assembly GCA_002372545.1 of Lachnospiraceae bacterium UBA3732. Lineage (GTDB taxonomy): Bacteria > Bacillota > Clostridia > Lachnospirales > Lachnospiraceae > Eubacterium_Q. The sequence continues at coordinate 7,277 of DFHD01000105.1, read as the reverse complement.
AGAGCCCGGCGTATAGCGGGTCGTCGCAGAATCCGTCGTATAGCGGATCGTCACAGAGCCCGTCGTATAGTGAGGCTTCGCAGGCTCCGAAGTATAATGAAACATCCGAGTCCCCTCGGTATAATGAGGCTTCGCAGGCTCCTGCATATAGCGAGGCGTCTGGGGAGCGGTATGGCGCAGCGGCGCAGGCTCCTGCATATAGTGAGGCGGAAAGAGCGCCGCAGTACAGCGGACAGCAGTATAGTGCTCCGGCGCAGGCTCCTGCATATAGTGAGGCGGAAAGAGCGCCGCAGTACAGCGGACAGCAGTATAGTGCTCCGGCGCAGGTCCCTGCGTATAGTGAGGCGGAAAGAGCGCCGCAGTACAGTGGACAGCAGTATAGTGCTCCGGCGCAGGCCCCTGTGTATAGTGGGGGAGAGGCGTATCAGCAGAATCCCGGTTTGGGCGCGTGGCGGCAGGAAACCTACCGGAACATCCTGGATGAGGAAGCGGGGACGCATGGCGGTGAGCCATATCCCGTCAGTCGGGATATGTACAAAGATGCAAGAGAATATGATCAGCGGAAGCCCGCAGGGAATGAGGATGAGCAGGAAACCCGCATGATCAGTGAGCGGGAAATGGGAATTCCGGAGGTGAGTAAGCAGAACCGGTCTACGGTGAAGAAGACGGCTGAACTGATGCAGGCCTCCACCGGCTACAGGTTCTCTATTTCAAAGCCGGAGACCACCATCGGCAAGCTCAGACAGTCGGATATCCAGCTGGAGAATACAGCGGTCAGCAGGAAGCATGCAATAATCTATAATGTGCTCGACAGGTTTCTGATCGAGGATCTCGAATCGGTAAACAAAACGTGGGTGAACGGGATAGAGCTGATTCCTCACCGGCTGGCGGAGCTGAAAACAGGTGATACCCTGATCATCGCAAACGAGGAATTCATATTTTCTGTTATTCACTGATTTTTGACTCCCGCTGAACCCAGTGGCTGGCAGGCGAGCACTAGCTGCGGCATTTTACTGTCTGCTTCGCAGTCGCTGCGGGAAAGTGTGTTACAGGCGGCCGGAAATCGGTGCAAAGAGGAATAGTGATCATGAGCAAGAGGAATAATAAGAACAGGAATAAGGGTGCGGCCGGAAATCCGCCTGCACAGAAAGCAGAATTCATTGCAGGTTCCGCCTTCCCGCCGGAAGGGGAAGAACGGACCGGAGCCGCAACAGCACCGGGAGTAGCAATGCCTGGAACCGCAATGCCGGGAGCAGCGCCGGGAGAAGCGATGCCTGGAACCGCAATGCCCACAGCAGCGCCGGGGACAGCGATGCAGGGAACAGCGATGAACGATGCAGATCTTCAGGAGGATGAAGGGGAGCCCGGAGAGGGGAAAAAGAGAGGCTTTGCCGCCTGGTGGTATCTGCCGGCCAGCATTCTCTTCGCAATCCTTCTTGTGGGAGCTGCGCTGTTCATTGTTCTCAGACCGGGAAGCGGAAAACCAAAAGCTGCCGGAGTGATCGGAGCGGCTGTTTCTCCGGAAAAGGCTGAAGCGGATGTGAACGAGGAGAAAAAGGGAGAGTCCTGGAATGAGGTAAACACAGAGGCTGTGCATAAGCTCACGCCGGAGGAAATCCGTCCTCTGGCATCCATGGCGTATTCGAAATATATCGAGAGCCTTTCCGGGGGAAAAAAGGAAACCGGTCCCTATGCCATGAAGGCATATGATTTTGAATACGAGAAGGATGTTTATTATTGCTGTTATGCCGTTGCGGATTTTAACGGAGACGGCGTGGATGAGCTGATGATCTACGTGGAAAGCTGGGACGAGGGCTTCCGTAAGGGTACGGAAAAGGGCTGCGAGTACCGGTTTTATCAATACGATCCGGAGAAGGAAAGTGTGGAAAGGATGGGCACATGCCGTGTGCCGGCCTCTCATTGGAAGAATATGAAGGAGGCGTGTCCGCTGGTGTTCCGGAATAATGGATACCTTACGCTGAATAAAGAGGGGACGGTATTTGCGGGAATCCGTGAGAGCTGGATGGAGGACGTCGGCCTTTTTGAGGGGACGAACTATGCGACACAGGATATCGCCTTTTTCCGGGGCTGTGCGGTCAGACTGTCTTCTACCGGCGATAATGCGGTGGAGGCGGCGATCCTCTACAAGGGAGACGGCATGGATTATCGTTTCACCTTTGATAAGGCACATGCGGATGCTGTTCTCCAGCGGGTGGGCAGCGGCACGGTCATTGCGCCTGAGCTCCATTCCTTCGGGCAGAAGCTGGATCCGCAGCTGACGAAGGATCAGGCGCTCCAGGCAGTGGAAAATTATATTTTTAAACAGACCTCCACGATGATGGATGATATCAAAAAGGGTTATGGCTATTACTGCGTGGCCGGCGAGCTGGAAAACGGCGAGTATGTGGTGGATGCACGGGCAAATAACGGAACGCATATTTATTATCATGTCAATGCGGATTATGGAGATGTGACAGCCTTTGAATATGATCCCAAAACCATGGAAAAGCCCCAGGAAACGGATGTGATGTTCAACGCTGTGGAATTCCAGGGCGAAACAGAGCTGGCAAAGAAGAAGATCCAGTCCTGGCAGCAGGTCTATGCGCAGCTTGTCCGCTATTATCATGAGATCCTGCCCAATAAGGAAAGCCTGGGAGGGATTAAGGGTTATCTTTATGATTTTGACGGAAACGGTGTGCCTGAGCTTATTCTGGAAACCGCAAACGACCCGGCAAAATCGGAAAGAAAGGCCTATGCCTTTGAGAATGATGAAGTCGTTGAATATAAGGTGAATCCCGGCTCATATGTGAAAAATGAATTATGCGGCTCCAAAACGCTTGTCATCCTGACAGAGCTCGGACAGGGAGCGGGTGTGGATGTTAAAGTGGAAATCTATGGCTTCCTGGACGGCAGCCTGCGGCTTGACCGGACCTATACCATCACGGGTAACGCTGTGGCAGAGGGGACGCCTTCTCCTGCCGTGTCTGTTGCCAGGGTGGATGAAAACCGGACGGCCAGCATGCAGGAGCTGACGGGAGACCTGGGACAGTACGGGATCGAGCTGGAACAATCCGTACAGGGAACAACCTGCAGCTATGGTCTGAACAATAAGGAAGGAAGGCTTCAGGAGCCGAAATGGCTGGCGCTGGACGGCCTTCTTGAAGGAATCTGGGGAGAATAGGCAGAAAAAGTTGACATAATTTTTGATTGGTACTTGAATTCTTCGCTGAAAAGGTATAAAATAAAGCATGGTTCCCGTAGAAGGTTGAGGGGTAGGATTATGCAGAGAAGTTATCGCGGTCAGCGGAGAAGGCAGTCAAGGATTGGTCTGCTTGTCGTCTTTCTGATTTCAGCGTTGGTGGTCGGTGCGTGCTTTGTGCGTACGCGTTCACTCCGGAAAAAGAATGATCAGCTTTTGATCCAGGAGCATGTGCTGGAGCAGCAGCTTGAGGATGCGAACCAGAAGACGGTTCAGCTCGAAGAGCTCGAGAAGTACATGCAGACAAAGAAATATATCGAGGATGAAGCCAAGAGTAAGCTCGGGCTTGTGTATCCGGATGAGATTGTAATAAGGCCAAGAGAAAAAGACTGAATACGGTTGCCAGTGCGGCAGCCGTATTCTTTGTTTTGTCATTCTTTGTTTTGTTATTATTGCTCAGCACTAGTTTTCAAAAAAAGGTTCAGCGGGATGAGAGAATTCGAACTAAAAATTGAAGAATATATGCTGCGGCAAGGGATGCTTTCAGAGATGGAGTCCGGAGAGCTCCGGGGAGGAGAATCTTCTGAAAATGTGGGATGCGGGATTCTGGCGGCCGTTTCGGGAGGAGCGGATTCCACTGCGCTGCTCCATGTGCTGGCCGCACTGAAAAAAAAGTATGGCTTTCCTTTATATGCAGTGCACGTGCATCATGGCATCCGGCAGGAGACGGCGGACAGGGATGCGGATTTTACGGCGGCTCTGGCCAGGAGGCTGGGGGTTCCCTGCATCATCCGGAAGGTGGATGTGCCGGCGCTTAAACTATCGGAAAAGAAGACGCTGGAGGAAGCGGCGCGGGAAGCAAGATATGCCATTCTCCGGAACGAGAAAAAACGTCTGGGACTTCGCTGGATTGCCGTTGCCCATCATGGAGACGATCAGGCGGAAACGGTGCTCATGCATATGCTCCGCGGCACGGGTGTCCGCGGACTGAGAGGGATGCTGCCGATAAACGAAGATGTGATCCGGCCGTTCCTGGGTACGAGACGCAGGGAGATCGAGGCCTATCTGGATGAACTGCAGGAGAGCTATGTAACAGATGAAACGAATTTTTCGGAGGTTCACGCCCGGAATGTGATCCGTCAGCGGCTTCTGCCTGTCATGTTGCAGAAAGATCCGGCAGTGGTGGTGAATCTGATCCGGCTGTCTCTGGCTTCGCAGCAGATTTACAGGGATATGGAGAGACAGATGGATTCTCTGGCGGAAAGGGTCGGTCTTGTTGAAGAAACGGGACGGTTTTCCTTCTCCGCAGGAGCGGCAGAAAAAGAACCGGCAGTATTTATGTATGAATTTCTTCTTTCACTTTTCGGAAGGCTGGCGGGGGGAAGAAAGGATTTCGGCAGGATTCATGCGGAGGATACGGCAATGCTTCTGCATAAGGAAACGGGGAAGAAGATCATGCTTCCCGGTGGGATATTGGCCAGAAGAGAATATGACCGGATCATACTGGAGAAGACGGACGCCCTGCCCGGCTCGTCCCATGACCTCCGGCTAAGGGTGGAAATCCTGCCGAGGGGGGCTGTAAAAGAGATTTCAAAAAAAAGATATACGAAAATGATAGATTATGATACAATAAAAGGCAATTTAGTTCTCAGAACCCCTGTTCAGGGCGACAGGATCAAGGTTTTACCGGACGGCGGAACCCGGAAGCTGAGCCGCTTCTTCACCGGACAGAAAATCCCGGCGGAGCAGAGAAAGAGCTGGCCTGTGGTGGCTGACGGACAGGATATCCTCTGGGTTGTGGGTATCCGGCTGGCTGAGGGCTGCAAGGTCACGCCGGCAACGGAGAATGTCGCCGTGCTCAGTGTGGAGGGAACCTTTCCGGAACACCTTCCGGAGGAGGATACACAGGAACCAAGGTCAGCAAAACAACAATAGAACCAATCAAAGAATAAGAAATAAAGACAACAAAAGCAACAGGAAGGACAAGAAAGGAAGGAAAAGAGGCAAGAGGAAGATGAGAAAAGGAGCATCATTATACCTGATCCTGCTTCTGGTGGGACTGCTCATATATTTCTGGATCAGTAATATGGGCTCGTCCACCAATACCATGTACAACAATTCGGTACTGGAGGATCAGCTGAAGAAAAACCAAATTGATGAGGTAAGGATCTACCAGAATGCGGAGGTCCCCACCGGTACAGTTTATCTGGAGATGGCTGACGGTGATACGGTCCGGTTTTACACCGCGGATGTTAAGGATACCCAGAAGATTCTGGAAAAAATGGGTTATCCCTATGAGCTGAATGATGTGAAGCGGCCAAGCCTGCTGCAGCGGCTGCTGCCTTATATCTATGGCACCATCCTGTTTCTCGTATTTATTACCTTTTCCATGGGCCGTGTGGCCGGCGGAGGGGCAGGCGGCGGAAGCCAGCTGATGAATTTCGGGAAGAGCCGGGCAAAGAAGGATGTAAAAACAGGGGTAAATTTTGGTGATGTTGCCGCGCTGGAGGAGGAAAAGGATGAACTGGAGGAAATCGTAGACTTTCTCCGGAATCCGGAAAAGTATACCCGGATCGGCGCGCGTATCCCCAAGGGCGTGATCCTGGAGGGACACCCCGGAACCGGTAAGACATTGCTGGCCAAGGCCGTGGCAGGAGAGGCAAATGTGCCCTTCTTCTCCATTTCCGGTTCTGACTTCGTGGAAATGTTTGTCGGCGTGGGTGCGTCTCGTGTCCGCGACCTTTTTGAAGATGCCAAGAAGAATGCCCCCTGTATTATCTTTATCGATGAGATCGATGCTGTTGCCAGACGGAGAGGAACAGGTCTGGGCGGCGGCCATGATGAACGTGAGCAGACGCTGAACCAGCTCCTGGTGGAAATGGACGGTTTCGGCAACAATGAGGGCATTATCGTCATGGCGGCCACAAACCGTGTGGATATTCTGGATCCGGCTATTCTGCGTCCCGGCCGTTTTGACCGGCGGATCACAGTGGCGCTTCCGGATGTGAAGGGAAGAGAGAGCATCCTGAAGGTTCATGCCAGAGGCAAGAATCTGGGCGATGATGTCAATCTGCATGATATTGCCAGAACAACCTCCGGCTTTTCGGGAGCGGATCTCGAAAACCTCATGAATGAGGCGGCTATCCATGCTGCAAAGGAAGGCAGACCCTATATCTGCCGCGAGGATGTGGAGAGGTCCTTTATCAAGACGGGTATAGGAACTGAAAAGCGTTCCCGTGTTGTTTCCGAGCACGATAAGCGGATCACGGCTTACCATGAGACGGGACATGCCATTCTGTTCCATCTTCTTCCGGATGTGGGACCGGTTCATATCGTGTCCATCATCCCGACGGGAGAGGGCGCAGGCGGCTACACCATGCCGCTGCCGACCGGCGAGGACATGTATGTGACCCGCGGCAAGATGCTGCATAACATCATGACCCTTCTGGGCGGACGTATTGCAGAAGAACTGATCTTTGATGATATTACGACCGGTGCATCCCACGATATTCTCGTAGCAACGAAGAGAGCCAGAGAAATGGTTATGAAGTATGGCTTCTCCAGCACGCTGGGTCTGATCAACTATGAGACGGGCGAATCGGATGAAACCTTCCTGGGCCGCGAAATCGGTCATGAGAAGAAAATCAGCTCCAAGGTGATGACGGAAATTGATGAAGAAGTGAAGAAAATCATCGATTATTGCTACGCTGAGGCGAAAAAAGTCATTCAGGCGAACATGGATGTGATGCATAAATCGGCAAATCTGCTCTTGGAAAAGGACAGAATTACCGGCGAAGAGTTCGCTTCCTTGTTCAATAGTGACAAAGAGAACCCGTCCCCGGCATCATTTTAGACAAAATCTGACAGCGGGGAAAAAGGAGCTTCGGCAGTTTTGCCAAAAAAAAATGCAAAAAAAATGTTTTTTTGGCAACATCTTTTTTCGGGAATGCGTATAATAACACTTGTAACCCCCCAATACATTATAGTTTTTTGCTACACCCCCAATAGTAACCCCCCAAGTTACTAAAATACCTTCTCCAAAAGAGCTAACCTACCCCGGTTAGCTCTTTTTCTGTGC
>DFHD01000036.1 GCA_002372545.1 Lachnospiraceae bacterium UBA3732 | reverse complement strand
TTAAAGCCGGGCGCGCCATTCATCCCGTTAAAGCCCGGTGCATTCGGATAACCCTGCGGACCGGCGCCATTCGCGCCGTTAAAACCGGACGCGCCATTCATCTCGTTAAAGCCCGGTGCATTCGGATAACCCTGCGGGCCGGCGCCATTCGCGCCGTTAAAACCGGGCGCGCCATTATGGGCAAGTACAGTACCGCATCTCCCACAGAAATTTGCATGATCAGGTAATACAGTACCACATGTAGGACAGATCATCTTTTCTCTCCTTCTTCACCAGTTTTTACCGCTGTTTTCATTATCACCGGCACTTCCGCTGCCGCTTCCGCCGCCACCGCCGCTGCTGTTATCCTGCTGATTATTATACTGATCCTGGGTCTGCTGGCGCTCCTGCTGGTTCTGCTGCCGGTTTTGCTCCAGCTCATCCTGGATTTCCTTTTCGCGGTCGCTCTGGCTCTGATTCTGCTGCTGATCCTGATTCTGATCCTGATTCTGGTCCTGATTCTGATCCTGGTTCTGCTGCTGATTCTTCAGCTGATCGATCATGTCATCAATATCCTTTTTCAGCTTTTCCGCTTCCTCGCTGTGCCCGAAATCATCATCCGCGTCAGCGCAGCCCTCCTCACAAAGAACCGCTCTGGCCGCAAGCAGCTGATTGATGGCCCGTTCCCGATCCTTATCCGTAGCGATCGCTCCGAAATTGATCTTATGGATCATGGCAAGCGCGAGATTGATCCGGATGGGACATTCTTTTCCGTTCGACGGATGATATTCCAGAGCCTTTTTGTAATTGGCTATGGCATCGTCATAATTCTGGTTCTTATATTCCACATTACCCAGATTATACCAGGGAAGATATCCCTCCACGATGTTCAGATCCTTCAGCTTCTCCTCCTTCTTCGTCTCAAAAACCCCCTTCTCATACTTATCCACGAAGGAACGGTTTATCAGATGACGGGAAAGGAAAAATACAAGAATAACGAGGGCCACAACGAGCAGCCCGTCCAGAAGAAGAAGGAATCTGAACCGGGTTTTGGGGTTCATGGGCGCCTTGCCTGATTTTTTGCCGCGCTCCGTCACATGGAATTCCAGATCGGAGGAAAGGCGTTTCTTATCCTCCGGCGTCCCTGCCTGATCGGGTTCAAATATATCCATTTTTTCAGACATAGCAGCCTCCTTTACTACATATTCTTCTTTCTGATGAACAGAAAGGCCTCCAGAAGAAGCAGCGCCCCCAGCGGGATCAGATAATAAAAATAGGTATCCTCATAGCTGGCCTTGTTATCATCCGAAATGCTGCTTGCCCCGCCTGCCTTAATGGCATCCAGAAGGTAAGACACATTGGTACTCTTATCCATACGGATATAATCCACGCCGAGGTCGGCAGCCAGCTTTAACAAATTCTGGGTATCCAGCTTGGATATGGCATTCTGTCCTGTTTCCGGGTCCTTCATGGTATAGCTGACGCCGGACATGGAATATGTCATGCTGGCACCCTCTTCCGTTCCGTAGCCAAGCACTGCTCCGCTGTCCACATAGGCGGAAAGGGGAGAATAATCCATAAGGGTGCTCTCATCCGTGATCTCACCATCGGTGATAAAAAACACAATGGTGGTCTGATCCGGCTTATTGTAGGAAGAAAGGAGAAGGCTCTCCATATCATCATAGGGCGTATTAAGAGAGCTTCCCTTGGCATAATAAAAGTCGAGCGGCGTGATGGTGGAAAAGGCGTCACGGATACAGGTGGCGTCCTGCGTAAAGGGAGCCAGCACCTGGGAGCGGTTATCGAACCGCACAAGAGCAAAATTACAGCCCGACATTTCTTCCACAATATACTCGCAGTCCTCGAGCGCACGCTCCATCCTTGTGGCATCGTTGGGATAATCATTCGCATACATACTGATCGTGGTATCCAGCACGAAGAGAATATCGATATTCTTGGTTTCCACCTTGGTATTGTAATGCTTGGTCATGATCCTTAGGTTTACTACAAAGAGAAGCCCCAGCATCAGTATCAGCCGAACAAGGCCAAAGATACGTTTATTCAGTTTTGCTCTGCTCCGGATCATTGCAAAGATGTACAGGGCAAGGATCACGCCCATACACGCGGCAGCGAGCCAGATCGGTAAGATTGGTTTGATCATATCTTCAACATCACTCCTGCAAATGCCATCAGCAAAAGTCCGGAAAAGAGAACGATAAATGCCGCAAACGGTTTATCGGTCACCTTACGGATGGAGATATTCTCCACCTCCAGAACCTGCTGGGACTGAATACTCTTTATGACCTGGGATGCCGGCAGCTGATCGGAGGCCTCATACTGCTGTCCGCCGGTCTTTTCCACAGCATACTTCAGATTTTCCTTATTCTTTGCGTACGCATTTTCGGAAATCAGAAAGGAATCCCGGTAATCCTCCGTGGGATAAATACTGAATACGGTGATCCCGTACTTTTTGCAGAGATCCGTTGCTTCGTCCAGCTCCACGAGAGGCTTTCCGAAGGCGGACTGCTCATTATCCGTAGAGAAGATGATGACTCTCGTTCTGTCCTCCTCATTCAGACGGGGGAAGCTGAACATACATGAGGCCAGACCCTCTCCGATCAGGGAGCTTCCCTTCCGGTAATTGTTGACCAGTGTACCGGCGTCGTAGTATTCCAGCTCATCCTCGAGCTCAGACATTCTTTCGTAGGCATCCGGAGAAAGCTTATCCCCGTAATAGAGGTGCATATACTCTCTCTGTTTTTCAAAATATACCTTCAGCTCGTCCAGCTTCTGGTTAATGAAATCATAGTCATCCGTCATGGGAACATAAAGCACGGTGGAAGTGTTGAAAATGGATATGCCGAACTTTTCATCGCTCATATTGGCAACCACATCCTTCAGGTTATCCACCAGTTCATAGTTCAGATCACAGATGGAATAGGAAACGTCCAGGCAGAGAAAAATATCTCTCTGTTTGGTACCGCTGACTACCTTTTCCACCTCCGCAGGCCGGGCCAGCAAAACAAGCGTTGCCACGCCGGCAGCGATGAGCCCCAGCTCAGCCAGAATGGAAAACAGACGGTAGCGCAGCCAGACCGCCCGGTATTCCGGAAGATTTTTTGCAAATCGGGTATTGGCCACTTTTTTTCCGCCCTTATACTTCACCTTTCTGCGGATCACATGCAGAAGGATGATCAGCAGAAGAAAAACGGGAATACCGATTTTTATTATCAGTGGATATCTCAGTACCATCCCAGAATCGCCCTCCTGGTCTTCTTGATCGAATTCTGTACATCGGAGATCGCATATTTGGCGAACTCCGGTTCGTAATATTCCTGCACCAAAGCCTGCAGCACGGGCATATGGAGACGGGAAATCTCCTCCAGTGTATAATCGTCCACCCGGATACCCGTAGCCTCGGCCACAAACTTCCGGATGATCAGGCTCATTTCCTGATAAGCAGCGCGAATGGTCACTTTCTGAGTCGCAACCCGGTATTCCAGATTCGCCAGATCAGCCGCATAGGACTGCTTCAGCTGCATCAGTGTTTTTTTCGGCGGGGTCTTGATCTTCGGCGGCTTTTTCTCTTTTTTCTTTTTCGGCTTCGGATGCTTGATCCGGAAAACGATCTGGATGATCAGTATTGCCAGAAAAAGCGCAGCCGCCAGAATAACCCATAGGATCATATAGGAAAACGGATCCTGCAGCTCAACGGATAATTTCATATTTATGCTTCTCCAATAATTCCATTACTTTGTCCACGATCTCATCCTCGGAACGGACCGTCACGGATGTGATTTTATAGCGGCGCAGAACCTCCTCGGCCTTTTCCAGCGTTTTCTGCCGGGCAGCCTTCTCCGCATCCCGAAGGTGCTTCTCCCTGGAAATGATCTCCGGTTCATATACGCCGCCGTCCAGATCAAAGACCTCATCACCAAAAAGATAGGCATCATCCACATTCACCAAAAGGATGTCATTCATGGCAGAAAGCTCTTTCAGTATATCCTCGTCAATAGACGTCATGCCGTCGATATCCGTGATGATCACAATGATCTTATTTCTTCTGATGTGATTATTGGTAAACCCGAGGAGCTGGTTAAGATTACTGTGACTGTCCTTCAAAATCTCGCGTTCGGTTTCGATCAGCATATTCTGAAGATGATTCTTTCCCGTCCGGAAATAGTTATAGGATATACTCCTCTCCGTCCCCATGAGGCAGGTAAAATCGTCTCCGTGGCGGTTCACGATAAAGCCGAGAACTCCAAGAGCCGTTACGGCCACATCGGCCTTTGCCTCACCGGTAGAGGTATCGGCACGCATTTTTTTTCCGGAATCCACGATAAAGAGGATATTGTGCTTCTTCTGGGCTATGTTCCGGCGCACCAGTATCCTGCCCGTACGGGAGGAAGACTTCCAGTCAATGTCCCGGATATTATCCCCGACAACATACTCCCGGAGGTCGTCGAACTCCATACTCCGGCCCTTGTAAACCGAGGCATAGTCGCCGTCCAGCAGGTTCTGGGTCTTCCGGCCCGCAGCCAGATATATGCTTGTTTGAATTTTTGACAATTCGTCGTAATTCACTACGAATCTCCTTCGTATTTATTTCTTCGGATTTCTTCGTATAGCTTTTTTCGTATAGCCATCTTTATCCGATACCGGTTCGGTATCAGATATGGTTTACGGAGTCTGCACAGCGCCCACGATCTTATCGATGATATCCTCGACGGAAACACCATCGGCGATCGCGGAATAATTCAGCTCGATCCGGTGACGCAGGATCTCATGCTTCATCAGCTTAACATCATCCGGCGTAACATATCCGCGTCCGTATATGAGAGCAATGGCCTTGGCGATCTCCATAAACGCAATGGAGCCTCTGGGGCTGGCGCCTGTACGTACATACTTCGCCATTTCCGGCGGAAGAACCTTGTCCGCATGGCGGGTAGCTGCGATCAGATTGGCGATATACTTTTTGATGGAAGCATCCATATAAACCTTATCCGCCGTTTTCTGAAGATATACGATATCATCGATGGAAAGCACCGGATCGGTCTTGGTGATCACGCCGGATTCGATCCTGTTCAGGATTTCCACCTCATCGTCCACCTTGGGATAACGGATCTTTACCTTCACCATAAAACGGTCCAGCTGAGCCTCTGACAAAAGGTAGGTGCCTTCCTGCTCAATGGGGTTCTGGGTAGCGATAACGATAAACACATCCGGCATAGCGTAGGGAACGCCGCCGATGGTCACCTGATGCTCCTGCATGGCCTCGAGCATGGCACTCTGCGTCTTTGCGCTGGAGCGGTTGATCTCATCCAGAAGGACAAAGTTTGCGTAAACCGGTCCGATACTGGTCTCAAACTTTCCCGTGGAGGAATTGTAGATCTGGGTACCCTGGATATCACTGGGCAAAAGGTCAGGCGTACACTGGATACGTGAAAAACGGCCGTCTACCGCATCTGCAATAGCTTTTGCTGCCGTGGTCTTAGCCAGACCGGGTACAGATTCCAGCAGAATATGTCCGTCGGCAATGGTTGCTGCGATCAGCGCAAATTTCAGATTTTTTTGTCCGACAACACGGACATCATAGTATTTGGACAGGTCACTGATGATCCTGAGCGAGCGGTTGATCTCGTCCTGCGTTACAGTTTGCATGGTATTCCTCCATCATTTATCATTATTCTACGATCTCTCATCCTGTGTTTTTCTGCATTCTGCCGGTGTATAGATATATACGTATTAAAAACTGATTTTTATTGGCATATACAGGTTACACATACAGAGCATATTATAGCACAGTTTCTATTCAAATAAAAGTATGGCGTTTTCCGATTATTTTAAATTTTCCCTTGCTTTTTCTTTTCATCTATGGTAAATTATCGGTTGTGCTACAGGGGAATCATACAATGGTAGTATACCGGTCTCCAAAACCGTTCATGGGGGTTCGAATCCCTCTTCCCCTGCTAAAAATCCCGGAAACCTTGTTTCCGGGATTTTTTTGTCTCTTCTTATGATCTGAGAAAAGCTTTCAGCTCTTCCACTCTGTTTTTCATGTCGCGGTAGCCAAGGAAATAAAGATCGGCCAGCTTATCCACATCCTTTTCAAAACGCGTCACGGTTACCGGCTTCGTAGGCGCGATAAGAAATACCTTTCCTTCCTTTTCATCCCGGAGGAGCTCCTCCGTCACCTGATTGAACTTCCGGTTGGTATTATTCAGCGCCCGAACAAAATTCGGATATCTCCGGTACACCGTCTTCGCCGCCTTTTTGGGACTCTCGTCTCTGCGGTATTCTCTCTCCCTGGTCTTTACCACAATGATCTTCTTTTCGCCGGATTCCTTCTTTGCCCATTCATAGGGGATCTTATCGCTGCAGCCGCCATCCAGATAAGGAACGCCATGCATCACGACAGGCCGGGATACATAGGGAATCATCGCAGATGCGGAAACCGCCTTTGTGATATTGCAGGTTCCCTTTTCAAAATATTCGGATTCGCCCGTCAGCATATTGCAGGCAACCGCAACCATCCGCATGGAGCTGTGACGGAAACGGTCAATATCCAGCGGATGCTTCTTCTGACAGATTTCCTTATAAAGATAATGGAAGCCTGTCACCGAATTTTCCTTCGGCATAACGGAAAAACCGCAGTACCGGGGATCGTGCCTGTAGGTAAGGTCCAGCCGGACGGACCAGCCGATCTGGCCGGCCAGATAGCCAAACAGAGACATAGCCCCCGCAGAAACACCGACATTGGTATGAAAATTGATATTCTCCTCCATCAGGGCATCCAGCACGCCAACGGTATAAAGTCCCTTCCATGCTCCGCCCTCCAGTACAAGGCAGCCGGCAGTTATTCTCTCGCCTGCGCGCCCCATAGGCAGTAAGTCCATATTCTGATAAACCTTATTCACTTTAGCCATTGATCTTCCTCCTCAAAAAGGATTAATCAAAAAGGATTAATCATGTTTTTGCCCGGGTAATATGATACCACAACGGCCGGCTTTTTGTCTACTTTACTTCAGGCTGTCGATCAGCCCCTTGATCCCCTCTTTTTTATAGACCTCTCGCTGTCCCCTGATTGCTTCATATAAATCTTCCGGATACATTTTTCTTTTGACCGGTCGGAAAAAACCGGAAACAGCCTGACTGCCACCTTGTACCTTGCACCGACCGCCAAACGGACAGGTGGTTCTTTTTTTCCGCAAAGACGGAGGATCGCACCGGCCACCTTTTTCGCCTTTGTTCCGTGGCGTTCATCCTCTTCCATTCTGCCGATGGCCTGCCTTGCCGCATCCCGGTAAACGGAGTCCTCAGGGATCAGTGTTTCTCTGTGATCGGTAAAGCCGGTTCTTGTATCTCCGGGCTCCAGAATAACCGTTCGTATACCAAATGCCTCTGTTTCCAGCCTGAGAGACTCCGCCAGAGCCTCCAGCGCATACTTACTCGCGGAGTAATGGCTCTGCATGGGGATGGAAATCCTTCCGGCCACCGAACCAACGATCACAATCAGTCCATTTCCCTGTCTGCGCATTTTCGGAAGCAGAGCCCTGACGCAGCTGAGCACGCCTAAATAATTGACTTCCATCTGCTTTCTCGCCTGTTCCAGCGGAACATCCTCAATGGAACCGGCTATTCCATATCCCGCCGAAAGAACAGCCACATCCACCCCGGCAAGAGAACCGATCAACCGCCGAACAGAAGCCTCATCCGTCACATCCATTTTCCTTGTGGTAAGCTCAGCACCGTTAGCATATTTCTTAAAGGTCTCCCTGACGTGACGGGAAACGCCGGTCACCTTGCAGCCTGCCTTCAGAAAAGCCTCTGCCGAAGCCCTGCCGATCCCGCTGGATACGCCTGTTATAAATATATTTTCACCATATATATTTTTCGTCATATTACTTTAACCCTTCATCATCCGCATATAACAGCACCGGAAGTCCCGTTTAGCAAACGATCCGGTTTCTTCCGCCTTCCTTGGCTTCATACAGATATTTATCCGCCTGACTCAGCATATCCCTTGCATGCTGAAAGCCCTTGCACTGGACAACGCCGCCGCTGATGGTCACTGCCAGCTCGGGATGCTCCTGCCACCGGAGTCTGCTGACCTTAAGCCGGAATTCCTCCAGCCGGTTAATGATTTCCTCCGGATCGTTCCCCTGCAGCAGGGCAACGAACTCCTCACCGCCATAGCGGCAGCTCAGCTCGATGGTATCCTCGCGGCAGAGCTCCTTCAGACAGTGGGCCACATCCCGGAGAACCGTATCCCCGAAGAGATGACCGTATACATCATTCACATTCTTAAAATGATCGATATCGAACATGGCCGTATAACAGTTTTCACTGCCCCGGATATTATGCTCATCCAGATAATGAAAAAAATACCGTCTGTTATAAAGCCCCGTCAGCTCATCCTTTCTGGACATTTCATCCAGACGATCATACAGCTCCTTTGCCTTTTCCCTCTCATGGATATAAGCTCTCAGCACAAGCATGATGGTAAGGCCAATAAAAACAGATACCAGGATGATCGACATCAGCATATCCACGATCCGATCCTCCAGAGAAAGCCGGGCAATGAAGTTCGAATCAATTTTCGTTTTTGCCTTTGTACCTTCCATGAAATTGTAGGAAAAACCGATCAGACACGAATCGGCGATCAGTGAAACGGTAAAGCAGATCCACCTGGCCTTTCCGTCCAGCAGCGGGATAATAATGAACAGACCGGCCAGCATGTAAAGCGGCATGCCGGAATCGATTCCGCCGCAGGTAAAGAAGGCCGCCGGGATCACCAGCAGATTCAAGGTGTAGCATAGCAGCAACTTAGCCGGATTCAGAAGATGGAACCGGAAGTAAACGACAGCTACCAGAATAAAAAAGATCAGGCCTGAGGCAGTAATGATGGCCGCAAAGGGACTCAGATCCTCCATAAAAGTCACAATGGCGGAAATAGCCACAACAACAGAGCCCACATACAGGATTACCCGAAAGATCCTTTCCTGCAGGTCGGTGTTCTCTCCCATTATCCGGTTAATGAATCGTTTGAACATAAATATTTCTCTCCAAGTATGCCGGGACAGTATCTCCCTTTACAACGGGTCAATCAGCTGATTAACCGGAGACTTAACATGCCTGTTTTCTCGAATGGCACAGCACCCAAAGCCTCGGAACAGCTCAGATTTAAGCCTCCTCCATGCTGGCCAGTTTAGCCGCCTGATCGGCTGCCGTAAGCCCGTCAATAAATTCATCAATATCCCCGTTCAGCACATCATTCAATCTGTAGGAGGTCAGCTTGATCCGGTGATCCGTTACTCTTCCCTGTGGGAAATTGTAGGTTCTGACCTTTTCGGAACGGTCTCCCGAACCAATCTGGCTTCTTCTGGCCGCAGATTCCGCCTCATGGGCCTTCTGCAGCTCCAGATCGTACAGCTTTGTCCGCAGAAGGGCAAAGGCCTTGGCCTTATTCTGGATCTGGGACTTCTCTGTCTGGCTGTAGATCACAATACCTGTGGGATAATGGGTCAGACGCACAGCGGAATCCGTTGTATTGACACACTGACCGCCGTTTCCGGATGCACGCATGACATCGATCCGGATATCCTTCTCATCAATCTCAACATCCACCTCCTCAGCCTCGGGCATGATAGCGACAGACGCCGCAGAGGTATGAATTCTTCCGCCGCTCTCGGTTTCCGGCACTCTCTGTACCCGGTGAACGCCGCTTTCATACTTCAGCTTGGAGTAAGCGCCCCTGCCCTGGATCATAAAGGTTGCGTCTTTAATTCCGCCGATTCCCGTATCATCCATAGAAATCATCTCAACCTTCCAGCGCTTTTTATCCGCATAATGCTGATACATCCGGAAGAGCTCTCCGGCGAAAAGCGCAGCCTCTTCTCCGCCGACGCCGGCCCGGATTTCCACGATCACGTTTTTATCATCGTTGGCATCCTTGGGGAGCAGCAGAACCTTCAGGTCATTCTCGCACTTCTCGATCGCCTTTTTGGCATCGTTCAGCTCTTCCTTGGCGAGCTCTCTCATTTCCTCGTCGGATTCCTCATCCAGCATGGCCAGGGCGTCCTCCTGCTGCTGCTTTGCCGCCTTATATTCCTGATATTTTTCCACTACCGGCTGAATATCGCTCTGCTCCTTCATGAGAGACCGGAATTCCTTCTGGTCATTCACTACATTGGGATCGCTGAGTTTTTCCATGATCTCTGCCAGTTTTTTCTCCAGTTCTTCCAGTTTGTCAAACATAATCTTTTCCTCGCTGCATATTATTGATTTTCGTCACTTATTCTTTTCGCTTCTTATATTTCTGTTCGCTGCTGATGATTACTTTCGCCACTGATTCATCAGACCGGAGATGCTACTGCCGCACAATATTTCTGCCGGTCACTACCCGGTCCAGGCCTGCCAGGTCCTTGTATGTCATGATCTCCGCAAAGCCATTCTCCGCCATCAGGCTTTCCACTGCTTTTCCCTGGCTGCAGCCGATCTCAAGGATCAGAATTCCATCCGGATTCAGAAACTGTCTGCTTTCCCGTATGATCCGCCGATAGAAATCCAGACCGTCCGCTCCGCCGTAAAGCGCCAGATGAGGCTCGTGCTCTCTAACCTCCGATGCGAGACACGTCATTTCCTCCGCCGTTACATAGGGCGGATTGGAAAGGATGATATCAAACCTAGTCTCCCCAAGCTCCCGGAAAAGGTCGCTCTCCAGAAATACAGCCTCCGGAAATATGTCCACCGCATTCTGCTGGGCTGTGAAAAGAGCCGCCGGGCTGATATCGAGAAGCATAAGCTCAGTATACAGATTCTTTTTCGCCCTTTCGGCCCCGTAGGCAAGTCCGATGGCTCCGCTTCCCGCGCAAAGATCCAGCGCTTTCACACGCTTTATATCATCTGTCATTTTCAGCGCTTTCTCTACCAGGTTTTCTGTATCAAATCTGGGGATCAGGACCGAATCGTTTACCTTGAACCGGTAACCGTAGAACCAGGCATATCCCAGAATATACTGCAGGGGTTCCCCCTTCGTCCTTCGGTCCACATACCAGAAGAAGATTTCCTCTTCCGGCTCGCTGATCCTGTCATCCTCAAGAAAAAAGCTTTTCTCCGGCCGGCCGGATGCCTCAGCCAGCAGCATAATCGCTTCCTGTCTGTGATTCTCCACACCGGCAGATGCCAGCGCCCTGTCTCCGGCAGAAAGAACCTCACAGGCAGAAAGGAGAAGCCCGGTGTGCATTTCTTTATTTTTCATCCTGAAGCATCCTCCTTTTCCACCGGCAGTCATATGTTTTTCGGCGTAAAACCCACAAGGGTTCATTCGAAGCAATTATCTCTTATGCAATGCAGATATTCCTCCACATCGATCACGGCTTCCACGCTCTTTATGGCTACCTCTGCCATATCGCTGGTAGGCTCCTTCGTGGTCAGTCGCTGTACCCAGAGTCCCGGCTGGCTGAGAATATTGGCAAAAGCATTCTCATGCCTTCCGGCATACCGGATGAATTCGTAGGATATCCCCGCGATCACCGGGATCAGAAGAACCCGGGAAAGGAGTCTCAGCCAGATTACATCCGTCTTGATGAACATAAAAACAAGTATGCTGATAAACATAACAATAAAGACAAAGCTCGTTCCGCAACGTTTATGAAACCGGGTATGTCTCAGCACATTTTCCGGCGTCAGATCATCTCCCGCCTCCAGACAATTAATGGTCTTATGCTCAGCCCCATGATACATAAAGGTGCGATGAATCTCCTCCATTTTAGAGATTGCCCAGATATAGACCAGAAAAATAATGAGCCGCATAACTCCCTCCGCCAGATTCACCAGAAAATGGCTGTCTGTCACATGATAAAGAAAATTCGCTAAAAATGAAGGCAGCACCACAAAAATACCTATGGCAAGAACAAGCGAAAATAGAAGGGTTCCGATCAGAAATCCTTTGTCGCTCTTTTTCTGATCCGCATCATCTGTTTTTCCTTTATCCTCTGCGCTTATTCCTGTTTTCTTTACATCTGTTTTCGCTGTTTCTGATCTTACTGTGTCAACCTCTACTGTATTTGCTTTCGTTGTTTCTGGATTTTCAGTATCTATATTATTCTTTGAGACGGCCTCCTCTTCCTCATCCTCGAAGTAGGCTGCCGAATCCATCAGCGTCTTTGTGCCGATATAAAGAGACTCCACAAAATTCACGACACCCCTTACTATAGGAATGTTCAGTACCTTATGCTTCTGGGTAAAGGAAACATAATCCGTTACCGTCAGTGCGATCTCCTGATCCGGTTTTCTGACTGCCAGTGCATAGGATGTGGGGCCCTTCATCATGATCCCCTCCATTACTGCCTGACCGCCCACATTGCATCTTTTCATCTTGCCATCCTTTTTTTAACGAAAAAACCGCGCAAATACTGCGCGGCTTTTTCATCTTCCGGTTTACAGCTCTAGTTATTGCCCTGAACGCCGTACTTCTTATTGAAGCGGTCGATCCGGCCTCTTGCCTGAGCAGCCTTCTGTGTTCCGGTATAGAACGAATGACATTTGGAACAGATTTCCACGTGGATTTCCTTCTTTGTAGAACCTGTTACAAACTCATTTCCACAGTTGCAGACAACCTTTGCCTGATAGTACTCAGGATGAATTCCTTCTCTCATAACTCGTCTCCTTTTCAAACGTAACGTATATGTGACACAACGCATTTCTCACAGCAGCTGACAGAAACATATGTTATGTTTCGTCATTCCTGCGAAGCAGGAATCGAAAACGCATTTGGAAACTGCGAAGCGGTTTACAAATGTGGTTTCGGTCAGCTGCAAACAACTGCCAATGTTTCGTGGCTGCTATTTTCTTCCGCATCTCGATCACATACCAGCAACGTCAATGATAATAACACACTTTTTTTCCGTTTTCAAGAGAAAAAAGTTGAAAAATCTGAAATTGCACTTCGAGAAAAAAGTTGAAATTGCAGTTCGAATATGTTAACATTAGTTAGACAAAAAAAGGAGGCGTAAAAATGCCCGCAGAATTACACGAATCAGCCGAAGACTACTTAAAGGCCATTCTGGTCATTCAAAATAAAAAGGGATATGTTCGTTCCATCGATGTGGCCAACCAGATGAATGTATCCAAGCCCAGCGTAAGCTATGCTACCAAGCACCTGCGCGAAAGAGGCTATATTACCTTTAATGAGGATGGCATGATCCTCCTGACCGAAGCCGGAGATGCAGTGGCCAGAAAGATCTTTAATCGTCACCAGATTCTTACCCGTTTCTTCGTCAAGCTGGGTGTGAACGAAGGGCAGGCCGAGATCGATGCCCATAAGATTGAACATGATATCAGCGAAGAAACCTTCCTCGCCCTCCAGAAACATGCGGAAAACCTGTAATGTAAAAATGTAATACGGAATCCGTATATAATACAGAAGCTGTATAGATGCGGAAACTGATCACAATACAGATACTGTAATGAAACAGCAGCCGGCTGCTATGCTCCGGCTGCTGTATTATTTTTTATAGAGTATAGATTTCCGTTATCTCCCGGCTTCTGTTCCTCCGGCTTTTCTACGGAAGCTTTCACTCCGGACTTCTCCTCCGCATTCTCTTCGGAAGCTCTCACCCCGGACTTCTCCTCCTGCTTTGCCTTCTCCTTATCTGCCGGCGCATTCCCCTCCGGCAGCTTATCCACGCCGATATTCGGCTCCTTTCCGCTCTTTTTTCCGTTTCTCACGAAATACTCCGTAAGTCTTTCGATGGGTATCGGCCGGGAATACTTATATCCCTGCAGATAGGTGGCCGACATATTGATACAATTCTGTTCATCCTTCTCTGTTTCCACGCCTTCATAAAGAACAGAATAGTCCATATTGGCAAACATGTTGGCCAGACTGCCTACCATCATTTCGGACTTCTTATCCGTTGCCGTTGCAATGACAAGGGAGCGGTCAAACTTGATGATATCGAAGGGAAGCTCCATAATACGCTCGATATTGGAGTAGCCCGTTCCAAAATCGTCCAGATAGAACTTTATGCCATTCGTATGCAGCTCCATGATCTTTTCCTTGATCACATTGAAATCCGCCTCGTTCTGGCTCTCTGTGATCTCGATCGCAACCTTATCGCTTGGAATACCGCAATCAGCGATCAGCCTGTTGATATCATTGCAGAAGTCATTATCACGGAGCTCTGTCACAGAGAAATTCACGGAAATCCGGCGTACATAATAGCCGGCTATGATCAGGTTTCTGATCTGCTGACAGGTCTTGTAGAAAATCGTCAGCGAAAGGGAGTGAATGAGTCCCATTTCCTCAGCCACCGGTATAAACTGATCGGGGAATACCAGTCCCACATGCGGAAGCTTTAGCCGCATCAGCGCCTCAGCCGTATCATAAGAATTTGTGGAAAGATTGAATACCGGCTGACAGTATACAGCCACTCTCTCATCCCGGAGATTCTTTGTCCTGCAGATATCCTCCAGCTGCTCCACAATGAATTTATGAGTCCGGAAGGCTTCGATATCCTCAACCTGGATTTTTCTTACGGAATTCATATCCATAATGCTGTGTACATAACGAAGGAGTTCGACATACTCATTATTCCGGCTGATCTCATCAATGGTATCCGTGATCACAATCTTGTAGTCCTTCTTAAACCGCGGATACACCTCCTGAAAATGATTCAGAAGCCGGTTTACGATCTGCTCGTAATTGGGATTGGTCTGAAGCGATCCCGCAAGGATCATATGACCGTTCTGTACCTGGAACAGTACAGCTCCGTTAAAGGAGTTGCTGGTAAACTCGCGGATCTGCATCCGGATTTCTTCCGGATACTTTTTTCCTTCTCCCGAATAATCCGGCAGAAAGAGACTCATCAGGATCAGATGGCGTCCCTTCTGGTGGTAATCCTTGATCATGTCCTCAAATCCGGCCCGATTCACCGATCCGATGCTGATATCATAGGGATTGGCATGGATCAGATACAGAATGGCTATGATCGGAAACAAAAAGGTTACGCAGGTAAAGGAATTCTGTCCGAAAAACTGAGACAGGCCGATCACAAGGAAAGACAGCGCTACAGAAATACTTACGCCCAAAAGGACCATCTTGAATACCATATTTCTGAACTTGGCCACTACATAAATAATGATGCTGACCAGAAAAATGTAAGCAACAGGAAAGACAAATCCCAGCTCGTTTTTGATCTTACCGTCCCGGATAAAAAAGCCGAAACGAAATACTGTACCCAGAACATCAAACAGCGTGAAGAATAATGCAGCCAACGTGGCCACGATCATCGGCCGCCTGTTTTCCACGGAATTCAGACTGAGCAGAACGATAGCATACAGAACGAACAGACATAGGATATTATAAAGGGTAAAATGGTAAAGAGAACGGAAAATATAAACAAGTAAAGGATGCTGGATGGGACTGCCAATGGTAAAATAATGATAAATGATATCAAAGATAGCAGCAAAAGGAAGCACGTACACGATTGTCTTAAAAATCGTGTAGTGCCTGGATTTGGTTATATATGTAACCCGCATCAGCGTAAAAAGAACAATACAGATCACAATGACCGTCATGTCGCCAACGGGAGTATAATTATCGAAATACTGCGTCATTTTTATCCCCCGAAGATAAAAACTCTTTAGTACCCCCCCCCGAAAATTTTCGAGTCCTGAATTAAGTACAGATTGTAAATTGATTTACATAAACCTTTTTTATAATAACATAAAAATGTCAGTTAATCAACTATATGTGGTATAAACGATGCGTAAAAATAACAATTATTCATCTAAAGTAACATATTCCGGTTCGTTTTTTTTCGCATTCTGCTCCGCCTTCTCCTCCATGGCTTCCTCAAGCCCTGTAAGCGCAGCAAAAGGGGCGAACTGCGCCGCCCTGTTTTCCCTGCTCATTCTGGGATGCGCAGGAAACTCCGGTACCTCGTGATAGAGAATATCCTCATAGGCACCGGCATTTTTCATTCGAATGGTATACTTTCTCATTTGGTATACTTTCTCATTTAAGCCTTATGTCCGCCAATCTGGCTGTTTCGTTCACGCATGGTTGCCCCCTCCCGGAAATTCAGTCCCCGGAGCACCGCGTTCTTTCCATATTTTCTACGGATGGCCAGCATTGCCTCCTGCAGATGACGTTCATCCTCATTCCGATCTTTTTTCTGTCCCAAAGCCGCATTCCCGCTGCCGGTCAACTCACCCTCTCCCGGCGCCGCTTTCCCGTAGCCAATCAATTCATTTTCTCCCGGCGCCGCTTTACTGCAGCCGGTTAATCCAACCTCTCCCGGCGCGGCTTTCCCGTAACCGATCAATCCATTTTCTCCCGGCGCCGCTTTACTGCAGCCGGTTAATCCAACCTCTTCCGGCGCGGCTTTCCCGCTGCCGGCCATTTTTTTCTCTCCCGGGGCAGGTTCCTGCTGATCCCCTATGCCGAAAAAATCCGAAAAAAGGTCCATCTGGCGGAAGCTTTCCTCCTCCTGTTTCTTTTTATTCTGCCTGGCCGCCTCCTCTTCCGTGATCACATGATTCACCGTAATATTCATCCGCCGGATCAGCAATGCCGGATCGACAATCCGATCAAAAAGCGATGCAGCAGCCTCCATGATCTCCTTTGTGGAGGAGGTGTGTCCGGAAAGATTCCATGAGCCATGCGCTCTGGCGGGAACCGTTCGGCCGTACCAGTCCTTTGAAACCTCCCCCTTGAAGGTCCGGCGATGCTCTTCGTCCGCCAGATTGGCTGTATCATAATTCACATCCAGTACCAGCTGGTCCGTCATCAGCCGCCTCGCCACCAGTTTCATGCTTTCCGCATCTGCCATTTCCTGCAGAACAACACGCGCCTCCGCAAAGCCATAGGGACGGGAAAGCACCTGGCCGGAGGAAAAGCTGTTATTCGCCGGTCTGTATTTCTTGATATCCGCCATGGTACAGGGCTCGTATCCCCAGGCATGGTCGATCAGAAGCTCAGCATTGATCCCGAACAGCTTATAAAGCAGCTCCCCGTTCCAGTAATCCTTCTCTCCGCCCAGCGAACAGCGGGCTACGTCCCCCATGGTCACCATACCATGTTTGGCAAGGGTGCGGGCCGTTCCCTGACCAATGCGCCAGAAATCCGTCAGCGGCTGGTGCTCCCAAAGCGCCTTCCGGTAGGAAATCTCGTCCAGCTCTGCGATCCGGACACCATCCTGATCCGCCGGCATATGCTTGGCCACGATATCCATGGCAATCTTGCAAAGATACAGATTTGTTCCGATTCCGGCAGTTGCCGTAATACCGGTTTCCCGAAGCACATCACCGATCATGATCCGCGCCATTTCATGCGCTGTTTTTCCATAAGCAGCCAGGTAAGGCGTCATATCCAGAAAAACCTCGTCCACGGAATAAATATGCATATCCTCCGGTGCAACATACCGGAGGTAGATTTCATAGATTCGCGTGCTGTAATCCATATACAGCTGCATTCTGGGTTTGGCGATAATGCAGTCCACTTCCAGAGCCGGATTCTTCTGAAGCTCTTTTCCCGAAGTACTCTTTCCCTCAAACTCCGTTATACCGGCCGAAGCCTTCCGGTCAGCGTTCACTTCACGGATCCGCTGCAATGCCTCAAACAGTCTGGCTCTGCCCCCGATGCCGAAACTTTTCAGCGCCGGAGACACGGCCAGACAGATGGTCTTTTCCGTCCGGCTGGCGTCCGCCACTACCAGACAGGCATCCAGGGGATCCAGCTCCCTTTCCTTACATTCCACCGAAGCATAGAAGGATTTAAGATCTATGGCAATATATTGTTTTTTATCCAATTGTCTCTCCTCCTTCCGCGAAACAGGGGCTGGATATCCGCCCCGGCAAATACGAACATTTGTTCTTTTTTATCCATTATATCACGTTCCGCAGAAATCGCAAGGAGTTTTTTTTCGCCTTCCCGACGACTGATTTGCCTTCCGGACGACTGATTCGCCTTCAGGCCCTATCACTTACCGGCTGCGATCAGAGCATCCGCCAGCAGAGAAAGTGCTTCCTTATCCGCCTCGCGTACCCGGGTCTTAATCGTCACCTCCGGAGCCAGAATACGGATATCCTTCATCTGTTCAAGCTGCTTTTTCATGGCCGTAACTGCCGAAGGCGCCCAGGAGGTATTCTGAACAAGTCCTATGGTCCGGTTCTGGAAAGCCTTTGCGGAAAGATGGGTCAGGAAATCCGCCATAGGAAGGAACACGCCCGCATCATAGCTGGAAGCCATCAGCACCATCCGGTCATAACGGAAGGCATCCTCAACACACTCTGCCATATCCTCCCGGCAAAGGTCGGAAAGCTCCACAACCTCTTCTCCCTTTTCCCGAAGAAGGTCTGCCAGAATATTTGCCGCCCGGAGTGTATTGCCATGGATGGATGCGCAGGCAATAAAAACGCCCTTTGTTTCAGGCTTATAGCTGCTCCAGGTATCATAAAGTCCGATATAATAGGACAGGTTTTCCTTCAGCACCGGGCCATGGAGAGGAGCGATGACCGAAATATCCAGCTGCGCTGCCTTTTTCAGTACATTCTGCACCTGTGCACCATATTTGCCGACAATGCCGAAATAATAACGGCGGGCTTCGCACGCCCAATCCTCATCCGCATCCCAGGTACCGAATTTACCGAACGCATCAGCGGAAAACAGAACCCGTTCGCTTTTCTCATAAGTCATCATAACCTCGGGCCAGTGCACCATCGGCGCAGCCACAAAGGACAGTGTATGTGTGCCGAGGCTGAGCTCCTCTCCTTCCTTAACGGTAACAAATCGGCCGGAAAGATCGGAATCCGTAAACTGGGGAAGCATCCGGGCAACCCCGGCGGAACCTACAAGCTTCATTTCCGGAAACATACCTGCAAGACGCTCGATCCCGCCGCTGTGATCCGGCTCCAGATGCTGAATGATCAGGTAATCCGGTTTTCTTCCGTCCAGCTCACGGAGAAGATTCTCCTCCCAGATTTTTTCCACATGGGCATCGGCCGTATCCATGACAGCCGTTTTTTCGTCCAGAATAACATAGGAATTATAAGCCATACCCTTTTCCAGGATATACTGGCTTTCAAAAAGATCCAGCTCCGGATCGTTAACGCCGATATGCCGGATCGCATCACTGATATGCATTTGTGCCATTTTTAAATCCTCTTCTTCCTGTTTTTGTTTATGTATCGCATCTTTCCAGCGGGCGGGATATGTGCATGTACATCCCGATTGCTTTTGAAGCACCCGCTGAACGTAATAAACATATAGTTTGCGGGTGATCATATCCCGCCGCCCGGGGATAGTGCGCTCTACGCCCTCTGTTTATAGAAAGAATGCCGCCGGAAAACCCGGCGGCAAATTTGACTTTTTATCCTACGGGCATCCCATAATATTGATGTAACAATAGCCCGTAAGCTTATCTTTCTCATTCCGTCCATGCATCTTGGTCAAGCCTTCAAAGAAATGGAAATCCGGAAGCGTTTTGAAGATTTCCTCCTGTCTCTTGGGAATGATTCCTGTCCTTACCCTCAGCTGCGGATTTTCGAAATCCATCTTGAAAATAAGGGGAGTCTGGGGTTCATCATCCACCTTGGCCAGAAAGTCCAGCACAGCCGGTGCAAGCGGAGGGATATCCAGCTTCACCTGATTTCCGTTGGAATACATCAGCGAACCCACACTTGTTTCCTTACCATCTCGATAAGAGAAGCAAATATCCAGTACAGAATAATCCGACATAACAAAACACATCATGCCGCGGAGCATCATTCCGTCTTCCTTCGTCATCTTCTTCTCCAGCATTTTGGAAAGCGCCTTCTGTGCGAAAAGCATGCGGGGAAGTTTCCTCTGCCATGTACGTACATACCAGGAATCGCCTCTTACCAGCATCACGGAGTTCGCCAGTGTCAGCTTACCCGTAGTCAGACAATACGGATAGGAAAACCCGGTCAGATCCAGATCCTTATCCGGAAATACGCCATCTTCGCTAAGCGGAAGAACCGGCCGGTAGGGAGAAATATCCACATCCAGGGTGAGATAATCCATTCTGGCGTATATATGCAGCTTATTCATATCTCCGGATATTTCCGCATCCGGAAGACGGATGGCAAAACGCTCCGGATCGATCCGGATACCCTCCAGATCCTGAACCTGCGTCATCTCTGCATATTCACCCAGCGTTTCATCCAAAAAGGCGAAATGACTGAGAAGACGGCTCTCCTGACCCGGAAGCTGAAAGGACTCCATATGGAAAAGATAATCCATCTTATGTCCCTGCACCTCAAAGCTGCCAAATGAGAAAAACTGATTGTCAAAATAATCCCTTTTTAGGAACAGATCCTTATCCGGATCCACCTTCAGTCGCACTGTTCCCATTTCTTACCTCAAATAACGCAAAAAACTAACCGATCACTGCTTCTTGCCCTGGTTGGCAACTGCCTCCATCTTGGCCTTCAGCGCTTCCTGGTCGCCCAGGTAATAATGGTTCACTGCATTAAAGTTCTCATCGAACTCGTAAACAAGCGGTGTACCTGTAGGGATGTTAACTCCGATGATCTCTTCACTGGAGATATTATCAAAATACTTAACCAGAGCACGAAGAGAATTGCCATGCGCAGCGATGATCACGCGTTTGCCGGCTTCCATATCCTTCTTTATCACTTCGTTAAAGTAAGGAACCGCTCTTTCAATGGTTGTTTCCAGGCTCTCGGTAAGCGGCAGAACTGCCGGATCCACATCCCTGAACATTGCCTGATTGATGGGCGCTCTCTCATCGGAGGGTTCAAGTGCAGGCGGCTTGACATCAAAGGATCTTCTCCAGATCTTAACCTGATC
>DFHD01000029.1 GCA_002372545.1 Lachnospiraceae bacterium UBA3732 | reverse complement strand
GGAGACTCTGGGCTGCGCAGGCATTATCTGCTCGGATAAGACCGGTACCCTGACCCAGAACAAGATGACCGTTGTAGACCGCTACACCCCCGATGCCGGCCTTCTGATGACCGGTATGGCACTCTGCAGCGATGCGGAGTGGGAAAACGGCGAAGCCGTCGGAGAAGCTACCGAGTGTGCTCTCGTGGCGGATGCCGGAAAGAACGGACTGCCGAAGCCCGACCTTTCCGCTAAATATCCCCGGATCGGTGAGGCTCCCTTCGATTCTCTCCGAAAGATGATGACCACCGTTCATTCCACCCCGGAAGGAGATTTTGTCCGTTATACCAAGGGCGCTGTGGATATGGTACTTGGCCGATGCACCGGCTACCTTGCCGAGGATGGCAGCGTGAAGCCCCTGACGGATGA
Organism: Lachnospiraceae bacterium UBA3732; assembly: GCA_002372545.1. Taxonomy (GTDB): domain Bacteria; phylum Bacillota; class Clostridia; order Lachnospirales; family Lachnospiraceae; genus Eubacterium_Q. Next base: position 8,752 of record DFHD01000029.1, on the reverse strand, counting down.
AAAGCGGAAGGAAATCGCCGCCGTGAACAAGGGCTTTGCCGATCAGGCGCTCCGCGTTCTTGCCCTGGGTATGGCCAGGTCCTCTTCCGCCCCCTCTTCCTTTGAGGCTGAGGCACTGGAGCAGGAGCTTACCTTCGTCGGTCTTTCCGCCATGAAGGATCCCATCCGTCCCGAAGTTAAGGACGCCATTGTGGAATGCCGCTCTGCCGGCATCCGACCGGTCATGATCACCGGCGACCACAAGGATACCGCCATCGCCATTGCGAAGGAGCTGGGCATCCTGACCGAAGGCCAGCTGGCCATTACCGGTGCAGAGCTTTCCGAGCTTTCCGACGAATATTTTGCCGAACATGTTGCGGACTATTCTGTTTACGCCCGGGTACAGCCTGAGCATAAGGTACGCATTGTCAATGCATGGAAGGCCAGAGGCGAGGTAACCGCCATGACCGGAGACGGCGTGAACGATGCGCCCTCCATCAAATCTGCGGATATCGGCGTGGGCATGGGCATCACCGGTACCGATGTAACAAAGCATGTAGCGGATATGATCCTGACGGACGATAACTTCGCCACCATCGTGACCGCCGTAGCTGAGGGCCGCCGGATCTATGACAACCTGCGTAAGGCGATCCAGTTCCTGCTCTCCTCCAACCTGGCGGAGGTGTTCGCCATCTTTATCGCCACATTGATGAACTTTACGATTCTGAAGCCGGCGCATCTTCTGTGGATCAACCTGATCACAGACTGCTTCCCGGCCATCGGCCTGGGTACGGAGGCTGCCGATAAGGACAGCATGAACCGGCCGCCCAGAAAGAAGAGCGAAGGCATATTTGCCGGCGGACTTGGCTTTGACGTTGTTTTCCAGGGCTTCCTCATTGCCCTTCTGACGCTGGGAGCATATTTTGTGGGCCATCACTACGAGGCAGGCAACTGGAAGATCCAGACCTCCTCTACAGGCATGACCATGGCTTTCCTGACCCTTTCCGCTGCTGAGATCTTCCACAGCTTCAATATGCGGTCAAGAGACAGAAGCCTCTTTACCCTGAAGAAGCAGAATGGGATTCTCTGGATCACACTCTTCGGTGCATTCCTGCTGACGATCGCCGTGATGTTTATTCCCTTCTTCCGGAAGGCCTTCCACTTCACAGCCATCAGCGGAAGGAACTTCCTGATTTCCCTGGCAATTGCTTTCCTGATCATCCCCATCGTAGAGTTTACGAAGCTGGTCAGAAGGATCCGCCGGAAGGCCTGAAGCTGCGCCGCCCCGGTCAGCAAAGATTGTATGATAATACGTCATCTCATGATAATACGAGATCTCATAATGATACTAATTTCATAATGATACATAATCTCATAATGATATGTAAATTCATAATGATACGTAAGAAATGACAAAAAACCGGATCTGCAGTTTTGCACAGCATATGCTGGCAATCTGCAGATCCGGATTTTTCTTTACCCTATGACCTTGCCCGGTATCTTATAAGAATACGGCAACCTTCTCCAGCTCTTTCCGCTTCGGCATCTCCGGATCGGCTGCACGGTATCCCATGGAGATCACGGAAACCACATGCTGGCTTTCCGGCACGCTGAGGAATTCTCTGATGGCATCCGCATCACGGATACCCATGATCAGTGTATCCAGCCCCTCATTCTTTGCTGCCAGAACAAGGTTTTCGGTCTGGAGTCCCAGATCGTAAGCACCCCATTCATTGCCAAGCTCATTATCCGGAACCCCCTCCCGGTTAAAGCCTGCCCGGTTTGCTTCGAAGGTGCAGATGATCAGCACCGGTGCATCCTTGCAGTTATTGGCATTAAACTCCGGCAGACATTTCTCTCTGAATTCTGCCAGCTTATCCGGCGACATGATCACATAGTAACGGCCGGTCTGGCTGTTCTTCCATGTGGGTGCCAGCTGTGCTGCCCTGATCACCTTCTCTACGGTCTCTTTGGCGACCGGATCCGGCTTATAGGCCCGTACACTTCGTCTTGTCTCCACAACATTCATAAATTCCATAGTAAGCCCCCCTCCAAGCTACGCTGTTTTCCTGTTCAAACTGATTCTGCTGATTGGCGCTGTTTCTTCCGGATCACTCAGCAGTCTTCTCTGTATATTCATACTTCAGACCGTCCAGAACGCCCTTTACCTCATCATAGGTTGCCTTGATGGCATGGTCGTCTGTCAGCTCATAAGCTGTGCCGTCCTTATTAACAGAAAGCAGATACTCCTTGAGCGCTGCAGCATCTGCACATTCCTTGCCGTCTGCCGTGATCTTACCGTCGGAAACAACGATCACGATCTTGCCGTCCGCTGCGGGATCCACAGCCTCGGTTGCTGCCTGCTCCTCAGTCGTCTTCTCTGCATCCTTTTCACCGGTATCCGCAGAGCCTTCCTTCTTGGAGTCCTTATCACCGTCAAACCAGCCCTGGCCGTAACCATAGCCGGCGCCGCCGCCAAGAAGCGCAAGCAGAAGAACGAGGGCTATCGCTCCGCCTCCGCCGCCTTTTTCCTTTTTCTGTTTCTTTTCCTTCTTATCTTCCTTGTCCTTTGCCATTTTTTGTCTCCCTTCCGCCACATCCGGCTTTGTACAGGCTGCCAAGCGGCAGTCTGACAATATTATAGTATCCGTTTAAGGAAGTGTCAACGCAAACCCTTCGTACGCCTCAAATCCTGCCAGCTGTCTCCCGGATGCTTTCTCCTACTCCTCCACCGTCTTGATGTAAATATTATTGGAGGCGAGGTTGTCCAGCACATCCGTGACCAGATCGAAATCACTCTTATAGATTTCCTGCTTGTTATAGGAAAATACCACAAAGCAGGGCATATCCTTCGCCTGATCGAAGTATCCCTTCAGGATTTCCTTCAGGCGGTTCTCCGCATATCGGGGGTTGCTCCAGCTGAATTCAATGGTATCCACAGTATCCCCGCAGGTCACAAGAATCTTCCGGGGACTCTCCGCAACATTCACCGCCTGACCGGCCTTACCGGATGCGCTGGGCGGGCTGACCTTTCCGTTCCCGGTGCCGTTATTACCTGTGCCGTTACCGTCAGAGCCATTATTACCGGCGCCGTTATCGCCCGAACCGTTATTGCTCGTTCCCTGGTCTACCGGATTGCCGCCTTCAGATTGTCCGCTGCCGGAAATTCCGCTGGCCTCCACCTTTATGGAAATGATGAGCGAATACTCCTCGAACACCTCCAGACTCTGCACACGGCCCTCCAGAGCCGAGAGCTCCTCTCTGGCCTCCTCGGCTGCCTTCTCAGCCTCCTCCACGGTCTCCTGCATCTCCTGCACCTCGGAGGAAGCCTGCTGCTCCACCGAAGCCATTTCCTGTGCTGCCTCCTCCCGGGCCTCTTTGACATTTCCGGCATTCCGGGTAAGGATCAGGAACAGCATGATCATGATCACATCCAGAAGGGGCGTTAATTCAATTGCCAGTTCCCGGCGTCTTTTCATTCATGCACCTCGCCATCATCAATGGTATCATCCACAAATACAGGGACATCATCCGGCTGACTCATGTTCATTTCCTGAATGCCGGCCACGCTGCTTTCTGCCGCCTGCGCATTCATTTCCGCGTCCTGCTTCATCATATCCGGATGATTCTTCCAGGAATCCATGCTGCGGAGCTTTCCCGTTCCGGTGCCTTCGCTGTTTCCCCGGCCCCGGCGGTTTTCCCCGGTCATCCCGGATTTCTTTCCTAACTCTCCGCTTTGTACCCTGCTGCTTTCTATTCTGCCGTTTTCTGTTCTGCTGCTTTCCGCTCTGCTGTTTTCTGTTCTTCCGATTTCTGCTCCGCCTGTCTTCCGGCCTAAGGACATTCCTCTTCCCGTCTTCTGCTCCGCCTGTCTTTCTCTGCGGGAATCATCTGCACCCTCCCTGCTGCGGCCGTTACCGAAGGAAGGCCGTCTCTGCATGAAGAGTTCGGCCGCCCGTTCGCCATCGTCCAGCTTGGGCGAAATAAAGGCATCCATAAACTTAAAGATAATGGCAAAGATCAGTCCCCAGAAGGTCGAGGTCAGTGCCGCAAAAAAGTTTCCTTCAATATCCGAGGTATTTCCCACCATGCCGATCAGAGAGATTACTGTTCCCAGAATACCCAGGAGCGGAAATATGCCGGTCAGATTCATATAAATCGTATAAGCCGAAACTGCCTTCTCCCTGAGGCCAGAAAGCTTCAGGTCGGTCATGCTCTCCATTCCCTCATGGATAGAGGAAATATCATCCTGGTAGGAGGGGGCATATACATGCTTATGCATGGCCTTGTAAAGGGCTTCCGCTGCCGCCTTCGCCCGGATGAAGATAAATATCTCCGCTGCTGCAACGATAAAGATCAATCCGTCAAAACCGATAAGATTACTGAAAATCACCTTCAAATCCGTCTTTCTCCCTTCTGTTACGATCCAATCCCGATCCGGTTACGGAATTACCGGTGTCCAGTATTCCTGTCCGTAGATGTCCGTAAGCAGGTATGTACGCTGCGTGTCCGCTCCCACATCCGTATTGCTGATCTTCAGATCGCTGCTGTAATATACCGGGTCTCCCAGGTAATAGGTATCGATATAGCTGCTATCATAGCCGTAATAATCGGCAATAAACTCAATCTTATCCGTGGAGTCAAGCTCTGTCATACCCTTGGCAACGGTCTCAGTCTCACCGTCAATATAAACGGATCTTGCGCCGGCGATATAGCCATCCTTATGGGCTTTATCGAATACAAGGATCAGCTCAGCTCTCTCGCCGTTCAGCATCACGGGCACATAACCGGTGATCGTTCTGTCGCCGCCGTCCTCTGTTACAGACTCAAAATAGAACGCTACCGGCTGGCCGTCGATGGAAAGCCAGGTATTATCAGATTCCGCCACAAGTCTGCCTTCATCGTCAAACTGATAAATATAATCCAGACCCATATCCACGTAGCCTTCACCGTCATCGATGAACATATTATACTGCAGGGATTCGATCAGCTTCCACTGATCCTCTGCAATACTCATGGTATAGCTGCCGTCGGACTGTCTCTCCCAGACCATCTTCGAGGGATCAAACTGGTTTTCCGCAACGATCTCTGCTGCATCGTCCAGATCGATCTCATCCATATAACCTGCTTCTGCGGGGTCAAAGCCGGGAATGCTCTTTCCACCGCCCATGAAGGCATTCAGCAGAGCGCTGATGGCGTCCGAACCACTGATTCCGCCGGAGCTTCCTCCGCCCAGAAGAGAGCCGAGAGGCGAGCCTGTACCGCCTGCGGAAATCTGACCGGCGGTTTCTAGTCCGGCAAATGCTTTGATACACTTGGCGTAATCCCCATCCATGCCGATGGCGTCGTAGGTCTTCACCATGCTGTCCACGCTGGACACCCTCTTATAAGGGAAGTAAATGGAAAGACCATAAGCATTGGTCATGTTGGAGGAGGTTCTGTTGTATTTTACTGCAGAAAGCAGGGTATCGGAAAGCGCCTTCGCCTCCGGTGTACCCAGATTCTTGGCAAAATTAACCAGGTCGATCTGGTCGATCTTGGAAGATACCGCAAACTCCCGGACAGAAGCTCTGGCATCCGAAACGGTCTTGTACTCGCTGCTCTTGATGAGGTCAGCGGTATCTGTTGAGAAGCTGGTCAGCTTCTCCGGCACGGTGGTGGAGAGCTCGGCCAGATCCACAACGGAAAGCGTAGCCTTCTGACCCGGGCACCTTCTTGCACATTCATCCACAAAGCTGTCTACGATCTTCTGTCCGACCTCGATGGTGGGCATGGATGTATTCTGCGCAAAAGCCGTTATCCAGTCCGTATAATACCAGCCGATTCCGGGCTCCGTTTCCTCGGAAGCCACGATATAATCCGCATAGGGTGCGATCATCAGGCAGTTTTCCAGAGTTGCCATAAGACAGGTATCGAAGCCGATGAAATCGAAGGTGGCTCCCGCATTCTTCAGCGCGGTATTGATCCCGGCCAGGGTCATGGAGCCGCTGGACTTATGCTTTTCATCATAGCCGTAGCCGCTGATGGATCCCCCGCCGTGATCCCAGAAGATCAGCTCATTCCGGTTCGCCGGGAAATTCTGGTTACAGTACTTGATAAAGGCTGTGAGCGTAGCCGGATCAGTCATGGGTTTATCGCCATCGTCTGCCACAAGGGTAGCCAGGCCGCCGCTCTGAACCTTATAGATCTGGTTTGTGCTGTTGGAAATGCCGGAGGTCTTCCACTTTGTGCAGCCGCCGGTATAGATAATGATATTCATGTTGGGCGAAGCATTGGCCTTGCAGATCTCCATCAGGTCATTGGATGCCATACCGCTCCGGGACTCCAGATCGGTACCGCACATATAGATCATCATGGTCACGGTATCCTCACCGTTTCCCTTGATGGTTGTCCGCTTGGAAGGCGTACCGGATGCAACGCTGCGGTTCAGGCTGCCGGTATTGTTCACGCCGTCCTTCCACGCCTCGGAGCTTCCCGAGGATGACCCGAGACCCGAGAAAAGAGACAGCGGGCTGGAGCTTGAGTTGGAATTGGAGCTGCTGCCGCCGGAGTTTCCTCCTCCGCCGAGAAGACCCAGCGCGCCTCCGCCTCCGCCGAGAAGAAGGGCAATGATCATGATGATCAGCTTCATTCCGCCAAAACCGCCGGCTGCACGCTCGCCCGAATCACCGCCCGAGCTGCCGCCATTCACAGGACGAACGCCCGTTTTTCTACCGCCGTAGCCGTCCTTACGGCCAACCGGGCCTGTACTCAGCCCGTCGCCGCGCTTATTTACACCCTTGCCGCCTCCTGTGACATTTTTTTCACGGCCGCTGCCCTTATTCTCCATATTTCACCCATTCCTTTCGCTTCACAAAGGCCCTGCAGCGAATCTCTTCTTCTGCAGTTCCCAACTATGCAAACTGCGGTTATTACGGTTATTCCGACTCGCCCGATCCATCCGATGATCCGGGTGAATCCTGTTCTGCCGGCTCAGATTCTATGGGGCCGGATCCGTAGATACCGGTCTCATCTGTCAGCTTGCTGTTAATCTCCTGTACCTTCGCGGAAGGCACATAGTTATCCGTACCAAACAGGAACTTCTGCAGAGCGGACACATTTTCCGTCAGATTGTCTGCCGCAATGCAGGATCCCTTATAATCCGAATCATAAAACGTAAAACGGATGGGGAAGCCCGTAGTCTTCGTTACCTCATAATCACTGATCTTCTTGGCGTAGCTGATCATCTGTTTTTCCGAGATACTTGTGGAAATATACGGGAACAGCTCATTGATCATATTATTCAGTCCGCTAAAGCCGGCGCTCTTCATCTTCACCATCATGGAATTCAGGACTTCTCTCTGCCGCTCCGTTCTGGTGATATCTCCCTGGCCGGTGCTTCTGATCCTGGCATAAGCTGTTGCCTGGGCACCGTTCAGTGTCAGATCTCCCGTAGTAAATACGCCGTCGGAATAAATCCCGTTCACCGCGATCTGCTCAGTCAGTGCCTCATTCAGAACCTCCAGCTCGTCCTCTTCCACATGGACATCCACGCCGCCCAGCGCATCAATGGCGCGGGTCAGACCCTCCCAGTTCACGGATATATACTCGGAAATGTTCAGATCCAGATTGGTATTGAGGGACTTAATGGCCAGCTCGGGTCCGCCAAAGGCGTAAGCCGCATTGATCTTATTCGTGTACCCGTCCTCGTCCTCGATCTCCAGAAGCGTATCTCTGTATACAGAGGCGATCCGGACCTCACGGGTGGAATCGTTGATGCAGATGACCATAATGGAATCGCTCCGGTTTCCAGCGCCAAGGGAGGAATCTCTGGCGTCGATACCGAAAAGGGCAATGGATGTGTACCCCGCCATGTCGGCGTTGGCGCCCTCATTGATCTCGATCACCTTTTTATCCAGCTCATTGACATCCACCAGGCTGTATTTGCTGTGGGCATAGGCCTTAACCAGACATATACCGAGAATCACAATGGTGATCAGCTCCACCAGAACAATGATTCCCAGCTTGGCATTCTTGGACATGCCCCGTTTTTCTTCACCGTCTATCTGTTTATAATACATATTTTAATCCTCACTCCACCCGGACGTCCTGCCCGGATGTGTTTAAAGCAATTCTTTCGCCTATTCCGGAAGGAACTTCGTTTTCCGGACACGGCGCTTAACCTTCAGAGCCTCAACCGCCATATCAAAAACAGACCGGAGCCTGATCTTGGACTGATTTGACTTATTCCGCGAGAAATTCACGATCACCGGCATCTCTTCGATCCTGCGTCCGAACTTTGCTCCCAGCGCAAGAATCTCCACATCAAAGGAAAAACTTTTCGACCTTGCAGCCCGAAGCACCGGCCTGAGGGTCTCTGTCCGGAAAAGCTTGCAGCCGGTCTGGGTATCCCTGACCGGAAGGTGAAAGAGCAGCTTCATCAATACATAGTATCCTCGGCTCATCACCCTGCGGAAAAACGGATATTCCACCCGGGAATCCGGATGCAGCTTGGAACCGATCACCATATCCGCTCCCGTCTCCCGGATCTTCTTCAAAAAGCCCTCCAGCTGATAGGGCGGAAGTTCCAGATCCGAATCCAGAAAGGCGGTATAGCGGCTTTCCGATGCCAGCATTCCACGTCTTACCGCGTATCCCTTTCCCTGGTTCGGGCTGTAAGAGATCATTCCGATCCTGCGGTTCTCCGCCGCAGCCCGGCGAACCTCCGCCTCTGTTTCATCGCTGCTGCCGTCGTTCACGCAAATGATCCGCCAGCTGTCCGTAAACCGCTGCA
>DFHD01000027.1 GCA_002372545.1 Lachnospiraceae bacterium UBA3732 | reverse complement strand
CGCCGGGGCGCGGTTCATTTTACCCTTGACTTCCCGGAAAGCGCAGCGTAGTCTGGAGCCGGGATCTTCAGGCTACATATTTCCTGTACTTCCTGCCTGTAAGCAGTTCTCCGTTTTCTTCGCGGAACTGTTTGAGTGGATCATTGCTGTATAGCCCATCCATTTCATTTCGATAATCCAGCTCGGGATACTTCTCCCAGTTCACCGGATACCACAACTCCAGCCGGGCGTCCTCCGGGACTGTTTTCAGAAAAAGGGTCGCGGCAACAGCTTTTTTCAGGATACCCTCCAGCCTTCGGATGGCTTCTTCTGAACCCTGGATATCCGCTTGATTCTTTTCGATCCAGGCTGATGCCTCCTTCTGTATTCCTTTGTGCTGTTCGATCAGACGCTTCAGTACCGCAAGATCTTTGGCGGCACGGATTTCCGGCGGGCAGGTCATCCGCCCGTCATCTTCCTTCTGTTCCTTCCGACGGTGGGCCTGCTCCCTGCGTTTTTCCTCCTTCTTCGCGGCCACTTCCATGCGCTTCTTTACGTATTCCCCGATGGTCATCATTTCAGAAGGCTTTACGCCATAGTAATCCTCGCAGGGATAAACACCCGTTTTGACATAGATGTAATACTCTGCCGGCGTCAGCCCTGCGAGGTCATTCTGATAAATCGTGTGATTGTAGGCATGAAGATAGTTCTCCACCAGTGTCCTGGCGGATTCATAAGACCTGCAGAGCGCCACGATATCCAGGATGGCGCACTTCATCCTGCCGAAGAAGGATTCCATCGGCGCGTTGTCCTGTGAGTTGCCGCGGCGGGAGACGGACTGGAGAAAGCCGTCATCAGAAAGGAGCTGCTTAAAGGTAGTGGAAAGGTACTGCGACCCCTGGTCGGAATGGATCAGGACGCCGGGTTCGTGCAGTTCGCTTCCATGATCCCTCATCATCCGGTCATAGGCCGCCTTTACCAGGGAAACATCCATCGTCCGGCTTACGGCTCCGCCGAGGATTTCCGTAGTATAAGCGTCCTTAAAGGCACAAAGATAGAAAAGACTGCGGTCATAGCCGTAGTACAGATAGGTGATGTCCGTGAGGATGACCTGGCGCGGTGCCACTTTGAAGTTCTGGCCTACGAGGTTCTTCGGGGCCTTTGTCTCATGGTCATGGGTCGCCCGGTTCTTGTAGGCATCTTTCTTCGGGCGGTTCGGTACCAGTTTCATCTCATTCATGATCCGACGGCATTTCTTTACAGAGATGGAGACCCTGTGATCACGCCACAAAAAAGTCCGGAAGGTGCGCTTGCCCGGCACGTAGCAGAGCTTCTTCACGACCTCCCGGAACATATCTTTGAGCTTTTCCTCTTCCAGTTCTTTGGCGGCTCTCACCGCATCCAGCTTTTTCCGGCGCTCCTTCCATGCGTTGTAGCCGGAACGGGAGACACCGAACATCCGGCAGCACTTCTCCTGGGAATAACGCAGCCCGCGGCTTTCCTGCCTGCGGATGAAGGAATCCAGCATCAGGAATACATCGTATTTCACCGCCTGGGCTTCGACGATGTAAGTATGTCCGCCAATACAGAGGACGTTTTTTTTTGAGCCTCCACGAGCTCCTCCATGTAGTAGTTCCGGGCCTTCAGGTAGGCGATCAGCTCATCCTTAGAGAGATCCGCCATCTGAAGCATCTCTTCCGGCGGCACGGATCCGTCATAGCTGCCCGGGTCCACTGTATACAGCTTATTGGCGGCAGCCTTCTCCCTGGCATGCTTTGCCGCCTGGTACGCGCGGTTCACCCCGGTCACCTTCGTATCGAAGCCAAGGGACTCATAGGCTGCCACGGAATCCATGCCGGCTTCCAGCTTCTTGTACATCGCCACATAGAAGTCATGGGAGTAGACGATCCGGCCATTACTGGTCAGGTCACGCACCATGCCGTTGTCCAGTACTTTTTCGTAACCCGGCCCCAGGACCTCCATGCCGTCGATCATCCGCGGTGATTCCGTAACGTAATCCAGGTCATCCTCCCGGTCATATCCGCTCTTTACCCTCTTTTCATCAGCCATGGTCCAAATCTCCTTATCCGGTCAGACCCCGAGCGTCTTCGCACGTTCGATCGCCTGCTTTTCCGCTTTTGCCTTCATCCTATCATACTTTTCCCGCTCCGTCCTCATATATTCGGCGTATCCTTCCTCATCCAGGGAAAGAAGGTATGCCTCATACTGCACGGGCGTCATCCGCTTCCGGTCCCACTGGCGGCGCTCATTGTTGTAGTACCATGCGTAGTCATCGATCATCGTCCGGAGCGCTTCAAAGCTTTCACAGCCGCCATAACCGCACTCATCCTTGAAGTGACCAAAGAAGCTTTCCTGCGGCGCGTTGTCCCAGCAGTTCCCCCGTTTTGACATGGACTGCACCAGGCCCATTTCCGCCACTTTTTCCTGGAATTCATCTGTAAAGTACAGGATCCCCTGGTCGGAATGGAACAGGGCACCTTCTACCGCCGGATGCTCTGACAGTTTTTCCAGTGTTTCCAAAGCCAGGTCGAGGTCATTGTTCTGGGCCACGTGGAATACCAGGAGCCTGCCGGTCACAGGATCTATGCAGGAAGACCCATAAGCACGCTGTTTCTCTTCCCCTGTCCCGTAATCAAGGTATGTGACATCCGTCAGGCGCACCTCATTCGGCCGGTGCAGGCGGAATTCCCGTCTCAGCAGGTTCTGCTTCCGGTTCCGCTCCATGAACTTTCCCATGCGCTGCCTCGCCGGGTTCTCACTGCGCACTTTTGTTTTGATCCCGTTCTGCCTCAGGAGACGGCGGATCTTGCTGATGGCGAAAGTCTCCCCGACCAGGTCCGGCATCATCATATAGATCTGGCGGATTCCTTTCTCAAAGCCTTTGTATTCCATCACCCTGACCACCTTCTCCAGGTCAGCCTTGTCCCTTTCCCTCCTGCGCTCGTCCGCCAGGCCGTACCGGCTGTCGTTCAGGGCCTTATAGTAAACGGTTTTCGATATCCCCATCTTCTTAAGGATCTCACGCAGGCTGTACCCGCACGCATAGCTGTAGTTCGTAGGGTACTCTGTGATCTGCCGGCACAGCACTTTTTTCTGTACAGGAGAAAGCCGGACTGCGGCATCACGGAACTTTGCAAAGCTTTCGTCTGTCTGACGTATCAGGGCAGACAGCCTTGCCGTCTGGATCCTGCAGATAAGTTCCGTCCATTCCACGCATCGTACATCCGTAGGATTCCATTCATACCGCCTGGCCCGTATGGCTGACAGGCTGGCTGCAGAAAGATCCGCTGCATCGATGCCGTACAGGGCCAGAAGGTCTTCCGTCTGCATCGTGTCCAGGTAATAAACCTCATTGAAGAACTCCTCCTTCATCATCAGCGTACAGCTGCTGGTGACTTCCTCCACATATGGGTTGAAAAGATACCGGTAGGCGCTTTTTTCTCCCGGCTGTTTTTCTGTGCCCTGTGCCAGCTCCGGTCTTCCGCAGCTGATCAGCGCCTTCTGCCTGCGTTCCTCATCCTGCTTAAAGCGGTGCGTGACGGCCCTGATCCGGGCATTGTCGATCAACGCGGGATTAATACCGGCCTGCATCAGGCTGTCCTCCACCGTCATCATGGGATAACACGCCCGCAGTTCCTTCTTGAATTCTTTATCCCATTTGAACGACCTCCCCACCATGTAAAACTTTCCCGTAGACAGTAGTGCAACATCATTTCTGCGCTCTACAGGCTGATGGGGGGCGCGGATTCCTCCATAAGGACGTGCAGTGGGATCTCCATATGTCTCAAAATCCCACACCAGGGCCTCTGCATACAGTTGCCCAAGAGCATCAGGATCTATCCCGTTCCTGCGCATGAACTCCTGGATCGTATGTACCGACGGAAACTCCTTCCAGCGCTTATACATCATCAGGTGAAACTCCAGCGTCAGGAGCACCATGTGGCCATCCACCGACTCCACAAATCTGCTGCTCTTCAGCTTTTCAGCTTCCTCCTCCGGAATACGCGGGATCTCCTTC
>DFHD01000090.1 GCA_002372545.1 Lachnospiraceae bacterium UBA3732 | reverse complement strand
CATTCCCTGCGGTGCTCCATAGCCTCCCTGCATGAGCTGTGCTCCGCACGCCGGACAAGCCGGGAGTCCGTCCGGTATCATCTGACCACAATTCGGACAAACCATTTACATCCCTCACTTTCATTTACATGTTCAAGTCAGCCATGCTGACATTTGCGTATCAATGATAATGTAACATATATTCCATTTTTTGTAAATAATTGTTTCATTCCCCCGGGTTCATCGTATCCCTGTAGTATCCCTATACAGGAGAGCCTCAAAAATCACCCTGGGCGCGTTGTTCCTGTTAAGCTTTTTTATCCTGCTTCTCCTGCTCTGCCCTTTTTTCCTCCAGTTTTGCCTTGAGCGCTTTAATGTGCTCGGCAAGGACCGTATCGGAACGGAAGGGCTGGAAGAAATAGTATTTCTGCTTCAGCGCATCGCTTCTGGAACGGATGTGGCTCTTCAGCTCCTCATAGCGCACCACAACATCGTTCTCCTCTGCGATCTGCTTCAGCTTGGCGATCAGGTTCGCGGAATGAACAAGATCGATCACGAATACGCCGTAGAATACGCCGATGAAGAAGGAAGAAGCAAGATTGTGCGCCAGCCAGTCCAGCGCATCCAGGATATTCGGATGGATCAGATAGTAATAAGCGACTCCCAGAATTCCCCAGAAAAGAGAAAACTTCGGACAGATGATCCCCTGGATATTCCCCCATTCGCCGGAATAATCCCAAAGGCGTACATGAAAGCCCTTATAGGATATGATACCGGCAATGTACTCAATGACCGTCATCGCCAGCGCCATCGCCAGAAGAAGGACAGCCGAATCCAGCACCTTATTTCCCAGATCGATATACGGCCGGATTCCGGCGATCAGGTAGAGAACGCAGAGGCCGGAGCCGTAAAGGGGAAGATAGGGACCCGTGCAAAAGCCGGGATTGATCCACTTTCTCTCCGGATTATTGGCGGAGAAAAATCTTCGGTAAATCAGTTCCAGCCCCCATCCGAACATGGAGCCCACAAAGAATAAGAAGGCAAGAACAAGAAGAATGGTCACGCTTTACTCCTCCATTCCGTTCAGCTTACGGAACCTTTCCAGATATGTATTCAGGTTCTTCTTTTTTCCGAAATAATCCTGCCGGAAGATCTGATCGGTATAACGGATCTTTTTCACCAGCTGCTTTGCCCTGTCCCGGAAGTCAATAAGATCCTTCTCCGTTACCGTCGGCGCCTGATACTGCAGCTGATTGATGCTCCGTCCTACAATACCGTCATCCACAATGATGCCATAGGCGCGGCTGTAGAGAACAGATTCCTCAGGATCGTAGACCGAATGGCCATAGTAAAGATTACTGAAATACCGGATACCCAGAAGATCCAGAACCGTGGGGACCATATCCGCCGTGCAGCAGAACTTATCGATTACCTGGGGTTCAATATTTTCATCATAGATCATCAGCGGAACATTAAAGAGGTCGGTATAGTAGCGCTCAGTGTCAAAACCGTGAATATCCTTAATGTTGCTGGAAAGCTCGTTGTAATAGGTATTATGATCGCCGAAAAGCACGATGGTGGTATGGTCCAGAAGACCCTTCTCCCGAAGGTCGTCCATCATCATGCCCAGCGCCTCATCGAACAGCATTACCGCCGTAAGGTAATTGAAGGCGTCTCTCTGATATTCCTCCGCATCCTCCGGAAGGGGATACATGGACATCAGCTTTTCTCTCTGCTCCGTCAGATTCTTTCTTTCATAGTACATGCCGTGCATGGTGATCGTCGTGATATACGTATAGAAACGCTGATCCGTGGGGAACATCATGTCCTTGCAGGTGGCGATCATATCCGTATCCAGATTCCGCTCGCCGTCCGGCAGGTAATTATGCATGGTCTCCTCGCCGCCGGCCCTCACGTTGGCATCGGAGATCTCCTCCATATCGTAGCAGTCGGTCAGATAGGAAAAGCCGAACATATCATGGGCCTCCTCCCGGTTATAGAAGGATTTGAAACCATTATGGTAGGAAGTGCACTTAATGTCGGGATCCAGTTCCTGCAGAGCCCGGGGAACGGTATAAGGCACCGTATTCTCCGGATAATCGTAGTTTACATAAGCTCCTGTGGGGTAGCTGCCCATAATACTGAGCGTCTCGGAAATATCAGTCTTCTCACGGGAATGGAAGTTCCGTACCACCGTACTGCTCCGGTAAAAGCTGAGCAGATTGGGGAAGAGCTCCTCGATCTGTTCCTGCGTCAGGTTCAGCTGGTTCGGAAACTCCGGATCCAGGATGAAGGGATACCACTCGAGGCTCTCCACAAGGACCATGACCACATTATTGCCCTCGGAAACGCCGAAATACTTTGTGGGTCTCGATTCCTGCGCGTACACGTAATTTGAGATTTCCTTTCCGGACATTACCTCTTCATTTGTTCCGAATAAGCCTGTCGCCATCTCCCGGATCAGGTTGCCCATAACGCCGTACTCGTTATAGACGCCGCCCTCGTTTCCGGTCAGGATGCGGTCATAGATATTGATCTTCTGCTTATCGCCGAACAGTGACGCAACCATCATGGTAACGCCAAGGGTAACGGATACAGCCGCTACGACTATGCCCTTTTTCCCTCTGGGCGCAAGCCTTTCTTTCTTTACATGCCGGAGAGACAGGATGGAAAAGGCCACCACCGCTCCCATCGAGACATAAAACATGGTAAAGTTCATGGGTATGGATTCCAGAATACCGAAGGCGTCGTTTCTCAGTTTCAGCATACCGAAATCAAAATACTGCTCCGTCATGTCAAACACAACGGTCAGGATCAGATCCATCACCGCCAGAAAGCTCAGGAACACAAGCCCCACAATGAATCTGGCGCGGTTGGATTTCAGAAGAAAGAGGATACCTACTGTCAGGAAGAAGAGCCCCAGATCGATCCAGGGACGTCTGATCAGCGGATTTCCTTCTACTGTCGTTACCGCAAGCAGCTCGACAATGATCGCAGCGGCAAAATAACAGACGGGGATCCTGTCAAGCGAGATCCGCTTTATGATTCTCTTTTTCAGAGATTTTTCCATTTTTACAGCTCCTTATCTGTCAGCTCAAAGCGTATATAGCATGAGGAAAAGCAGAAATGCTTTCACATGATTTCTGTTTACAAGAAGATAGATCAGCGGCAGGATCAGATACAGCGCCGCATAGGTCAGCGGGAAGGCGATCCGGAACACGAAAACATCCAGCGCCCCCAACGGCGCGGCGGCCAGAAGCAGCAGCGCATACGCGGAGAAACCCGTTTTTCCCGGGAACAGCGCTTCCACCACCCGGATCAGGAAGGTCAGCCAGACCATCTTAAGCCCGTTGAAGAGGAGAACCGCGATCCTTTCGTAAAGTTCATAGCCCGTTACCTTTTCTCCGATATCATAAACAAACTTTACCCGGAATCCGGTCTGGATACTGATCACCAGGATCACCAGGACGCAAATGGCCGTAATATAAACGATACGATTGCCGGGAAGAAGCTCCTTTTCTCCTTCCCGAATGCTGAAGATCCTTTCCTTCAACTTCAGTCTGATCAGCGCGCGGAGAATCCCCATCTCGATTATCCAGAGAATGCCGGTAAAAATATAACAGAAAAACCCCCGCATCTGGCCGTAGCCCGCCCAGTCAAACATCCGGGCAATGGGCATACCGACAAGCCTTGTAAGGCCGAAGCAGACCAGCGCCGCTGCGTAAACGCCCAGCAGTATCGTTCTGTTGTTGTCTTTTTCTTTTGCTTCCATCATTTATTTTCCGTAATGTACTTATCCACAACCTTCTTTAACTGATAAAACTTGCAGGGACCCATGGAAAGAATTGCCGCATGGTACTTCACCGGGTCGAACTTGTCGCCCAGCTGCTCCTCTGCATAGGCGCGGAGGTCTTTCATTTCGTAATAGCTTTCGCTGTAGCTGAGGTAGGCTCCCGGGTCTCCCGTGCTTACGCTGAACAGAGACTCCGCTCCGGAGGCGTTCATACCGAAACTGGTAAGATAATCGCTTACGTCCTCCACGGACCAGCCCTCATAGTTGATTCCTACGTCAACTCTGCCCTGGACCGCATAGCCGAGGAGCTCGTCGATTTCGGCCAGACGGGCCATGGTCTCCGCATGCTCCGGACCAAAATACTTGGCAAAGCAGGACTTCAGCGTGGTCTGGCTGGAATAAACCGCCCATCCCTCCTTATAGCCCAGCTCATGCGACATGAGCGTGATCGGCCTTGCCCCCTCATGCATCAGGTAGGCATTCTGGTACATATGTCCCGGGCAGCCCTCATGGGCAAGGGTGCTCCACATACCGTCCGTAAAGTCATCATTCACATAGATCAGGTTGCCTTCCGGATCGTCGATGGCCGGCGACATGTAATAGGCCATGGTATGCGACATGATCACTCTTTCCGCCTCGGACATATGATGAGCCGTAAACTTTACCTCGCCGATATCCGGATATTCCTCCATGGAGGTTTCCATGATCAGCTTGATCTCTTCCGCCACATCCATACCGTCCGTATCCTTGAAGAGATTCCCATAGTTCTGCGCAAAGAACTGATAGCCCTCCGCATCCGTCTGGGCAATGAGCATCATCTCGTTCATGCTGTCCTGTATCTTCTGATCCAGGTATTCAGCCACCTCATCGGGGGTCTTATCCGTTCCGGCAAACTTCTTCACCAGAAGCGCATAGTATTCCTTTCCCCCTTCATATTCGCAGAGGGCGCCGCTGGTCTTTGCGGTTCCCTTTAACTTCGTCATGCAGTCCTTCAGTGCCTGGAAGGCCGGGATCACATAATTCACAATGGCATCCTCGTCCTGCTTTTTAAATTCCTCTTTTTCCTCGGCACTGAGGAAGCTCAGCTCTTCCACCCGCTCGTTGAAGACCTCGATCATGAAGTTCTGCTTCGGATCTGTTCCAATAAAGCTGTCGCACTGCTCGATGATGTCATCCGCGTTGGCGTCGTTCATGAAATAGCCTGCTTCGGACTTTCTTTCCTCAAACTCAACGCCTTTTTCGAAGACCGGCTTAATCTGCCTCAGCATAACGATATAGTCTTCAACATCGGCCTTGTCGTCGAACCGGTAATCGGTAAAATTGGTGGGAACGGCCGACTGCATTCCCCGCATGGGAGAGAAGGGCTCGTAAAGCATGTCAAATTTCTTATCATTGCCTGCGATGGTAAGCTCATAATCGTCCTTTAGCCACTCATAGATAAAGGCCTCATCCCAGGTAAGAGAAGCATTTTCGAACTTCAGGAGCTCCTGATATTCCTCTTCTGCCTCTTTTCTTTTTTTATCGAAGTACGCCTCGCTCAGGTCGGAATCGCCAAGCGTAGCCACCTCCGGCTTCTTTGCGCCGTACTTGCTTCCATCCACAACCGAATAGTTGTAGCTCAGCGTATCCTCCTCGATGCCCTCACGGAAGAGCTTATTCAGGTATTCCTCAAATTCCTCATTATCCTTATCCGCATACTGCCGCTCACCCTCCGGAGGCGTCACACTCTCTGTAGTCGCTTCCGTAGTTTCCGTGGTTTCTGTTGTTTCCGTGGTTACGGCGGATGCCTGCTCAGTGGTCATCCCGGGAATGGTGGGCATACCGGACTGATGCTTCTGCTCGCCGGTCTTGCCGCAGCCGGCAAGGGAAAGGAGCATCAGCATGGACATCATGCCCGCTGTTTTCCTTACTCTCTTTTTCATCCAGTTGGTCAGACTATTTTTCTTCATACGCTCCCTTTGGGAATCATGCGATTCCTTCCTTTTTTGAAATACTGTATCTGCTTACACTTCATCGCTCTGCGGCTTCATACTTAGGAACAGCTCCGCCGCGAGAAGATCCTCCGGCGTCGTTACTTTGATGTTCCGGTAGCTTCCCTCTGTCATCTTCGCGGATACTCCCATATACCGCTCCACCATCATGGTGTCATCGGTGATATCTGTCTCTCCCGTTTCCTGCCGCTTCCGAAAAGCCTGCATAAGGACCGGCAGAGAAAAGGCCTGCGGCGTCTGGATCTGATAAAGCGTCCTTCTGTCCGGCGTCTCCCGGCCGAAGCCCTCATGATCCACGATCTTGATGGTATCCTTCACCGGCATGGCCGCGGTTGCCGCTCCATACCGCTCCGCATCGGCAATGACGCGGCTGATCATATCCGGCGTAACAAGGGGCCTTGCTCCATCATGGATCACCACGGTTTCGCAGGCAGGATTTACCGCCTTAAGTCCGTTTTCCACGGAGTAAAACCTTTCGCTCCCGCCCGGAACAACGGCTTTTACCTTGCCGAATCCGTACTTTTCGCAGATTTCCTTACGGCAGAATTCCCTGTCCTCCTCACGGGTCACCAGAACGATCTCGTCCACGAGACTGTCCGAGAATGCCCTCACAGCATACCATATCAGAGGCTTTTTTGCCAGTAAAAGAAACTGCTTGGGGGTATCGCTCCCCATCCGCCGGCCGCTTCCGCCGGCAAGGATCACTGCTGATCTCATCCTAACCTGCCTTTTTCTCCAATCTTCAGGTTG
This sequence comes from Lachnospiraceae bacterium UBA3732, assembly GCA_002372545.1. Lineage (GTDB taxonomy): Bacteria > Bacillota > Clostridia > Lachnospirales > Lachnospiraceae > Eubacterium_Q. The sequence goes on along the minus strand of DFHD01000090.1, from coordinate 10,051 downwards.
GGTACCGCATTAAGGGTAAGTCCCGACCTCTCTCCGTTTTGATAGGCAAAATATCCTGCAGAGGCGATCATGGCACCATTATCCGTGCAATAGATGAGAGATGGCTGGGAATAGACGATCCCGCGCTTCTCCGCCGCGCTCTCCATCGCCTGCCGCAACGCGGAGTTCGCCGCTACACCGCCGGCCAGACAAACCGTCCGCACATGATAAGCCTCAGCCGCCCGGTAGGTATGCTCCGTCAGCACATCCACAACGGCCTTCTGGAAGGATGCTGCCACATCCGCCTTATTTACCGGTATATTCTTCATTTCGCAACCGTTCAGATAGTTCAGAACAGCCGACTTCAGACCGCTGAAGGAAAAATCATAAGGCGCGTCCTCGATCTTCGCCCTGGGGAAGCTGATAGCCTCCGGATTTCCTTCTCTGGCCAGCTGATCCACCTTCGGGCCGCCAGGATAGGGAAGCCCCAGCGCGCGGGCCACCTTATCGTAGGCCTCTCCCGCCGCATCATCCCTGGTCTGACCAAGGATCCGGTATGTTCCATAATCCTCCATCAGCACGATATGGGAATGTCCGCCCGAAGCCACCAGTGCGATAAAGGGCGGCTCCAGATCCGGATGCTCGATGAAATTCGCTGCAATATGTCCTTCGATATGGTTCACGCCCACCAGCGGAAGCCCCGCTGCGAAAGCCATGGCCTTTGCGGCACTGACTCCCACCAGAAGAGGACCCACCAGTCCCGGCCCGGCGGTTACCGCAACTGCCGAAATATCCTGCAGCGTTTTTCCTGCATCGGACAGCGCCTTCCGGATCACCTGGTTGACCCGCTTAATATGCTCCCGGGAGGCAATCTCCGGTACCACGCCGCCATAAAGGGTGTGGACGGGGATCTGCGAGTGGATCACATTGGAAAGCACCTGCCTCCCGTTCACCACCACCGCAGCAGCTGTCTCATCGCAGGAGGACTCCACCCCAAGGATGACCACCTCACCCGGCTCTTTTGCGTTACTTATCTTTTCCATTGCTGTATTATCCTGTTTCCCGACTGTTGCTATTTTTGTATTTTGCCGTATTACATGCACGAACGTCCCGAATGTTTTCTGAAGCATCTCTGTTCTGCGGCTCTGCTCCACACGGTTAATTGCGGGCTCAGTCTTCGAACCGCAGCTCCTTCGTCCGCCGGTCCTTCGGGATGACGGCCGCGGGAAAGATCGCGCGGATTTCCTCCTCATACTCCAGAGGATTTACCATGGATGGTGAGAAATGTGTGAGCCAGAGCTCCGGCACCCCTGCCTTTTTCGCCAGCTGCGCCGCATCCTGCATGGTCATGTGCTTCTTTTCTCTTGCCTTTTCCGGCCCGTCCTTTTCACCATACATGCCTTCGCAGATGAAAAGATCTGCCCCCTTCGCCTGCTCTATGATCCGCTCGACCGGTCGGGTATCTGTGGCATAGGTCACCTTCAGACCCTTCCGGGGCGGTCCCATAACCTGGTCGGAGGTGTAGACCCTTCCCTCATACTCTGCATTTTCACCCTTTTGCAAAACATGCCAGAGCTGCACGGGAAGTCCCAGCTTTTTCGCCGCCTCCGGGTCGAACTGACCGGCTCTGGGAAGATGAAGGCTGTATCCGTAACAGGTCATGCTGTGCTCCAGCCGGAAAGCCGTGATCTCCATATCATCTATGGAAAAGCAATCCTCCTGCCCGTCAATTTCACGAAACTCCAGCGGAAAGGGCAGGCGCGGTGCGATCACCAGAAGCGACTGTACAACATGCTGCAGACCCCTCGGCCCGGCGATCAGCACCTTTTCATGCCGCTCTGCGTTGCCCATGGCCAGAAGAAGGCCGGGCAGCCCGCTGATATGATCCGCATGAAAATGGGTGATCAGTATCGTATCTATGTCATGAAAGCTCCATCCGCGCCGCCGGATGGAAATCTGCGTTGCTTCGCCGCAGTCAATAAGGAAACCCTTTCCCTTGCAGCGCACCAGCAGGCTGGTCAGCGCCCGGTAAGGGAGCGGCATCATGCCGCCGGTTCCCAAAAGGCAAATATCCATCATAATGATCTGTCTATCCCCCGCCCTGTATATTCGTCCACCTTGATCAGCGGATCTCTCTCGTCATGATCAGCGCATCCTCCGCCGGATTGCTGTAATAATTCTTCCGGCATCCCGCTCCGGTCATGCCGAAGCTCCTGTAGAGTCCAATGGCCGCCTCGTTTTTGCTCCTTACTTCGAGAAACAGCTTTTCCGCCTTCTCTGCCCTGAGCTTCTCCAGCATCCGCGAAAACAGCCTGCGCCCGATGCCTTTTCGCCGGCATTCCGGATCCACCGCGATCCGCAGAAGCTCCGCCTCTCCCGCCACGATGCTGAACAGGGCATAGCCGGCCAGCCTTCCCGGCTCATCCGCATCTGAACTTCCCGGTTCACCCGCATATGAACTTACCGGTTTCTCCGCGGCCGGAGCGGCCGTCTCTTCAGAAGCCGAAATTGCCGGCTCCGAGCTGCCGTTTATCCGCACAATAACCAGATGGTTCCATGATTTCTGCAGTGAATCCGCCAGCGCCGACGGACTCCATGCATCGGAAAAGATCTGCTTCTCCAGGCGGGCAACCTCCTCCACCAGACGTTCCTCTGCCCGGCTTTTCTCCATCGAGAGTTCCTCTATCAAACCTACCTCTGTCAAACTATTCTCTCCCGGGCTTACTCCCGCTTTTCTTACGGCCTTTGCGCAGCGTTCTCGTCGCGGACCCTCTCAGCCTGGGATTTCCGGAAATATACCGGCTCAAAATCATCCACATTTACGAGCATTTCCTTTTCCGCAAAGATCACACCCAGGGCTGCAACCGACGCCGCCCTCTGCCGGTTCATATGCACCGGAGCAAAGCGGTAAGGTACCGTCAGCCTGCTGACGAGAATATCCTTTGTCGCATCCGCGCCATCTCCCAGGAGAAGAACGGGCTCACCCAGGTTATTCAGACGTTCCGCCATTTCTGCGGCAGGCAGCGCCTCCCCGGGGATCAGTTCCTCCGGAAGAGCACTATGCTCCGCCCCCGGTCCGGGCATGCGGTACGCCGCGGCATACACCTCGTTCCGTCTGGCATCCATCATGGGACATACCACTCCGGATGAAGCCGCCGCGTTCCACGCCAGCGCCATCAGCGTCGGAACCGCAGCCACCGGCTTATCCAGCGCCAGACCAAGCCCCTTGATCGTCGCCGCGCCGATCCTGAGCCCTGTGAAGGACCCCGGCCCGGCGGCCACCGCCAGCACATCCATATCCGCCGGAGAAAGCTCCGTCATCTGCATGAGCTCGCTGACCATGGGAAGAAGTGTCTCCGAATGTGTTTTTTTATGATTGACCGAGATTTCCGCCAGCAGCTCATCCTCTGTAAGGATCGCTGCCGTGGCCGTCATTCCCGAACTGTCGATTCCCAAAACCTTCATGAATCTTCTGTCACTCCACTCGTTTCTTCGATTTCCATTTCTTCGATTTCCGTTTCTCCGATTTCCATTCCTGCTCCCTGCGGCTCCGCAGCTTCCCCGGAAGGAGGCACGAATATCTCTTTTTCATTGAAAAACGCTTAACTGTTCCGGATGCTGATCCGCCGGTAGTCAAAGCCTTTTTCCGTATCCTTTTCGATCGTTACGGATGTACAGCTCTCCGGAAGGATCTCCTCGATCATTTCCGGCCACTCAATGAGAAGGACGCCGTCGCCCTCCAGATATTCAAAATACCCGGTCTCCTCCATTTCATCCGGGTCGCCCACCCGGTAAACATCAAAATGATAAAGCGGAAGCCGCCCCTCCGGATACTCCTTCAGGATCGTGAAGGTGGGACTGGTAACCGGCTCCGTGATCCCCAGACCGGCAGCGAAGCCTCTGGCGAATACAGTCTTGCCGACGCCCAGGTCTCCCCGGAGAAGATACACCTCTCCCGGACCGGCTTTTTCGCCCAGCTCTCTGGCCAAAAGAAAGGTTTCCGCCTCGGAATGCGTCTCCCGGACGGTTTCCGCCGCTATGCAGTTTTCCGCTTTCTTTTCTTCCACCATATTATCTTTCATATCTTACTGCCGGCTGCCACTCCCGCGGCGCAATTCATCTGCAGTTCATCTGCACCATCTGCAGTTCATCTGCGGTTCTGTTTTGGGCCGGTTGCCGCAAAACCGCTCCTTCTGATATAAACACCGGAGCGCCCTCTACACCTCTACAACAAGCCTGCGCCCCTTCGGTTCATACATCCGGTATTTTACGCCGGTCAGATTGAACATCTGCTTGGACGCTTTTGTGCTGTCCGAATCCCCGTACTTATCGGAGAGGTAGATCACCTCCCGGATCCCGCTCTGGATAATGGCCTTGGCGCACTCATTGCAGGGAAACAGCGTAACATAGCATCTTGCTCCCTTCATGCTCCCGTTGCCTCTGTAATTCAGAATGGCATTCAGCTCCGCGTGACAAACAAACATATACTTGGAGTCCAGCGCAGAACCGTCCCGTCCCCAGGGCATATCGTCATCCTCGCAGCCCTCCGGCATGCCGTTGTAGCCAACGGACAGAATGCGGTTATCTTCGCCTACGATACATGCGCCGACCTGTGTATTGGGGTCCTTGCTCCTCTCTGCGGAAAGCACGGCGATACCCATGAAATACTGGTCCCAGCTGATGTAATCATCCCGTTTCTGCATCCTTCTCCTCCTTTTCGTTTGTCATCCCCCGGCCATATCCCCCGAATGGCCTGCTTTCTGAAAGAAAAGGGCATTCTAAACGAACGCCCTTTTCCTTTGATCAGTGATCGCCAAGATCAAACTTATCATGGATGGCGTTCATCGCCCGGTCAGCTTCCTTCTCATCGATCAGAACAGTAACCCGGATCTCCGATGTAGAGATCATCCGGATATTGATATTGGCATCATACAGTGCCTCAAACATCTTGGCTGCAACGCCTGCATTACTCTGCATGCCGGCACCCACGATGGATACCTTGGCCACATCCTTATTGACATCGATGGACTCGAATTCCATCTTCTCGGAGATTACCTTCTCCGCCTCATCCGCAGCTTCATCGCTGCAGGTAAAGGTAATATCCTTTGTTCCATGACGTCCTACGGACTGCAGGATCATGTCGATATTGATATTCTTTTTTGCAAGCTCATTGAAAAGCTTAAAAGCAACGCCCGGTTCATCCTTAAGACCGATTACGGCTACTCTGGCAGCATCGGTATCGGCAGCAACGCCGCTGACGATCATCTTCTCCATTTTATGTCCTCCCTTTACGATGGTTCCTTCACTCATATCCAGACTGGACCGTACCACAAGCTGCACGCCGTATTTCTTGGCCAGCTCGACAGAACGGTTGTGCAGCACGCCTGCACCAAGGGTTGCCAGCTCCAGCATCTCATCGTAGGTTACAAAATCCAGCTTCCTTGCCGTGGGCACCTTTCTGGGATCGGCGGTATATACGCCATCCACATCCGTATAGATCTCGCATTTATCTGCATGAAGCGCTGCCGCAAGTGCAACCGCCGTGGTATCCGATCCGCCCCGCCCCAGCGTGGTCAGGTCATCATATTTATTCACACCCTGGAAGCCTGTGACAATGACGATCTTTCTCTGCTCCAGCTCCGCCCGGATCCTTTCCGCATCGATCCGCTTCAGCCTTGCACTGGAATAATTCGATGTCGTATGCATGGCAACCTGAAAGGCGTTCAGTGAAACTGCCGGAACACCCAGACTTGCCATGGCCATGGCCATAAGCGCAACAGACTGCTGCTCTCCGGTGGTAAGGAGCATATCCATCTCCCGCTTGGGGGGATTCTCATTCATCTCCTTTGCCATTCCGATCAGCACATCGGTGTACTTACCCATGGCGGACAGTACCACCACCACATCATTTCCGCGACGATATTCCTCTATGCAGCGGTTGGCCACATTAAAGATCCTGTCGCGGTTTCCCACAGAGGTTCCTCCGAATTTTTTTACAACTAACATTCTCCTGCCTCCCGGGGCCTCACCCGACAGCCCTCTGCCCTGCGCTCTCCGCAGGCCGGACTGTTCATGAGATCCGCCAAACTTCGTTTGTTTTTTTATCGGCAGCAGCGCACGCATCTGCATGCTCCGCTTATCCTTCTATCATATTCCGTCCGGCATATCTGCGCCTGCCGGTGTGCGCTTGATGATACATGCACCTCTTTACAGCACGCGGATTCTGGAGATCAGCTCCATATCCCCGACCGCCTCCCGGAAAGCCTTTCCGGTCATGGATTCCGTCAGGAAAGCAGTCTCTCCGCCGGCCACCGGCTTCAGATATTCCACCTCACCAAAGGCCTTCTCGATCTCCTCCATACGGCCTGTGCCCTTGATCCGCACCAGGTACCGGGTGGAGAAGGCATCCACGCTGCCCAGCTCCCGCTTTTCCTCGGACCAGAACACTTCGTCCGTCCTGCCGTTTTTCCGGATGGCCTCGATCACATCCGCCACAACTGCGCTTGCGGTGGCAAGCTTGCCTGCGCCCTTTCCGTAAAACATTACGTCACCGAGCATATCGCCGCGGACGAGGATCGCATTGAACACGCCTCTTACAGAAGCAAGGGGGCTGTCTCCGGATACCAGGAAGGGTGCGACCATAGCCACTACCTTGCCATTATCCTTTCTCGCCATACCCAGAAGCTTGACCGCTCCGCCAAGAGAGCCCGCATATTCCAGATCCTCTTTGGTGATGGCGCTGATGCCCTCGGTATAAATATCCTCAAAATCCACCTGCTTTTCATAAGCCAGGCTGGCCAGAATGGCAATCTTGCGGCATGCGTCATAGCCCTCTACATCCGCCTCGGGATTCCGCTCGGCGTAGCCCTTTTCCTGCGCTTCCTTAAGGACCGTGTCAAAGGGAAGCCCCTCCTCGGTCATCTTGGTGAGGATATAATTCGTTGTTCCGTTCAAAATACCGGAAATCTCTTCGATATGATCCGGTGTAAGGGAGGAGGACATGGGACGGATCACCGGAATACCGCCGCCCACAGACGCCTCGAAGAAGAAGTTGATGTTTCTTTCCTTTGCCAGGCGGAGAAGCTCCGCTCCATGCTTGGCCACCAGCTCCTTATTGGAGGTGCAGACACTCTTTCCCGCAAGAATAGCGCGCTTAACAAAGTCATAGGCCGGCTTCGTACCGCCCATCACTTCCACCACCACATCTACCTCGGGATCCTGCAGGATGATCTCCACATCATGAACCAGAACGCTTTCCACCGGATCCCCGGGGAACTCCCTGATGTCCAGAACGTATTTTACCCGGACCTCGTCGCCTGCGCGGCGGGAAACATGGGAATTATTCTGCCGGATCACCTGATACACACCGCTTCCGATGGTACCATAACCAAGAATCGCTACATTTTTCACGGCTATCTCTTTTTATCTCCTTTTTGCCGGATCAAATCCGGTTTCTTACCACTTCATTCGGGGATCAGTCTTCCTTATCTCCGATGCTGATCCATTTCAGATATGCATTGATAAAGGGATCGATATCTCCGTCCAGGACCCGGCCGGCATCTCCCACCTCGCAGTTGGTTCTGTGGTCCTTTACCAGTGTATAGGGCTGAAGTACATAGGAACGGATCTGGCTGCCAAAGCCGTTTTCCGCCACCTCGCCGCGGATATCCGAAAGCTTCTCCTGGTTCTCCTGCTGTTTCAGAAGATACAGCCTCGCCTTCAGCATCTGCATCGCCTTATCCTTATTCTGGTGCTGGCTCCGCTCATTCTGGCACTGCACCACAATACCCGTGGGAATATGGGTGATCCGGATAGCGGAGGAGGTTTTGTTGATATGCTGGCCGCCTGCGCCGCTGGCCCGGTAGGTATCGATCCGGAGATCGTCCTCGCTTATCTCTACCTCTATATTATCGTCCAGCTCCGGCATGACCTCCAGCGAAACAAAGGAGGTTTGCCGCTTTCCGTTGGCGTTGAAGGGAGAGATCCGGACAAGGCGGTGGATTCCCTTCTCGGACTTCAGATAGCCATAGGCATGATATCCGTTAATCTGAAAGGTGGCGGACTTGATCCCCGCTTCATCGCCATCCAGATAGTCCAGCACCTCCATGGTAAAGCCATGGCGGTCCGCCCACTTGGAATACATACGGAACAGCATGCCTGCCCAGTCGCAGCTCTCGGTGCCGCCCGCTCCCGCATGAAGGGTAAGCACAGCGTTATTCTCATCAAATTCGCCGGACAGCAGCGTGTCGATCCGGAACTGGTCAAACTTCTCCGAGAAGCCCTTCAGCATCTCTCCGGCTTCCATCACGAGGTCATCATCGCCCTCTTCCTCTGCCATCTCCAGCATTACGCCGATATCTTCATAAGCAGATTCCATGGTGCGGAATTCCTCAATGGTATCCTTCAGGTTCTTCAGCTCCTTCATGACCTTGCCGCTGGCAGCAGCATCGTCCCAGAAGCCCTCCTGCTCCATACTCTTTTCCAGCTCACCGATCCGCTTTTCCTTCCCCGTGATGTCCAGTGAATCCTTCACCTCATTCAGGGGCTCCCGGTATTTACCGTAGGTATACTTATACTCATCCAGCTCCAGCACTGTCTATCACCCTTCCAATCTGTCTCAGCTTACCCGTCCGTGGCAGTTCTTGTATTTCTTTCCGCTTCCGCAGGGACAGGGGTCATTTCTTCCGATCTTCTTATCCTTCTTCACCGGTCCCTTCTTCAGCGTCTCATCCTTATTGGTACCGGTAACCTTGGCCACCTGCTCTCTCTCCACCTTTTCCTTCAGACGGATGTGGAACATGGCTCTTGTCGTATCCTCCTTGATGGAGTCAGTCATTTCGTTGAACATCTCATATCCGGCAAGCTTATATTCCACAACCGGATCACGCGAGCCGTAGGACTGCAGGCCGATACCCTGGCGCAGCTGGTCCATGTCGTCGATGTTGTTCATCCACTTCTGGTCTACGATCTTCAGCAGGACGATGCGCTCGAGCTCTCTTACATCGGCGCCGCCCTCGGTGAGCTCCTCCTCCTTCTCGCGGTACAGCTCCTCGGCCTCCTTCTGGAGTCTCTTCACCAGATGCTCGGCGCTTCCGCGGTCCTTTTCCTCTTCGTCCAGCTCGATCATTTCCGGGAAGGGGATGATGGGACGGAGCATATCGTTCAGTTCAGCCATATCCCACTCGCTCGGGTCTGCCTCTGCGCTGGCCACGCGGTTTACATAATTCGCAACCGTGTCGTCCATCATGCCGACGATGGTATCCCGCATGTTCTCGCCGTCCAGAACCTTCTTTCTCTCGGCGTAGATCACTTCGCGCTGCTCATTGTTAACTTCATCATACTCCAGCAGATTCTTACGGATGGCAAAGTTGTTGGACTCGATCTTCTTCTGGGCTCTTGCCACGAAATTGGTGATGGTCTTATGCTGGATTTCCTCACCCTCCGGGATCCGCAGGGCATCATACACCTTGATGACCCTCTCGGAACCGAAGAGGCGCATCAGATCATCCTCCAGAGAGAGGTAGAACTTGGAATGTCCCGGGTCTCCCTGACGGCCGGAACGGCCCCGCAGCTGGTTATCGATACGGCGGGATTCATGCCGCTCTGTACCGATGACATTCAGTCCGCCCAGCTCGGCAACGCCTTCGCCCAGCTTGATATCCGTACCACGGCCGGCCATATTGGTGGCGATGGTAACGGCGCCCTTCTGTCCGGCATCCGCAATGATCTCCGCTTCCATTTCATGGAACTTTGCGTTCAGCACCTTATGCTTTATGCCTCTCCGGGTCAGCAGCGCGCTGATCTCCTCGGAGGAATCGATATTCACGGTACCAACCAGAACCGGCTGTCCGCGATGGTTGCATTCCGCCACCTCTTCGATGATGGCATTCAGCTTTTCCTTCTTTGTTTTATATACCGCGTCGTCTTCATCCACGCGGGCAACAGGCTTATTGGTGGGTACGCAGACAACGTCCATGCTGTAGATCTCACGGAACTCGTTTTCCTCTGTCTGGGCGGTACCGGTCATGCCTGCCTTTTTATCATATTTGTTAAAGAAGTTCTGGAAGGTGAT
>DFHD01000066.1 GCA_002372545.1 Lachnospiraceae bacterium UBA3732 | reverse complement strand
CCTGCAGCTCATCATCTCTTGAAAATCGTTCATACAATGCCGTTATGCGTTCTTCCTTCACTCTCCGTCACCCCCTTTCTTGGCACAAAATAAAATGAGTGTGTAATTCCATAAACCAAAATGGCTAATGTACTTACACACTCACTCTAGCGGAAACTCACACCTTCGGGTCCGTCACCACGTAGGAAACCTTCTCCGGCATCTGCATCAGGTTCGGTTTCACATAGTAGCGGGTCTTGCCGGAACCGGATCCGCCGATGACGATCACGTTTTTGTTCCTGGCATATTTCCAGTTCTTCGGCCGGCTGTTCATGGTCAGAAATTCCGTCTGCGTCAGGATCACGTTGTTTTCGAAGACAGGATCCACAAAAGGGGCGATGTCTTTTTCATTCCCCCACCGGACGGATCCGTATTCCTCCCCCTGCCGGTATTTCTTTGCGTTCTTCCTGCGGTACCAGACCACGGCCTTGAAAGCAGCCGCCCCGATGAGCCCCACCATCAGGTCCCACCAGTGGAAGCTGGGCACCAGGGTCTTAAACGCCAGGCCGAAGTACAGGAACATGTTCATCAGCTTCTTTACCATGGAACCGCCTGTACAGTGCCGGTACAGCCAGGCTTCTTTTTCGACCAGATAAAAAACGATGATGTAGGGGATATTGGCGATCAGCACCTTCCTTACATTCACCGTCTGCAGCTTTTCCTTCACGGCACCGCCCATCTTATTGAGGATGCCGGAAGCAGTATTCTTTTTGTCCTTCCTGCCGGAAGCCTTCTTTCGCGAGGGACCGGCCCGTTTTCTTTTCTTTTCCTTCATCGCTCCTGTCCCCTGTCTTTCTGTTTCGTCTTTTCCCGCTCCCTGTGTTTTGCGGAGCGTGCAATCGCCTTCTGCAGCCGTTTCCGGATCGATACCTTCCGGCTCTTCTTCAGCGTTGAGCCGGTGTATTCCTTAAAGGCCGCCGTCATCACATCCACGTCCTTTGCCCGGAAGAATACCAGGTATTTCGGCGGGTCCACCGACTTGTCCTTCTTCAGGCTGTAGTCGATGCTGTATTTCCGGGCGACTTTTTCAAAGGATTTGATATTCTTATCCGTGATCTCGATATTGGAAAGCTGGCTGCCTTCCCGCATCATGGATTTCAAGCTCTTTTTCCCGGGTTTGAAATCCCGGGTCTCTTTCCTTGCTTTCTCCGCAGCCGCCCGCCGGGCTCTTTTTTCCTCCCGCTTTTCGCTCTTCGAAATCCGGTTTTTCTCTTCCATGTTCCGGAGCCATTTCGCAAGGGCGGCTTTCAGGATGTTGCCGGAGATTTTTCCGCCGGTAATCGCAAGCGCCATTGTCTTCTCATCCACTTCTTCCTGCATCCGTTTTCACCTCGCTTTCGCTTCATTGCTGTAAGAGACAGCTCCCAGAATGGGGTTTGTTTCCCCTAAACCACACCATCAGGTCATCGCTGCAACATTGCGTCCCATATTCATGAGCTGCTGTTCCACGACAGGGATATATCCCTTTTCCTTCAGGAACAGGTACAGGAACCGGCGTCCCTTCTGCGTCCACTCAGTCTGGTACTTCACCATCAGGCTCCCGTCCGACTGCGGGACTTCAAAAGCCTTGCTGGCGGTATACCCCAGATCCTGGTACGGCGCGTAAAGCACCCACTGTTCCCGGACTTTGTACTGAATCCCCAGATCTGCCAGAAGGTGGTTGAAGCGGACGGCACTCATCCCGTAATCCTTGGCAATCTGTGTGGTCAGCACCAGGTTTTTGGAATGCAGGACGTTGTCCAGATAATCCGCCTTCGGCTTCACTTCCTGCAGCAGCCGTTCCTGCCGTCTCGCTTCCGTCGTCAGCATGAAGCACCGAGTCTGCAGCTCCTTAATCTGCCGGTTCGCGATCTGCAGCGCCCTGGCCATCACCTTCTCCGGTGTATTCCATGCTTTTTCAAGTTCCAGGAAATACTGCCGGTACATCATTCCCTTCCTCGTCCTCTGGATCATGCAGATATGTTTTGCCATGTCTACGCTGATCCGGTAATCCACCTCCATCTGGCCGGTCCGGGAGCCGTCGCATTTCTGATACACCTTCTCATAGTCGGTGCCTTCGGAAAACCCGTACTCACACATCCTCGGGAACCATTGCCGGAAGACCGTCCTGATCTCCAGCGCCTCGTGCAGGTCCCTTGCCGAGACCATCGGATGGTCGCCGGTAAAGTCTACATGGACCCGGTTCTCCATCATTTCCGTTGTCATCATCCACCCCTCCTTCCTTCGTTAGTCAGTCCCGTACATATCGTGCCGAACCAGCGCCGTATAGTAGCTGCCGATCGTCATCGGGGCATTGTACAAGGACGCAAGCAGGTACTGCTTGATATTCCTTATCTTCGTCGTATTCTCCGTAAAACAGTTCAGTACATACTGGATATGCTCACTGTCCAGCTTCATGAACCTTGATTTTACGATCTGGGCTGGTTTGTCCTCCCCGCCGATGCGGACCAGGGAACGCCGGCAGCAGCAGGTATCCACGAGCAGCTCCAGGATCTCACTGATTATGTCTTTATGATACGGATTTGCTGTCCGGAGGTTTTCCAGTTCACACTGCGTTTCAAAATAATCAAGATAGGCGTAATATTCATCTATCCGGTCCTTTCCATCCGATCCATCCTCAGCAGAAGATTCTTCTTGGGAAGACAGCTGTTCCGGATCAGATAGGATAAGATCAGTCTCACTCATCTCAGTATCATTAATTTCAGTCTTATTCCCCTCAGTATCATTACATGGTGTTTTTGACATGTCCTGATGTGTTATTTCGACATTCCCAGACATGTCGTTTTGACACCTCTGGATGTGTCCTTTTGACATGTCCGGAGGTGTATTTTCAACATTTCCGGAACCATTGGCAGTGATCTTTTCACCGGAATACGGAGAACCACGCACCGGCATATCCGGCACAATGCACTTGTGGACATAAATCTTGTCCGGCTTTCCCAGTCCCTGGTGGATCCTGGTAATCAGCCCGATCCCGCTTTTATCATCCAGTTCCGACAGCAGCTGCCCTGCCTTTTTGTTCCCGCACGTCAGGGCATCCATGATATTCTGCTGCGGATAATAGATGAACACTTTGCCGTCATCATCGATCCACCGGTTGCGGACGGAGAGCTGCATCCGATCCAGAAGGATCCCGTAGAGCAACTTTGAGTCCGTTGAAAGATGGTCAAATGCCTCCGCAGTAAACAGAATCTTCGGCACCCGGTAGAAGGTGTAGGATTCTGCCTCCTGCCCATAATGGAAAGGGAAACGAAATGCCTGTTCCCCACTCATGTCGGTGCCACCTCCAACTCCATTCCCGGTCCTCTACCGGTAACCGGTTCCGATCCTGCCGGAAGCCTCCAGCCGCGGGTCTTCGAGAATATTTCCCTCTGGATCTTTGCGATGCAATACCCGATGCACGGACCGTTCTTCCCATACGCACAGGTTTTGCAGTTCAGCACCGGCACTCCGTTTTCATCAAATTCCTGCTTCGGCTGCTCCGGAAGATGAATCAGGTACCAGCAGTTCTTCAGCTGGCATCCCCGGATCCGTCCGGCCCAGTAGCAGCAGTACCGGCAGTCCCAGGGTTTATCGTCTTCATAGTGCCTCCCCGGTAAACGTGCCTGCGGGAGGCAGATTCTTTTATCCGGTTTCATCATGATTTCTGTCATTTCCATCCTTTAGCTCCTTTCTCCAACGTTCCAGACCTTCCATCTCTTCATCTATCTGGGATGAGATGATCAGGCAGGCGTACAGCATAACGACCAGCATAGCTGTCGCAATCACCGCACATATAATCAATACCGTCACTGTCATCCACTCCCTTCATCCTTTTCTTCCTTTGGCGTGATCCGGTGCCAGTAATCATCCTCCGGATGCTTTTTCCCGTACCAGACCACACACCGCACCAGCATTGCCACCATACACATCACGATCCCTGTCAGGATCCCCACTACATAAGCCCACATTTTTCCATCCTCGCTTTCTTTGTTTATCAGTGCCCTTAGCAGCACATGAATACGGCGAAACCATCCCGGAACATTTCCACTGTCATGTACAGGGATGTCCGAATACAGCTTCGCCGCATGAAATCTGCTGTTAAGTTTTGGTGTATTTCTGCCTGCCTTCCCGAGCCCGTTCCTGTCCCGTTTCTTCCGCAACGTTTCCTCGGCGGCGGCACGCAGGAATGCATACTCACCGACGGTATCATCCCGGGCGGCAGGGTATTTTATTGTCAAGGTTCAGCGGAGGAAATATGTCTCTTCCTTCCACTAACCCCAAACAACCGGCACCCCAGGAAAGCTCCCGCGAGAAACTTTTTGATAAAAAAGAAATCAAAAAAAGCCCGGCATGCATGAAAGCATCTCTGCTTCATACACACCGGGCTTTACCCGTAAGCATCTATTCTTCTTTGTTTTCTTCATCGGAGTCCTAAACACCTGTTCCAATACGGGTTATTTCACCGCATAGCATACCTCTGTGACGTACTCTTCCGGATTCTGCGTCTCATGAGGGCTTACTTTGCACTTGTTCTCTTCACTACATACCGGCCAACAAGGATACCTCCATATAAAAACCATATACAGCATTGACCGTATCACAAAGAGCCACTACAAGGCCGACGTGAAAAAGGACTCCATCACGCTGGCTCCTGCCGGTGATGCGGACAAGCCGCAGCCCCAGGAAACGGAAAAAGAACAGTAAA
>DFHD01000048.1 GCA_002372545.1 Lachnospiraceae bacterium UBA3732 | reverse complement strand
CGTAACCGTCTGATAGTCATGCCCTTCTTTCCCAATCAGTTTTCCGGTTATCGTATTAAGCACCTTCTTCTTGTTCCTGACCCAGTCCGGAGCGATCAGCAGATCGCCGGGGCCGTCACCTGTCATCCGGTGAACCGCTATATCGTCCGGAAGAACCTGAAAGCTCTCACAGACCAGATCCGTGTACTCATCCATTGTCAGCAAGGGAAATGGCTGCCTGTTGTATTCCTCTGCAAGCCTGGTGTCCTTCAGGATATTCAGCATCTGAATCTTTATTCCGTCAATCGGCGGATCTATCTCAGCCAGATAGTGGATCGTCTGCAGCATCATATGTTTTGTCTCACCCGGCAGGCCAAGGATCACATGCACAACCACCTGTATACCGGCTGCTTTCAGCTTTCTGACCGCTTCCCTGAATACCGGCAGAGCATATCCCCGATTCATCCGGTCTGCCGTTTTGTCATGAATGGTCTGCAGCCCCAGCTCCACCCATACCGGCTTGATCGCATTCAGATGAATCAACATGCGCATTACATCCTCTCCCAGGCAATCCGGCCGGGTACCTATGGATAGAATGACAATCTCCGGAAGGCTGATCACCCTTTCATAGAGCTCCGTCAGGCGCTTCACATCCCCATATGTATTGGTGAAGGACTGAAAATAGGCGATGAACCTTCCGGCATCTGTTTTCTTCCGGATACGAAGCTTCGCCTCTTCCATCTGCGCCATAATATCCCTCGCGGAAGAAGCATATTCTCCGGAACCTCCCTCTGAGCAGAAGGCACAGCCTCCATACCCTGCCGTCCCATCACGGTTCGGACAGGTACAGCCCGATGAAAGCGAGAGCTTATATACCTTCTCGCCGTATTGGTTCTTTAATATCTCAGATATCTTTCTCATTGATCAGAGTCTTCCGCCTCACACAACGACACGGCCCTTATCCCATGGAATCGTTTCCCGTAAAATGCCGGATCGCCAGATCCGCCACCTGTTCCGGCGTGTCAGCCGCCGAGCCCAATGAGTGGCCCTCATTCTCAAAAAAGCGGATCGGAATATGAAACTTCTCAGCAAACGCTCTGGCTTTTCGCGGATTAATCACAGCGTCCTTCAGGCCATGTGCCATGGCGACTTCATTGCTGCCAAATCTGGCAGGATCAAAGATTGCAAACAGATCATTTTCAGCCAAGTCATGATAGAATCCTTGTGTAATCTTTACTGGCTGATGCGCACGGTCAAGGCTGTGATAGAAGAATCCCCGCTCGTGCAGCTGGTTCAGCATTTCCTGCTCTTCTGCCGACGGATTCTCTTTTATGAAAAGCTCCGGCATGTTCACGGCAGCACTCCTGAAAAAGGCTCTTCCGCCGGCATGCTCTCTTGTGCTGAGATACAAGCCGAGGATATAAGCACCGAAGCTTGATCCAAAGTAGTAAATGGGAAGAGCCGGATAAGTGCAGCGAATATACTTCTCAACCGCAGCGATGCTCTCCTTACACCCCTCAATTCTCAGCGTTTCCTCGTAGGATTTTTCTCTGCCATGCCCGGGAAGATCGATCCCTATCATTCCCAGACCGGCTGCAGGGAGTTTCTTCAATAGCACCTGATAAGTTGCACATTCCTTATTGCTTGAAAATCCGTGGACGGCAATCACTATCCCTTTACAGGGATCAGGGATCTGTTCTATGCAGGAAACGAAATATCCGCTTTTCTTCTCCAATGAAATTTTATTCATACCTGGATTCCTGTTTCTCCAATCACTTATTCACAAAGTTCTTATTTTGACGAGCTGTCACTGTCAGCGTGACGAGCCTGCAGAGTGTCGTGCATTTCCACCAGTTTTTCCTTCGTCAGCGGGTATAAGATGCTTTTTCTTTTCCGCTGATTTTTCCTTCATGGCTGCGGCCTCTCTTTCTGTATGCCTGGCTTTGCATGCTCTTCCGATCCGGTTCTCTGTCTTCACGAATACTTAATCTCAAGAATCCTTGTGTTTTGTTCTAATGCCTGAGGACTGATCTCAACATCCGGGGCATGAACCAGTTCTGTCAGTTTATCACATCCTCTGTCAGTGTAATCCGGTTCTCATCATAAACTACTTTCACGGTCTCGGCATGTCCGCTGCTCTGGCAGACATCCTGATAGGTGGGCGTTTCCTCTGGCCCATTGGCATATCCAACCTCTGTGGAGATCACTCCATCGAACTGGTCAAAGAATTTCTGTACTCCCCAGAAACATCCTCCGGCAAGATATATTGTTTTCATACGTGGATCGGAACTTTTCTTTGTTCCAAAAATCTGGACGTTCATTATCACCGCACCCTTTATGCTCTGAATTGTTCTTAATCATAGTCAGTCTCTCCTGATTTTTGTTGATGCTCAGCCCGTATACGCGTCCTCGCCTGTCCATCTTTTTCAATCACTCTTCGTCGTATTCGAAGGCACAGCTTTCGCCGCCACGTATAGGAGTAATATATAAGCATCCTGCAAGTAATGGCTCAGAGCTGCTGAAGTCATCATAAACATATATCTTTCTGATGTCTGCTGCCATTATTCTTTTCCTCCATTTCCGTGCGCGGTGCGCGAGGAGCCTGCGGACGCGGTGCGCGCGCGACTCCGTGAAGCCCTCTTCCTCGTA
>DFHD01000056.1:8810-14526 GCA_002372545.1 Lachnospiraceae bacterium UBA3732 | reverse complement strand
ACACAAACTGATGAAGCCTCAAAATTAATCACCTTATCTCACCTGAAAGACGAAATAAGACGATAAATAAATTCTTATAAATCGAGGAAATAAAGCGGATAAGCCGTCAATTTTTTGGTACAAATTGGTACAAACACATTTTTCAAGAATCTTTGAGATCGCATTTTGGTACAAATTTGGTTCAAATTACTCAAAATTTGGCATTATGTAAACTAAGTTAAAAATGGAATAAAAATGGTGAAAAGTCTGGGAAGCCGCATATCAGATATCGCGGTGCCCATTCGCATTACGCTTCGCTCCATCAGCATGACAGTTTTCGCCCTGCATTATGCAGCACTGCGGAAAAGAGAATGCCGCGGAAGGCAAGCTCGGCGCTCATCACCAGCCAGACGGCTTCCAGGCCGCCGACTCTGGCCGCCCAGACGGAGGCAGGCAGACGGATCAGCCACATACTGATCATATTGAGTACGCCTGGGGTCATGGTCCTGCCCATTCCACGAAAAACGCCCTCCGACACGATGGCCGCGCCGAAAAAGGGCTCAGCAAAAGCCACGATGCGGAGCACCGCCGTTCCCAGCGTCCGGATATCCGGATCCGGCGTCATGATTCCGATCATCTCCGGTGCGAAGATGTACATCAGGACCGATGCCCCGGTCATGGCCATAATACCGACCATAACCGTCAGATTATGAAAGCTTTTTTCGAGCTTTATTCTTCCGGCTCCCCGGGTCTGTCCCACCAGCGTGGTGGCTGCCCGGGATATTCCATATCCGGGCATATAACAAAGGCTTTCCGCCGTGATGGCAAAGGAATTTGCGGAAATCGCGATTTTTCCCAGAGGAGCCACGATCCGCGTGGCCATAACATAGGCAAAGCCCATAACGAGGGAGCCGCCCATAGCCGGCAGCGAGACTCTCACGGTATCCAGCCACTTTTTCTTTCCCAGACCGCCTCTTTCCCCCTTTCTCATATGAAGCTTTTCCGAAAAGACCAGAACCGCCAGCAGAATGGCAGTCGCTCCGCAGGCCTCCGCCATGAGCGTACCCAGCGCTGCGCCCTTTACGCCCAGCCCGAGCCCGGGCATATAAAACCTCTTTCCAAAAAATGTAAGATACCGCGAAGGATAGATGCAGAAAAAGTTAAAAACCACATCCAGTCCGCACATGATCATGTTGATGAGCCCGGGCACCTTCATGTTGCCGCTGCACTCGAGCATGCCCGCTCCGGTGTAATTGATCTGCAGAAGAGGCAGCATGAGCCCGAAGATCAGAAAGTAAGCCGAGGCATCCCGAAGGATTTCCGCCTCGCCGCCCATCCAGCGGGGAAGCGCGCGGTGGATAACCGCCACAAGGAGCATCATGACCACCGAAAAGACCAGTACCGTTACCAAACCGCTCCGCACGTTTTTTCGCGCCTGCCGGTTATCCCCGGCGCCGATGGAGTGGGCTATGCCTACGGTAAAGCCGATTCCCACAGCGCCCGAAAGCCCGCCGATCAGCCAGGTGGTTGTGGAAACGAGACCAATTGCGGCGGAGGCATCCGGCCCCAGACTTCCCACCATGGATGCATCAATATACTCCATGATGATAGTCGAAAGCTGCGATAATACAGCGGGGACGCTGAGCCTGAGAACAAGGGCCAGCTTCTCCCGCCGGCTGAGCTCTCCGCCCTCCCGCATCTTTTTTAACAAGTCGTTATTCATATCTGTATTTTTCTGTCAGTCCTCCTGATAGAATTATCCGTATTTTCCAGCCAATCCTTCCCGGCAGTATTTCCCTTATCTTCCAACCGCCCTTCCCGGCAGTATTTTCCGTATCTTCCCGGAAGCATTTTCCGTGTCTTCCAGCCGATGTTTCTAAAGCATCCGGTCCATCCCGGAAAAAATGACATTTGTCACATTCCGTTTTTTACATTTCTCACTACCGCCCCATACACTGATCTGATATCCTGTATCCATAATAACCGGACTAATTCAATTGCAGAAATGCTCTTCATCAGTCTGGTTACCATCCTGTATTTATAAGGAAACTGCATCCTTATAACAATCCACGGATAAGTGCAGCACCGCGGGCAGAACAGAAAAAAGAAAGGAAAAGCAATGAGCGAAACGGTTGTAAAGATCACGAACCTGGTAAAACGGTATAAAGAGCTGATCGCTCTGGATAATTTCAGCCTGGAGATCAAAAAGGGCGAGGTCTTCGGTCTCCTGGGGCCAAACGGCAGCGGTAAGACCACTACCATCAGCTGCCTCACCTCTCTCCTGTCCTTTGACAAGGGCGAGATTGAGGTCTTCGGCGAGAAGATGTCCCCCTCCAAGAATAACATTAAGAAACGGATTGGCCTGGTGCCCCAGAATGTTTCTGTTTTTCCGGAGCTTACCGTTGAGGAAAACATCACCTTCTTCTGCGGCCTGTACATTCAGGACAAGGCCGAGCTGAGGAGCTGTGTGGACGAAGCCATCCGATTTGTGGATCTCGAAGACTTCCGGAAGTTCTTTCCCAATAAGCTCTCCGGCGGTCTGCTGCGCCGGCTGAATATTGCCTGCGGCATTGCCCATAAGCCCGACCTCATCATTCTGGATGAGCCTACGGTGGCCGTGGATCCCCAATCCAGAAACAAAATCCTGGAGGGCATCACCGAACTCAACCGGAAGGGCGCCACCATCATCTACACCTCCCACTACATGGAGGAGGTTGAACAGATCTGCTCCCGCATCCTCATCATGGATAAGGGAAAGGAGGTGGCCAGCGGCACCTCCGCAGAACTGAAAGGCAAGATCCGGAACACCGAAAACGTGGTGGTGGATGTCCGAAAGCTGGATGAGAAGCATATCGAAGCCCTCCGGAAGCTAAACCATGTATACGAGGTAAGCTACTCCGGCAACCAGCTGACCATCCGGTGCAGCGGCGGGAAGCATAATATTTCTCATGTGATCGATTACTTCTCCGGAAACGACCTCGATTATGACCGGGTATATTCGGAGCTTCCCACACTGAACGATGTATTCCTGGAGATCACCGGCAAGGAACTGAGAGATAAGGAGTAAAGAAAATGATCGCACGCATTTTTGTCACACAATTAAAGATCTCTGTCCGGACCAGGAAATACATTTTCTGGACACTCCTCTTTCCCCTTGCTCTTGGCCTTCTGTTCTTCTTTGCCTTTTCCAAGGTATATGATCAGGAGCAGAATAAACCCCTTCCCGTAGTCATCCTCGTGGAGGGAGATAAAGAAGCTGCGGTTTTCCCGGAGCTGGCGAAGGAGTTCACTTATAACGACGGCACAGCCATTCTGGAAGAAAAGGCCGCAGCGGACCGGGCGGAAGCAGAGCAGCTTCTGAAGGATAAGGAAATCACCGGCATCATCACCGTAAACGGCTACGAAGCAGAGCTGACCCTCGCGGAAAACGGCACGACGCAGAGCATCCTCACCGGCATTCTTTCCTCTTATCAAAGCCGGAAGGATATCATGATGAAGCTGATGCTTTCCGATACCATCGATCCGGAAACCTCTCAGGAGATCAGCGCCATGGTAAACGAAAGCCGTGCGTATGTGGAAGCGGGCGGCATGGCCGGAGAAAATAAAGACCCCTATATCACGTACTTTTACAACATTATCGCCATGATCAGCCTGATGGGCTCCATGGCCACCAGCAGCACAGTTGTGCATTCCATGGCTAACCAGAGCAGCGAAGGTATCCGGACAGATATTTCTCCGGTGAGAAAGCCTCCCTTTGAGCTTGCCCAGTTTGCCGCCATCTGTGTGATTCAGTTCGCCATCACCGCCATCGCCCTGACCTTTTATATCTACATTCTGGGCATCCGGTTCGGCGGAAACATGACCCTCATCTATCTTACTTCCTTCCTGGCGAATTTCCTCGGACTATCCCTCGGGTTCCTTGTGGGGCACGTGGGAAATGCGTCGGAAAACACGAAGGAAAACATCCTGATGATCATAACTTTGGGCGGCGGCTTCATGTCCGGCCTGATGTACGGCGATATGAAGGTGATCGTGGAAGAGAAGTTCCCGCTTTTCAACCGCATCAATCCGGCGGCTGTGATCACCGATTCCTTTTATTCCCTGAATATCTTCGGCAGCGGCTCCCGTTACTGCCGCTCTGTGATCTACATGGCCGCTCTTTCCGCCGTATTCATGATCATCGGGGTATGCCTTTCAAGGAGGAAGCAGTATGCAAGTCTATAAAACGTTTTTCAAGGTAGTTAAAAAATATAAGACCGGCATCATCATGTATATGGCCATCATCATCTTCATGCAGTTTACCATGACCGGTATGAACGATAATTCCAAGCAGAAGGTGGAAATGGATCGCTGCCCCATTGTGGTAAAGGATCTGGATCATTCTCCGGTTTCCGAAGCACTGTACGGATATCTGGACAGCATCCACAATCTGAAAAACGAGGAGCTTTCCGATGACCAGCTGAAGGACCTGATGTACTACCAGCACATCGCCGCCTATGTGGAAATTCCCGCCGGCTTCGGCGAGTCCTTCGAAAAGGACGGCAGTATCAGCATCCATACGGTCTATGACGAGGCAATGCCCAGGGGCATCTTCGTAAACATGCAGATAGAGGAATATCTGAACGCTCTCCGCGGCCATATGCTTCTCGGGGAGGATGTTAAGCAGGCTGCCGATGATGCAGCAGCTTCTCTGGATACCTCCAAATATGTTTCTCTTCTGCAAACAGAAAAGAACCCCGGAGATAGGCCCTACCGGATGTTCATCTTCCTTCCCTTTGGTATTCTTTCCGTCATTTTCTCCGGCATTCTGCCTGTAGTCCTCTCCTTCAACGAGAAGGAAAAGAAGAACCGGATGACGGTATCCGCTACGAAGTCCACAAGCCGTAACCTTTCCCTGATCCTGGGCGCCGGCACCCTCTCCGTTATCGTCATGATCGTACTCAGCGGTATTTCTTCCGCCCTTTCCGGAACAGAGTTCCTCTTTACCCGGAACTGGTGGCTGACGATACTGAACGTCTTCACCTACACTGTAACCACTACCTTCCTGCTGGCTCTGATCGCCAGCCTGCCTCTGGGCAGCCAGAAGGCCAATAATGCCGGAAGCGCCTCCTTCTTCACCAACCTGATCGGGCTTTCCTTCGCCTTCCTGGGCGGCACCTTCGTGGATCTCGACATCCTGGGTGACGGGGTTGCCAAGGTCGGACAGTTTACACCGAACTACTGGTATTCCATCGCCATGAAACGGATCTGGCTGGAAGAAAGCTCCATCACCGACATCTTCAGCTGCATGGGCATTCAGCTGATCTTTGGTCTCACCTGTCTGGCAGTCGGCCTGGCCATCTCCCGGTACATCAGTGAGAAGACAAACTGACCGGGGCTCGTGTATTACAAGTCCGCTGGCATCTGCCAGCGGATAACTCATCAGTATCTTCAAGTCGGAATCAGAAGGCAATTGCAGTTGACAGTCACACGCCCCCGGCCTTGAAATAGAAGATGGCAAGATTTGTGCGGTCCCGGAGCTCCAGCTTGGAAAGGATGTTGCTGAGATAATTCCGGACGGTTCCTTCCGAAAGAAAAAGCTCATCCGCAATTTCTTTATTCGAAAGTCCCCGGGCCACACACTCCACAATCTCTGTTTCCTGCTCTGTAAGGCCGTACGCTTCTCCTTTAAACCGGGCCGGTGCATTTTCTCCCGGTACATCCGCACTGTTTACCATGCCGTTCGCCGAGCTTCCTG
>DFHD01000056.1:0-8713 GCA_002372545.1 Lachnospiraceae bacterium UBA3732 | reverse complement strand
CGAGCTTCCTGCCGATCCATTTGCTCCGCCAGACGCGGCTCTTGCTGCACCGCCGACAATATCCGGCAAACGCCGCACCACCTCTGTTCCGAAAACGGATTGGCCGCCGTATACAGCCTTTAAAGATGGAACGATAGAATCAAAATCCTGCTTGATAATGTATCCCTTCGCTCCGATGGATAGCGCCTTCATGATATATTCATCATCGCTGAAGGTGGTCAGATACAGGATTTTGGCTGCGGGATCCTCCTGCAGGATATGTTCCCCCGCTTCGAGTCCGGTCATGCCTCTCATCCGGATATCCATCAGCAGTACATCGGGTTTATATTCCGTATAAAGCCGTACAGCCTCCTCGCCGGAGGAGCCTGTGCCCAGCACCTCCATCTCCGGGTCCGCCTCCACAATAGTCTTCAGCGATACCGCTACCAGATTATCATCATCAATGATCACTACCTTCATGCCTTCTCCTCTTTTTCATCGATCCGCCTTGCCGCCGGCATGATTCGCCGCGGTGATATTTCAGCATTCGATGCAGCTTACTCATCCTTTACCGGTACAGAGACAAATACCCGGAAGCCTTTTTCTGTTGAAAAATGAATGGTTCCGCCCACGGACTCCGCCCGGTTTCTCATGTTCTCCATACCGATTCCCGGATCCGCTTCCTTTCCGGACTTCCGCTCCGTTACAGCGCCGTCCCGCTCCATATTTCTTCCATTCCGATCCGATTCTCCGGATGCAGCTCTTCCGCTCCGATCTGTGTCCCCGGATTCGGTTATTCTGCTGCCGGCCGCCGGCTGATCAGCTTCATACCAGTCATGCACAATGAGCTGATAAAGCGCCGGATGCCGGATCAGCCGGATCAGCACATGATTCCCGTTGCTGTGCTTCATGATATTCGAAACCGCCTCCCGGATGATACCCAGAAGCGCATATTTCACCTGCCGCGGCATGACCTTTTCATCCACATCCACCTCAATATCCACGGAAAACCGCTCCGCGAGCGGCGCCGCCATATCCCGGATATTCTTTTCCACATCGATGGATTCCTCATGCAGATCATGCACACTGGACCGGATATTGGTCATGGCCGTATCCAGCGTTTCCCGGAGTCCCATCAGCTGGGAATGCACAGGCTCCTCCTTGTGGATGGAAAGAAGCGCGCCCATCTGGAGAAGCGCACGGGAGAGCATATGCCCTACATTATCGTGAATCTCTCTGGCGATCCGGTTTCGCTCTGCCAGCTGTGCAGTATAGATTTCCGCGTCTCTGGACCTCTCCAGCTCCTGATTCTGTTTTTTCATCCGCCGGCTTTTTTCCGAGCTGTCATCCCGAAGACGATGATAATCCATCTCCTGCCGTACCGCCGCCCGGCTTCCGAGGCTGAGATATGCAGCAAAAAGGGAAAGCACCAGAATACCGGCGATCACCATATACGCTTCACCCAGCCACAGGGCATTGATGAGTGCCAGAAGTGCCGCTGCTGCTCCCGGGATATTGCTGCTATAGGCGATATCATAAACCACACAGGGCATCGCTGTCAGCGCCGGGGGGTAAAAAATACAGATAACCACAGCCAGAATCTGTATTCCCACGGCAGCCCTTCGGCGGATTACCGTTTTCCTGCTCTCCTCTTTTCCACCGGAAAGGAGCCAGTATCCAAGAGCCGATACCGCCATGGTCATATAGGCCGATATGATCAGTCCTCTGCCCGACAGCCGGTTCATCATGAGGAAAAAGCTGATCAGAAATATGAAGATTTTATCGATCAGAACATTCTTCCTCATCTACACTCCTCTGCTTTTTCTTCGCCTGCCGGATCTCCCGGAAGTCTCTCACCGTCTCTCCCCGGCAGATTTCATCGTTTCTTCCGGTCTTCCTGCAGCTCCCCCCGCAGTCTCCAACAGCACCCGCCGGATCTCCCGGAAGCCCTCCGTCAGCGTTTCCGTATCCACATGGGAATAATTCAAAATAAAAATATGCGTCGCCGGATTTTCCCCCAGGTGATCATAGGCCGAAAGTGGTGTCATCCGTATGCCCCGCCGCAGAAAAGCCTCAGCCAGTTCCTGATCGGAAAGAGACGTCCGGAAACGGAGGGTAAAGTGGAGACCGCTGGTCTCCTCCTGAACCTCCGCATGATCCGCCAGCCCGCTATCGGAAAAACACTGCAGCACCTCCCGCCGTTTTCCGGCATAAAAGTGACGCATTCTGTTGATGTGCCGCTCAAAATAGCCTTCTGAAAGAAAGGCGGCCAGGGTATACTGCACCAGGTTCGGTACCGTGCAGGAGTAAAACATCAGCTTCTGTCGAAACAGCTCCGCCAGATGTACAGGCAGGATCATATAGCTCACCCGGATGGTCGGAGAAAGGGACTTGGAAAAGGTATTGATATAGATCACCTTTTCGTTTCTGTCTATGGCAAAAAGCGGCGGTATCGGTTTTCCGGAAAGCCGGAATTCACTGTCATAATCATCCTCGATCACATACCTGCCAGGCTTCTCCCCTGCCCACTGCAGAATCTCTCTTCTTCGGCGGACCGGCATGGTAATGCCTGTGGGAAAATGATGATTGGGGCTGATATGAGCCACATCCGCCTTTGCGAGATCCAGCTCTTCCGGCAGGATCCCCTGCTCATCCATTCCGGCGAACCGGCATACCGCACCGCTCATATCGTAAATCTGAGCTGCCTTTTTATATCCCGGATTTTCCAGACAGAAGATCTTATCCCTGCCGATCAGCTGCAGGATCAGTCCGTATAAATACTCCGTCCCGGCCCCCACTACGATCTGATCCGGCGAAACCCTCAGCCCACGAAAGGAACTGAGATGACCGGCTATAGCCTCCCGAAGCACCCTTACACCTGTGGGGAAGGATGGGGTGACCAGCTCCCGCTGTTCCTCCGAAAGGCTGCGTCGGATCAGCCTCGTCCATACAGAAAAGGGGAAATGCTCCGGGGATACCCGGTTTCCGGAAAGGTCCCAGCGGATCTCCGGGGATGTCGGTTCCTCAAGCATAACCGGCGCTTCCAATCCACCCAGACGTTCTGAACGGGACGATTTACCCTGACGTTCTGAACCGGACGATCCGGCTGACATCTGCTCCGCAGGATCAGGAAAAGCCCCCTGCTCCGCAGGAAGATATGACCGGATATCCGTAGCAAAATAGCCCTGCCTCTCCCGGGCGTAAATATAGCCTTCGCCCAGAAGCTGACTGTATGCGCCTTCCACGGTGATCACACTGACACCCAGATTCTTGGCCAGGCTCCTCTTGGAGGGCAGCTTTTCATCCGCCGCAATAACGCCGGCCTCAATATCCGCCCGGATAAAAGAAGCCAGCTGCTCATAAAGCGGTATTTTATTGTCCCGGAAAACATATGTGAACATAAAAAAATTGTAGCATTCCACGGCAATTTTTTCAAGCATGCAGCATGCATATACATGAAGGCCCTGCCTTACCGGCAAGACGCATACTTTCAAGGAAACCGTAAAGACTCGAGCCGTCAGGGAAAGCATGCAGCGAAAAAAATCCGCCAGGGGCATTTCGCCCCCGGCGGATCGTTGTGCTCTTCAATTACACACTAAATCTTTACTGATCTCGATCACTCATTAATGCTTTACTGATCGAAATCACTCATCCTTCGTGCAGTATCTGTAGATAAAGGTGATCGCCTGTCCGCGCGTTACCTCAGCCTTCGGCGAGAAGTGGGTTGCGTCTGTTCCGGCGACAATACCATTTTCGTATGCCCAGAGAACGGCCTGCGTGTAGTATTTTCCATCCGCTACATCCGCAAAGGGATTCTCTGCATCCGTTACTTCCGGCGAACCTGTCATCCTCCAGAGGAAGGTGACAAAGTCTGCTCTTGTACATACTGCGGAAGGTGCGAAGGTGGTTGCTGTCTTACCACCGGCGATGCTGTTCACATATGCCCAGAGAACGGCTGTTGTGTAGAACTTTCCATCCTTCACATCGGTAAAGGGATTCTCTGCATCGACCGTCTCGCAGCCCGCTGCCCTCCAAAGGAAGGTAATGGTCTGGCTTCTGTTACAGCTCTGTCCGGGCGCAAAGTGAGTCTCATCTACGCCGGATACGATGGGTTCATCCTGGCAGAATGCCCAGGCAACAGCGTCATAATAATACTTACCCTCTTTTACATCCACGAAGGGAAGACCAATCTTTGCTTCGACCATCTCCGGTTCGGAATCATTATGGTTCTCATCTCCCACTGCCTTATACCATACATAGTAGGTTCCGGCATTGGTTGCTGTATAGTTCGATGTGGTATAAAGGTTATCCGCAGGGGCTGTGTTCTCGGTAGTTACCGCATAGTACATCGTACCGTTTTCCGCCTCACCCGGCTCTACAAGCGCCTGTGCCGTGCCATTGTAGACAAGTCCGGTAATAGCCTTTGGTGCTTTCTTGACAACCGGAGCTGCAGTATCTTCCGTTATCGTAAATGTTCCGGTTTCATAGCTTACAATATAATTACCCTGCAATGTAACGCCGCTCGGTGTGATGACATAATCGCCTACCACCGTGCCGGCCTCACGATCAAGTGAATAAATAACTGTGTCACTTCCAACCGTACCGCTGACCGTTGCCGTCAGCTCCGGTTCAGGCGTTGTGCCTACAACCATACTCTTGTTGTCTGCTTTCACTGTGACATCCTTACGATTGATCGTCAGTGTAAATGTAGTCGTTGTACTCTCATAATTCGTTGTATCCGTCGGCATAAATCTAACTGTGATCGTACCGCTGTCTGAAACATCCTTAAGTCCCGGTGTTCCTTCAAAGTCCCATGTTCCCTCAATATCAGAACTTCCATCTTTCGCTGACTTGGTGAGGTCGCTGATTGTAACCGAGTTGCCGTCATAGGTCTTTGTATAGTCACTTACCGTCAGCGTCGGGACAATCTTAATTGGATTCAGTGTTATTGTATAGCTCACACTTGCGGTCACACCTTCAACTGTGATGCTTGCCGTATATGTGCCTGCTTCTGTGGGTATTCCTTCAAATACCGCATCATCCTTTGTGTAAACAATGCCCGGTATTGTTATTCCCGGTATTGAACCGCTGACATTTGCTTCCTTCGCCGTACCATCGTAGGTAAGCTCCGTTGGAGCATTGATCGTCAGTACTGCCTTTTGATCTGGCAACGAACAATTGCTTTCCGAATTTGCACAGGTAGCCGTGATATTATTACCGGTTGCAGAATAGGTGAACTCATGGGTGTGAGGAAGAGCTTCCTTAACGGTAAGTGTCCCTGTGGAATAATTTACCACATAATTTGCAGTTACATCATTGTTGGAAGCATCCAGTATTTTCACTTCGCTTGGGGTAATGCTGCCATTGGTAGTTATAGCAGATGTATCGCCGGTTAAGGTGATCTCTGAAATCTGCTGTCCCTCTGCAAGCGTTCCGCTGGTCACCTCCACCTGTTCGGGTGAAGAATTCACTATGCCGCCTTGCTGTACAGTCTGGGCTTTGGCGGTGATGGTAATGACACGGGGCGTGATCGTCCGATACTGCGGCTCCGGCTGAACCATCTCGTAGTTATCCTTTGAACTGCCTTGCAGTGTCCAGTTCGTGAAGGTAACTGCCTTGTTTACGCCCACATCCGGGGTATCAAAATTCGCGACGCCACTGGAAACATTGGCGGATACGCTGTCCCCGCTGACCGCGCCGTTTACCCCTGTTCCAATACTGCAAGACGCCTTGGTTGTACCGTCGTACACCTTGTCCTTGGCCGTGATGCTTGCGAAGGTGACGGACTTCTTCGTGATCTCATACGATACCGTCGCAGTCGCTTCTCCGAGCGTGATGCTGGCGGTATAATTCCCGGCATCGCTGGGCGCTGATGGCAGGACAGTATTACCCTTCTTGTAGACCACATCCGCGGTCAACACATCCGTATCCCCGGTGAGAACCGCCGCCTTTGCCGTGCCATCGTAGACCATGCTGGTCTTTCCGTCGGGTTCCCCGATGGTCAGCATGGCCTTGTGTTCGGTAAGATTGCACTGATTGTCGCTGTTGGTGCAGGTGGCCGTGATGGTCTTGCCGTCAACGGTATAGGTGAAGCCGTGCGTATGTGCCGTGGAGTCCGAGGGCACGATGGTTTTATTGGCGGTAATCGGAGTAGATACGGCTCCTGTGCCATCCTGGTATTTGAAGCTTTTATTCAGTGTTACCGTTCCATTGTAGTCAATGGCGGTGATCTCCATACCGTTCTTCGTCTCGTCTGTATAGCCCAGCTTAATCGTAGGCGTCTGTTTGGAGTTCGCGCCGGAGCCAATGCCGGTACCGGTGCCCAGCGCCCTGACGATGCCGCCGGTGATGTTGATTTCGGTGACGGAATTGGAGTTGTTGCCCTGCCCGATGGCGGCACACTTGTTGCTGCCGTCAATCGCGCCTCTGGCCGTCACTTTTCCGCCGGAGATGTTGATCGTCAGTTTGGCGTTGGAAGCGTTGGCCGTGCCGATACCCGCGCGGCCACTGGCGTCCACGACACCCCCGGTGATATTGACCACAACTTCTTCTCCGGCTGCGCCGGTGTTGCCGCCGCCAATGCCCACGCCGTAAATGCTGCTGCCCGAAGCGGTGACCTGGCCGCCGCTGATGGAAACGGTGGTCTTGCCCTTGGACTTGTAACCGCTGCCAATCGCCGCAGCGCCGTTTGAAGCGCTCGTTGAGGCGTTGACCGTACCGCCGGTGATGGTAATGACAGCTTCGCCTTCGGCCTCGCTGCCGGTGCCGATTCCCGCGCCGCTCGCTCCGCCGGTCGCTGTGACATTTGCGTTTCCCTCAATGGTGATATCGCCGACTGCCTTTTGATAGTAGCCGCCGATACCCGCGCCCCAGTTCCCGCCGGTTGCATGGACGACCGCATTCCCGCCGATGGTAATGGATTTACACAGGCCGCCTATGCCTGCGCCCCAACTGCCTGTTGCGGTAGCGGTCACATCGCCGCCGGTGATGCTGATCGTGCCGCCATCTCCGCCGCTGTTGCTGTTGCCGTTGCCGATGGCTGAACCCATGTTGGCGCCCGTAGCAATTACCGTGCCGCCCGAGATTGTGATGGAGTTGACGTAGCCGCCTCTGCCGCTGCCGATGGCCGCGCCGCTGCCGCTGTAGCCTTCAAGCGCTATTGCTTGAACCCTGGCATTCCCGTCAATGGTAATACTGCCGCCGATTCCCCCGCTGCCGCAGCCGATGCCGGAGCTATATTTGCCGCCTGTTGCGACAACATTTGCATTGCCGCGAATCGTGATGTTTCCGGCACTTCCAAGGTATGGATAATACTCACTGGCTCCGCCGATACCGGCACTATTATAGCCGCCTGTCGCCGTGATCTGGCCGCCATTAACGGTAATCGTTCCGGCGTTATAGCTACCTTTATTGCCGCCGATGCCTGCAGCGTAGCTGTTCTGTTTGTTTCCCGCAATCAGTTCGCCTGTGTTCCCGCTTTGAGCATAGATGTTCAGCGTACTGCCCTCGCCGACTTGGATACCGCCCGTGACGGTCAGGGTCTTGCCGTCCATCAGGATCAGGTTCACCGTGCCGCTGACAGTCACGCGGCGGTCGAGGGTCAGATTTTGGGAGGCAACGACCCAGCCGCTCCAAATGGTATCGGTAGAGCGAACATAGCAGTAATCATTGCAGCTCTGGCTGCTTCCGTTTTCATCCACATACGCTATGGGTTCCTTTGTGGCTTCCTTGAATGTCACGCTGACCGTGGTATTCTCCCCCGGCATGGAGAAGGTATAAACGCCGCTCTCCACGCCGGACAGAGCCTGCCCGGAGGTCGAGCCGTAGGAATAGCTAATGCTGTCCACAGCCTTTCCCGCTACGGGCTGCACAGTGACGGTAACTTGTTCGTCCGCTGCCGCCATAGTCGGACTGACGACAACATCTCCATCCGAATTGTTATAAGCAGCTGTGATGCTGTGAACGCCTTCCCGCAGCTTCCAGATCGCTTTTGCTGTGGTCGTTTGACCGAAGGTAAATGTGGCCCCTGCATTGTATCTGGCTCCGTTGATTTCCCACTGGTCAAACTCATAACCGTCCGGAGGCGTAAATGTGCAATCAGGCAAAACGGTCGTCGAGTACTCCCGTACAGATTGACCGTCCATGATGCCGCTGCCGCCGTTCTTGTCAAAGAACAGCGTGCCGTACAATACAACACTGATGGAATCCGGGGTACTGGTAATGGTGATCTCATACTCTGTTCCGCCTGCCGTCACCCTGAGCCAGCCGGTTCCGAAGGCTTTGGTTAGGGTGATGGCTGTCGTTGTGACGGTCATTTCCTGACCTTCGGAGACGGATGCCGCTGTGACGTCACCCGTGATCTCCAGCGAAGACAGGATAGTGGACAGCGATATCTCCTGCGTGCCTGTGATACTGCCGATAGAATAGTTTTTTCCGTTGTAGCTGAATATCACGGAATAGGAACTGTCTGCCGCATAAGTCGGATTTGTTCCGGCCGAGAACAACACTATAAACATACAAGTCAATGTGATAAATAACAATGATTTTCTCATTTATTATTCCTCCATTTATTTTTTGATATCATCCAACGACAGCGTAAATTTACCTACGGAAATTAAATGTAGGAATCCACCAAGGATAGCTGAATGTTCAGCTAAAAGATGTGCTAATTTTACTACACATTTAATCTCAATTCAATACTGGGCTCTGTCCAGACCCGTCCCTCGCCAGGAAG
>DFHD01000117.1 GCA_002372545.1 Lachnospiraceae bacterium UBA3732 | reverse complement strand
GCGGTCAGGGTGAACTGAAAGTAGAAGGTATAATCAGATAGTTCCGTCAGCCGGGGAATCATCGGCCGCGGATCCTTGGTCCAGAAAACAATGCAGTCCACAAGGTCTGCCGTGAGGCAGACCCTGGAGAGCTGGTTATAATTCATGGGGTTTCTTACGATGACATAGCCATCTTTCATTCGGTTCATGAACCATTCCGTGTAAAAGGCCGGGATATCGGTTCTTCTGCTGGCACTGATTATCATGCGGCCGCCTCCGTTTCGTTTCCGCAGGGTTCCAGCTTAATAATCTGGAACAGGGATGCACTTGTACTGGTGAGGCATCTATGCTCACCGTTATTCTTCAGGATGATGTTCAGCCTGGACTGAACCTCCCTTACCCTGGGAGGAGTCAAAAAGTCGGGGTTCAGACATTCGACGCTATCGAAATAGTTACGGGCGTTTCTGGAAAATTCGTAACAATTCAGGTCTTCCTGCTGACTGATATCTACGAGACTTCTTCCCGCTCTTCCCCGCCACAGCTCCGGGAGGTTATCGGTGATTCTGAATCTGCCATCGTAGTTGATTGCGTTCGCGATATCACTGGCGATATGTTTCATTCTCGGATTATTTTTGTAATCTTTCGGTGCGTGAGAAATCACGATGTAGTGGGGACGGTCAGCTTTAAAGAGGTCCGCCCGTTCTCGGATTGATGAAACAAGCAGGCTCAGGGTGTTTTCGGGAAGCTCATTCAGAATCTTTGGGAATACTATAGCATTAAAATTCGGATAGTGGGTATCGTTTTGAATAAAATCGATAATATCTTTTTGATAGCGGCCATGAAAGCTTGCCTGGTCATAGGGGCCATAGTCCAGAGAATAGCTAAATTCCTGCTGCAGCCGGGTTTGGCCGTTTCTTCCATTTTCGGTAAACCGGATGGACCAGTTACTTCTGTCCGTTCCGAGATAGATGAGATGAAGCAGGTCCGGTATGCTGAGATTCGTCTGCATGTCCATTTTATATCGTGCATAGGCCATTGACCAGGCATCGACACAGGACCCGCATCCGAGAGACACTGTTCCGAAGGAGTTGAATCCGTAATCTCTGAACAGGATATCGTAAATGACCGAGTATTCGAATGCATAGGGATAAATATACCTCAGAAAATAGACTGCGTTGGCAAGTTCGTCGTCATACCGGAAGTCTGTTTGTTCCGGGTCATCGTAGCCCCTGATTGCGTTTTCCAGCGCTTCGTCCGCAACCGGACCGTTTTCCGTTTCTGTGATGTGGGCTGCAACCAGTTCTGCACAATGGTTCATGATAGTATGTATATATTCTGTCATTATATATTCCTCTCTTTCTTTCAAAGTAGTATTAAACAATGAGTATCACACCGCCCGTCCCGTTGGGCCTTGGTCCGCTCATGTCATCGCGCGACTTCCCCGGCCCGCCAGGGTAGGTGATGTATGTAGTTTTCAAGGTTCTGTTTGTTTCTTGAATACAGTATACGCATCGCCTATATTTTTCCCTGTAAAAACTACCGGCACTTTGCTCCGGAGAATGGCCGGTAACGGCCGGTGTCCATCTCCGGAGAACGGCCGGTTACTGCCGGACAATATCATGAATGAAATGGAGACGCTCTAAGGCGTCTCCAGGTCTGAGATGTCGGCACGCTCCACATGGATTACGCCGCCCCGGCGGCCCCTCTCAAAAAGAAGGCAGTCGGAAAGCTCCAGATTGAGGATGGTAGCGGACCTTACATCTGCCTTTGTGGCAATGTAGTTTGCGGTCTCCACATCCACGCCTCCCAGGTACAGGAGGTGATCGCAGTTGTTGATAATCGTCATGGACTGCGCATGTCCGTAGAGACCCTCGAGCTGCGAAATGCTCTGCAGGATAATGCTGACACTGATTTCCCGGCTCCGGATCACGGAGATGATCTTATCAAAGTCCGGGATGATGGTCCCGGCGGCAAAGTCATCAAAGATGATCCGGATGGGGACCTGAAGCCGGTTATCAGGCATCTGATCGGCGGTCTGGATCAGCTGCTGGAGTGCCTGGCTGTAAAAGAGATTGATCAGCGAATCGCGGGAGCGGTCACAGTCGGATGCGTTGATGAAGAGAACGGTTCGTTTCATTCCCATATCCCGGAAACGGAAATTGGAGCGGCCGCAGAAGACGTGCTTAAACTGCAGGCCGTCAAAGCAGGAGAGACTCTGCGCAACAAACTGACGGACACAGGATGCGGTTCTTTCAGCATTCCAGAGATTGCTGTACATCTCAAAGCGGGATACTGCAAAGCTGCCATTGTCGAGGGCCTTTAGCTCATGGAAGATGGTCTCGTAAGTATTTGCGTCCCATGCCTTGAAGAGTTCAAGGACGGAACCGAAGTGATGTTCCTCGGCGGGCGTCGCCTCCAAAACATAGGCGATCAGGCTCTCCAGAACCGTTCTGGCGCTGTCCGTCCAGAAGGGGTCATCGTTATGACTGTTTGTTGGACACAGGATGGAAGCGAGAGTGCGGATATCCGACTCGTAGTACCGGCGCGTCGCTTTATCATAGCGGATAAAGTCCATGGGGTTATAGCTAAGGGTATCTCTGGCACCGATCAGGTCAAGCCGCAGTACCTTGTAGCCTCTGGCCTTCATGGGTTCGCTGTACTTTTTATAGAGGACATCCTTGGTGTCCGAAACGATGATGGATTCGGTTGAGGTGGCCAGAAGCGGCATCACGTATCCGCGGGTCTTTCCGGCACCGCTCGGCCCGATCACCATGTCGTGGTTATTGAGCCCCGTTGTCCGGGAGTCGTTTGAC
Source organism: Lachnospiraceae bacterium UBA3732 (assembly GCA_002372545.1). Lineage (GTDB taxonomy): Bacteria > Bacillota > Clostridia > Lachnospirales > Lachnospiraceae > Eubacterium_Q. The sequence goes on along the minus strand of DFHD01000117.1, from coordinate 24,710 downwards.
ACAAGAGTGTTTTTTCCAAGAAGACGGGTGTCGCGGGTTTCTTTGGTGGTTTTTGTTTGTGTTTTTTCGTTCATAGAGTTCTCCTTTTTTGTGTTTTGTGGTTTCTGTCTGTTGGGAAGCGGCTCCCGGTTCACAGACCGGAAGCTGCTCCCGGTTCGTTTATGCCGGGATTTGGTCTCGGTTTTCGTCAGGCCGGAAGCTGCTCCCAGATTCCGGTCGCAAGGCCGGCCTTTATGGCATTTGGTGCATCGTACCAGGTATCCCTGGCAGTCTTCTTATAGATGGAAAGGATGGTGCTGCCGGTCCGCTCCGCAATGATGCCGCAGAGCCGTTCTCTGACATGCATCAGAGACTCCAGGCGTTCCTTCACATCCTGCGTGGTGGTAAACCCTTCCTCGAAGTAGGTGGAAGGATCGTGGATCATCAGCATTGCATCCGGAAGCATGAGTCTCGTACTTCCGCTGAGGAAGAGGATGGCGCCCATGCTGGCCGCCGTTCCTGTGCAGATGGTCCGGACCGGCGAGCGGAGCATCCGGATCACGTTGTAGAGGCAGAGCCCCGCATTTACGCTGCCGCCCGGGCTGGAGATGAAAAAGGTGATCTCTTTTCCCGGGGAAGTCTGATCCAGATAGAGGAATCTCCGGATCAGTTCGTTGGTGTTTTCCGGGTTCACATCTTCCGTCAGAAAGAGCGTACGGCTGTTAAAAAAGTGGTCCTCCACTGTATATTGGAGGTTGCCGGTATTGGTTTCGCGAATGATTGCTACTGGTTTCATTTTGTTTTCCTTTCTGCCCTTTGGGCGTTAAAATTTTGCGGCTCTCTGAAACATATCGACTGTCAGGAAGTTGACGATCCACCATTCCTTATTGACGAATGGTCCGCTTTTTCTGTAGATATGGGAGATGATATCGTAGGCGGTGACCGTATCCCAATCCATGTTGCCTTCGGTTTCCAGGTACTTTTGAATGACTTTGCGTGTGATGTCGATCATCCGGTCGTGCATCACTTCGTCCATGGAGTCCATCAGATCCCGGAGAGGGATGTTGTAGATGTAATAGTAGTTTTTCATGCTCTCTTTGACCCGGCTTTTTATAAGACAGGAGGAGAGACTCTTTTTCTTTACTGTGCTTTTTTCCATTTTTCATAGTCCTTTCTGCATCATTTTTGCCCGGTGGATATTGCTTAGGATCTTCATGTAGGCCGCGTAGCCTTCCCGCCACTCTCCGTGGCCGTTCAGGTACCGGTTCATGTCCGTTACGTAGGTGTCTTCGTAGAACAGGGAGTCCGGCTTATTAAAAAGACGGCCCACCGGCATATTCGCAATCTGCTTCATCATGTTGACAAGTGCACGGGGAGAAATCCGTTCCTCCCTTGCGTTTTCGAGGATGGTTTTTATGGGGCGCGGCGTGACAGCCCCGGATTCTTCGGTGTTTTGCATGGTTTTTTCTCCTTTCGTTTTGTCGTTGGACCCAGTATAGGCCGCATCAGAAAAAGTGCCGGTAAAATCTACAGGGAAAGATTGACGGGGAAAAGTGCTCTGTCATATAATGAAGTAGGTGGCATTAAGTCAAAACATGTATTTCAGAAATGAGAACGTGTCCTGACTTTTGATACCATATGGAGCGTTTCTCACGAAAATCACGCATGCTTTATAACATACAAAAACCGCTGTACCAAAAGGAGAGGAAATATGGATGACAAAAAGATGAGCCCGGCAGAAAAAAGATATCGCGAACGGTTCCGGATGATCGAAATGAATCAGGAGATCCGGCTTCTTTCCGGCGCTATGTTTGGAAGAAATCAGGATATCCGCCCAATGATCCTGACGGAGAAGGGGAAGGTGTCGAAGCCGAAAATCAAGAAGCTCACAGCACAGCTGATGAGCCTCGCGGAGGAAAGCCGGATCAATCTGCGGGTCGGCGGCTTTACGGAAGAGGAGAAGGCGCTTTTGGAAGCGATGATCCTGATGGCCATCCTGCTGCCGGGCGTTTCGTACGGGTTTCCTTCGGAGGAGAGTAATAAAAAGCCGGCGTTTTCAGATCCGGTTTCTTACGATGCTGTACTGGATCTTCTTCGTGATCCAAGTGAACTCGCCATGGATGCGAATCTTGCAGCAGAGCATCTGAACCTCCCGGTGCCGAAGCTTCAGACGGAGATACTGCCCGGGAAGGATAACCTCACGATCGCGGAGCAGGATAAGGATATGGACGAGTATTATGAAGATGAGGAGCTATACGATCGTTGGGCAGAGGAATATGTCCGCGCCGGATTGGAGGCCATTCCGGAGGAACATCTGGATAGCATTGCCCAGCAGCTGGGAGATGAAATGTTGGCCCTGGAGGAGGGATATGAAAAGATATTCCCCATGAAACAGGAATTCGCGGAAGCACTTTCGTGCTTCTGTGAGATGGCAGACCGGATACCGGCGAATACCGGTACTGTTTTTGAAATGGCTGTCAATCTTTATCTCATGAGACATGATATGTCGCCGCTTTCTGACCGGGATACCTTCTGGCGGGTACATGCGGAATGTGAGACTGCGCGGAGACGTGTAAACAGAAAGGCATGGGAAAGAAGGGGGCAGAGAGCATGAACTTTGTGAGAACGATTTATGACCGCCTCTTTCTGGAGTACAGGGAGTCTCTGAAAAACGCACGGGATTCGGAGGATGAGATAAACCCTGCGGAGAATAGTGTAATCTACCGCTATTTCCTGGATAGGAAGAGGAAAGAGCTCGGCAGGGGAAAGAGAAAGACTGCCATGGAGATGCTCATCGAAGCCGGCAGGACAGAGGAGAAGGCCGATTATCTCCGGCGCATCCTTACGTATATGTGCGAAGATCCCCTGCGCTACCGCGAAGGACATGTGTATAAAAGCGAATCGGAGCCCGGGGAGAAGGAAGAGGAAAAACGAATCTATCTTTTGGGTCTAAGGCCGCTTCTTCGTGCAGCAGGAAGCAGCCTTGCCGGGAAAGAGGAGGCAAAGGTCGCGGAGGTAAGACGGGAACTGGAAGCCCTTCGGGATGATCTGGATCAGAATCAGAAAAGGGCAAAGCAGATTGCGGACGGGATTCCCGCAGCGGAGTGGGAAAGCCTGACAGAGTATCTGTTTCGGACGGCGCTCCATGAAACCATCAAGGTCTTTTTCCGGGATATGGGGTACAGCTTTTCGGAGGAAGTACACGGGGCGGATCTCCACAGCCGGAAGGTGAACAAGGTGCTGGACCTTCTGGAGTACTGCGGGAGTGAGATGAATGTAACAATCGCGTTCGGTGAGGAAGCGGGAAACAGAATAGATTTGCAGCCGGAAGCGTGTGATCTTTTACTGGACATAATGAACCGGGCAGGGGAGGCTGAGGAGTATGACGGCGGTTTCGTTCCGCTGGTGATCTCGCCTTACGGGCATATGCTCTGCATTCTGGGAAAGGATTATTACAGGTGTAAATTCCCGGAAATGCAGCGCCTGAAGCATATAAATACAGGAAAACGATACGCCTTCGGCGTTGTTGGTCCCTTGCTGGATCCGGAGGATCAGGACAGTAGTTTTTCCGGATTGCAGTATGATATATGGAGCAAATTCGAAACCGATTTCAGCAGTGCGGCGAATTACGCGAATGCGGAGAGCCAGTTCCGTTGGCTGACGGGTACGGCAAAAGATGTATTTGTTGAAAGGAATGAAGTATTGCCCCTTCGGGAAACGGAGAAAAAACAACTTGGATTTTTCGGTGCGTTTTTCGGGTTCGACACTTCCGGCGCGGACGAAGCAGAAGGGCAGTATCGTGCATCGAGGGAGGAGCTTCTGCAACGTGAAGAAGCTTATGTGAGAGAAGCCATGCGGTGACGATTCTGAAACAGAATGAAAGAGCCATCGTGTATTTTCCGGTTTATATGACGGGGTTATACAGATATTTCCACGTTTACATCCCCTGTGAAACATGATAAAATGAATTTAGTGTGGGGTATTTGGCGCACGGAAAGAGAATGGTAATGGAGGGTAGAATGAACGATAAGTTAAACAACTGGATCAACTGGATCCTTTATGATGAGCTGATCGACGGGAAGATCAACGCACCAAAGCATATTCTTGGAAACCACGAGTATGGAAGCGGACAGGTGATCACTTGTTATAAACCGCATTCCGAGAGGGTCTCCATTAAGGCGCCCAGGGGAAAGAGCCTGATCGAAATGGAAAGGATCGGAGATGATGGCTTTTACGGCATCTATTTCCCGAAGCCGAAATTCAAGGGAGTGAATTACCGTTTCGTAACGGATTATTATGACGGAACGACAGTTGAGTCCGCGGACTGCTATGCCTTTGACGGGCAGTTCACCGACTATGATGCCTATCTTTTTGCGGAAGGCGATCATTATGATATTTATGAGAAGATGGGCGCCCATCCCATGGAGATCGAAGGCGTAAAGGGAACCTATTTTGCTGTCTGGGCACCGGATGCCCGCCGGGTTTCCGTTGTGGGTGACTTTAATATGTGGGACGGCGCGCTGAATCCCATGCAGATCCATTCTGCGTCCGGTGTATATGAGCTGTTCATTCCCGGAGTTGAGGCCGGTGCGGTTTATAAATTCCAGATCCTGACGCGCTACGGTGAGATTCTCTATAAGGCGGATCCCTACGGAAATTACAACCAGATGCGCCCGGATAATGCCAATATCGTGGCCGACCTGAGAAATTACGCATGGAAGGACGAGGCATGGATGGAGGACAGAAAGAAACTGTCCCGGATGGACCGTATAAAGATGCCGATGTCCATCTATGAGTGCCATCTGGGTTCCTGGAAAAAGAAGATCGAGGATTCCGACTTTGGCTTCTACGGTTATCGTGAGCTGGCGGAAATGATCGGAAAATATGTTAAGGATATGGGCTATACGCATATTGAACTGATGGGTATCGCCGAGTATCCCTTTGACGGTTCGTGGGGATATCAGGTGACGAATTATTATGCACCCACCAGCCGCTACGGCTCTCCGGAGGACTTCATGTACTTCGTAGACCATATGCATTCTCTGGGAATCAGTGTGATCTTGGATTGGGTTCCGGCTCACTTTCCCCGGGATGCCCACGGACTGGGACGTTTCGACGGCATGCCGCTTTACGAGCATGCGGATCCCCGGAAGGGAGAGCATCCGGACTGGGGCACATATATCTTTAACTACGGCAGAAATGAGGTTTCCAACTTCCTGATCGCCAATGCGCTCTTCTGGGTGGAAAAATTCCACATCGACGGACTTCGCGTTGATGCTGTGGCTTCCATGCTTTACCTGGATTACGGCAAGCGTGACGGCGAGTGGGTGGCCAACGAAAAGGGCGGCAAGGAAAACCTGGAAGCGATCAAGCTTCTGCAGACCGTTAATGATGTAATGGAAAAGAGAAATCCGGGCGCATACCTCATCGCCGAGGAATCCACGGCATGGCCGGGAGTTACAGCGCCGGCTTCCATGGAGGGACTGGGCTTCCTCTTCAAGTGGAATATGGGCTGGATGAACGATTTCCTAGAGTACATGAAGCTGGATCCTTACTTCCGTTCCTTCAACCACAACAAGCTGACCTTCAGCCTGTCTTATGCATATGCGGAGAATTACATCCTCGTGATCTCCCACGATGAAGTGGTTCATCTGAAATGTTCCATGCTGAACAAGATGCCCGGTTTTGAATTTGACAAGTTTGCCAACCTCAGGACGGCTTACGGCTTTATGACCGGTCATCCGGGCAAGAAGCTGCTCTTCATGGGACAGGAGTTCGCACAGCTCCGGGAGTGGAGCGAGGCCAGGAGTCTGGACTGGTATCTGCTGGATGATCCGAAGCATCAGGGCATGCAGGACTTTGTGAAGGAGCTGAACCATATGTATACGAAGTACGATGCTCTTTACTATAACGACAACGAGCCCATGGGCTTTGAGTGGACCAAGGTGGATGATAAGGATTCCGGTATTGTGGCCTTCGTCAGAAGAGGAAAGACCGCAAAGGATCAGCTGATGTTTATCTGCAACTTTGTCCCGGTTGAGCGTAAGGGATACCGTCTGGGCGTTCCCTGCCTGACAAATTATAAGGAAATCCTTTCCTCGGATGAGGAAAAGTACGGCGGACTGGGCCGGAATATGGGACCGAAGAAGCTCTTAAAAGCAGAGGCGGTTCCTTGTGACAGAATGGAGAATTCCATTCTCATCGATCTGCCGCCGCTTTCCGTAACGGTGCTGAAGTACGATTACAAGGAAGCGAAGAAGCCGGATGAAAAGTAAGCCGTCTGCACCGGACAGGCATTGAAGCAGAATATAAAAGGATCATGACGCGATTTGATCAACGTATCTTTGGTCATGATCCTTTTACTATGTGAAAAGAAATGGGGTGTGACAATGAAACTGGTTGTGCATGGATTCAGGAAAACTACAAGGAGGCTGACAGCCCTTCTGCTGGCCCTTCTTATTATGGTTTCGGTCATTATGGGACCCTTATCGGCAGGGATGCCGGGCGGGGACGCTGAGGCTGCCGGGGCAACGCCGGTCAGTCTCCATGGCCGTCTTTCGGTAAACGGAACAAGGCTGGTCGATCAGTACGGACAGCCCTTCCAGATCCGGGGAATCAGCACCCATGGTCTGGGCTGGTTTCCGGAATATAATAACCGTGAGGCGTACAGAACGCTTCGCGACGACTGGAATGCCAACTGCATCCGTCTGGCCATGTATACAGAGGAATATAACGGATATACCACGGGCAACCGGAATGGCATGATGCAGCAGGTGAAGGAGGGTATCCGTTATGCTACGGAGCTGGGGATGTATGTCATCGTGGACTGGCATATCCTGAATGACGGTAATCCGCTGACCCATAAGGAAGAGGCAAAGGCCTTTTTTGCGGAGATGGCCTCTCTTTATAAAAGCAATAATAATATTCTTTATGAAATCTGCAACGAACCCAATGGATGCAGCTGGAGTGATATCAAGGCTTATGCGCAGGAGGTGATCCCGGTGATCCGTCAGTATGACAAGAACGCCGTGATCATCGTGGGAACGCCCACCTGGTCTCAGCTGGGAAGCGCGGGGCATCTGTATGAGCCCTGTGAGGATCCCATCAGAGGATACAGTAATCTGATGTATACCTTTCATTTTTATGCGTCGGATCCGAATCATAACCAGTGGCTGAAAAACAAGATCCCCACAGCCATCGGACAGTATAAGATTCCTGTTTTTGTCACGGAATATGGTCTTTCCGAGGCAAACGGCAATGGGAATGTGGATACGGCAAAGGCAACGGAATGGCTCAGGATGTGCGATAATTACGGCGTGAGCTACTGCGCATGGAATCTTTCCAACAAGAATGAGAGCTCGTCGCTGATCCAGCCGGGATGTACGAAGACCAGCGGCTGGTCCGAGGCCGAGCTTACCACGGCAGGAAGGTTTATCCGGAACTGGTACAGGGGAAAGACCGACGCTTCCGTAGAGAGGGAAAACAACCCCGAGGTCAAGAATCTGGCGGAAGGGATTAAGGTTTCCTACAGAACCCATGTGCAGACCTACGGCTGGCAGGACTGGGTGGAAAACGGAAAGATGAGCGGTACCAGAGGAGAGTCGAAGCGTCTGGAGGGAATCTGCATTACGGTCAGCGGAAATGCGTCCCTGGGTATCCGTTACAAGACCCATGTGCAGACCTATGGCTGGCAGGACTGGGTGGAAAACGGAGCAATGAGCGGCACCAGCGGCAAAGCCAAGCGTCTGGAGGCCATCTGCATTGAACTCACGGGTGCGGATAAGGATAAGTATGATGTATATTACCGCGTGCATGCGCAGACCTACGGCTGGCTCGGCTGGGCGAAAAACGGGGCGATGAGCGGCACCGAGGGTCTGGCGAAGCGCCTGGAGGGCATCAATATCATCATCGTGAAGAAAGGAGCAAGCCCGGGCGTATCTACGTCAAGGAGCTTTGTTTCCGCTTATCCCGGAAAAGTGAATTACAGAACCCATGTGCAGGGAATAGGCTGGCAGGGCTGGAAGGCTGACGGAGCGATGAGCGGAACCAGCGGCCAGAGCAAACGGCTTGAAGCAATCGAGCTTCGCCTGAACCGGAATATCGAGGGCGGGATACGCTATTCTACCCATGTACAGAGCTATGGCTGGCAGGGCTGGAGGCAGAATGGAACCACCAGCGGAACCAGCGGCCAGGGTAAACGGCTGGAAGCCATCCGAATCGAACTGACGGGCAAGGCGGCGCTGAAGTATGATGTGTATTACCGTGTGCATGTGCAGGGAATCGGCTGGCTTGGCTGGGCGGAGAATGGCGAAATGAGCGGTACCTCCGGTTATGCCTACAGGCTGGAGGGGATAGAAGTCCGTCTGGTGGATAAGGACGGGCCGGCGCCGGGCAGCAGAAGCAATATTTACAAGAGCAGGTAATCTGAAGCGACGGCCGGAGCTCCTTTTTGACATCACTTCCTTTTTGTGCTAAAGTAGTTCTGTTTTGTTGAAGCATCGCAGCTGTTTGGTGCGCGGGATATATGCATGATAAAAAGGAACATTTTTGAAACGCCTGCTGAACGGTTACGGAGTATCTGAAACAGAGAAAGAGAGAAAGGAAAAAGGATCATGACAACATCACAAATCGGTATTCTGATCTCAATCGGCGTATACCTTGTGGGTATGCTGATCGTTGGATTTACCGCATCCAGGAGCAACAACGACGTCGGTGATTTCTACTTGGGCGGACGGAAGCTTGGACCCTTTGTTACAGCCATGAGTGCAGAAGCATCGGATATGAGCTCCTACCTCCTGATGGGCGTGCCGGGTCTGGCATACTATTTCGGTATCGCAGATGCAGGCTGGACCTGTATCGGTCTTGCGGTGGGAACCTATCTTAACTGGCTCTTTACGGCGAGGCGTCTCCGGAACTATACGGAGAAGGTTAAGGCTATTACCCTGCCGGATTACTATAAGAACCGTTTCCGGGATAACAGCAATCTGCTGGTGCTGATCGGAGCGATTGCCATTATCGTCTTTTTTGTACCGTATACCGCTTCCGGCTTTGCAGCCTGCGGAACCCTGTTTAAATCCCTGTTCGGCGTGAATTATCAGCTGGCAATGATCGTTTCGGCCATTATCATCATCGGTTATACCTCGACCGGCGGTTTCCTGGCGGCTTCCAAGACAGACTTTATCCAGTCTATCGTCATGAGCTGTGCCCTGATCCTGGTGCTCTGCTATGGTATTCACCATGCAGGCGGTCTGGATGCTGTATTTGAGAATACAAAGAATCTGAAGGGCTTCCTGAACCTCAGTGCGACCCACGTCAATGATTCTGCAGATGTAGCATCAAACGGGAGCTCCGGCGCATATGGGATTTTCAATAAGATCACCATGTTCTGCTGGGGACTGGGATACTTCGGTATGCCTCACATTTTGCTCCGGTTCATGGCCATCGAGAATCCGAAAAAGCTCAGACTTTCCCGCCGTGTGGCATCTGTGTGGGTAGTGATCTCTCTGGCGGTTGCCGTATTCCTGGGTATCGTCGGAAGGGCTATGACAAGAGTAGGTTCTCTGACAAACCTGATCGATCCGGAAAATCTGGATACGTCCGCCAACGCAGAGAGCCTGATCGTGGAGATCGCCAATAAGCTCAGCCAGCCCAATATTTTCCTGGCTATGGTGGCAGGTCTCATCATTGCGGGTATTCTGGCGTCCACAATGTCTACTGCGGATTCCCAGCTGATCGCGGCATCCTCCGCCGTATCCGAGAATATCATCCAGGATGTGTTCCACGTAAGACTCAGCGAGAAGGCGGCTATGCTGGCAGCCAGACTGACACTGATCTGTGTTGCAGTTCTGGGCATCATCCTGGCGTGGGATCCCAACAGCTCCGTATTTACCATCGTGTCCTTTGCATGGGCCGGCTTCGGCGCAGTATTCGGACCGGTGACCATCATGTCGCTCTTCTGGAAGAGGACAAACAAATTCGGTGCCATTGCCGGAATGCTTACCGGCGGGATCATGGTATTCGTATGGAAGTTTGCCGTACGTCCCCTTGGCGGTGCATGGGATCTTTATGAGCTTGCGCCTGCCTTCCTTGTCTCCCTGATCTTTATTGTGGTAGTCAGTCTTCTGACCCCCGCTCCGGAAGAGGAGATCCAGAAGGAATTCGAAGAAGTAAGGGCTATGTAAGAGCCGATATTACAGATTAGGGATCTGCCAATCAATGGGCGAAAGACCATGGCGGACCAGAAAATCATTCGTTTTACTGAAGTGCCTGCATCCGAAGAACCCCCGGTAAGCCGAGAGGGGACTCGGATGCGGCGCTTCCAGGATCAGATGCTGCGGATTCGTCAGCATCTTTTTCTTTTGCTGCGCATGGCTTCCCCAAAGCAGAAAGACGATGGGCCGTTCCTCCGCATTAACGGCACGGATGGCGGCGTCAGTGAATTCCTCCCAGCCGTGACCGTGGTGGGAGCCGGCCTGATGTGCCCGGACGGTCAGCACATTATTCAGAAGAAGAACACCCTGCTCCGCCCATTTGGTGAGATAACCATTGTTGGGGATAAAACAGCCGAGATCCGTTTGCAGCTCTTTATAGATATTCATAAGGGAGGGCGGGATCTGCACACCGGGCTTTACGGAGAAGGAAAGGCCATGCGCCTGTCCCGGCTCGTGATAAGGATCCTGTCCGATGATCACCACCCGGACCTTCTCCGGCGGTGTCATATGAAAGGCGGTAAAGATTTCCTCCTTCGGGGGAAAGATTGTATGGCTGGCGTATTCCTGTCCCACGAATTGAAAGAGCTCCCGGTAATAAGGCTTTTTGTATTCAGCAGCAAGAACTTTATTCCAGGTGTTGGTAATGGGTGCCATGATGTCCTCCTGTATGTCTGTATAGTATCCGGCACCGCTTGTGATGCCGTTTGCGCTTTTTTTCGGAGCGTCAGTGCTATGGTATCATCATATCTTTTTCAATGCGAAATTGCAATATACACACGGTTTTTATCCTTGACAGCGGGGGCGGCTTGTGGTAGATTTGTAAGCAATTGAAGAAGAAAATGCCTGGATGGGGAATAGTAGGCTTTCGGATGCCGCGGAGAGAACTGCCGGTTGGTGCGAGGCAGAGGATAGGAAGGTTGAACTGGCCCCGGAGCAGCCGGGTGAAATCTGCTATGGTCAGATGATGACCGTGAAAGAGAGTAGCTTAGGACGGGAACCTGCCCGTTACAGCAGGAGGATATCGCTGAAGAGCCGTATCCGTGAGGGCGCATCTGGTAGGATGCGAAATAGAGTGGTACCGCGCATTAACCTGCGTCTCTATGCAAGGAGTTGTATTAGAGGTGCAGGTGTTTTTGTTCGAGGTTATGAGGCAGCATCAACGCATGATCCGGGGTAACGTCTCCGGTATGCACCTCCCCGGCATGAAGGGTGGAAAGAACCATCCGTCCGAGCAGTTACCAACAGAGTAAGGAGGAAAGAGACATGAAGAATTTCGATCGTTACAGAAGAGGCTATTATATGCCGCCGGAAAAGTGTACAGACTGGGTGAATAAGGAATATATCGACAAGGCGCCCATCTGGTGCAGCGTAGACCTTCGGGACGGCAATCAGGCGCTTGTTGTTCCCATGAACCTGGAGGAAAAGATTGAATTCTATAAGGAACTGATCCGTATCGGCTTTAAGGAGATCGAGATCGGCTTCCCGGCAGCCAGCGAAACGGAATATGAATTCTGCCGTAAGCTGATCGAGGATGATCTGATTCCCGAGGATGTAACGATCCAGGTGCTGACGCAGGCAAGAGAGCATATCATCAAGAAGACCTTTGATGCTGTGCGCGGAGCAAATCCGGCTAACGTCATCGTGCATGTATATAATTCCACCAGCGTGGCCCAGCGCGAGCAGGTCTTCAAAATGTCAAAGGAAGAGATAAAGCAGATCGCCACTGACGGCGCGGCACTTCTGGCCAGACTGGCAGACGAGGACGGTGCAAAATACCGTTTCGAGTATTCTCCGGAGAGTTTTACCGGAACCGAGCCGGAGTATGCACTGGAGGTAGTCAATGCGGTTCTGGATGTGTGGAAGCCCACCCCGGACCGGAAGGCAATCATCAATCTGCCGGCTACTGTGGAAATGTCCATGCCTCATGTGTATGCCAGCCAGATCGAGTATTTCCATAAGAATATGAAATACAGGGACAATGTGATCCTTTCCCTGCATCCGCATAACGACAGAGGCTGCGGCGTGGCAGACGCCGAGCTGGGTATACTGGCCGGCGCGGACAGGATCGAGGGAACCCTCTTCGGTAACGGCGAGAGAACCGGTAATGTGGATATCATTACGCTGGGACTCAATATGTTTACCCACGGCGTGGATCCGGAGCTTGATTTCTCCGATATGCCCAGAATGCAGGAAATCTATGAGCGTCTTACCGGCATGGAGATCTACCCCAGAGAGCCATATTGCGGCAAGCTGGTATTTGCTGCATTTTCCGGTTCCCACCAGGATGCCATTGCCAAGGGCATGAAGCACAGGGAGGCGGATCCGAAGCAGATGTGGACCGTGCCCTACCTGCCGCTTAATCCCGAGGATATCGGCAGAACCTATGACGGAGATGTGATCCGCATCAACAGCCAGTCAGGAAAGGGCGGAATCGGCTTTATTCTTGAAACAAAATATGGTATTATCTTGCCTAAGAAAATGCGTGAGGATGTGGGTTACGATGTCAAGAACGTATCCGACAGCCAGCATAAGGAGCTTAAACCGGAAGAGGTTTACCAGGTATTCATGCGGGATTATGTGAATGTGGAAATGCCCATTGCTTACAAGGAATGCCATTTTAAGCAGGAGGATGGTATTTCCTGCGAGCTGACCATCGAGAGAAACGGCGTGCATAAGGTTTATCATGGAAAGGGCAACGGCCGTCTGGATGCGATCAGCAATGCGGTGATGCGCCACTTTAACGTTTCCTTCCAGCTGGTAACCTATGAGGAGCACGCTCTTCAGAGCGGTTCCAACTCCCAGGCCTTTGCTTCTGTGGGAATCAAGATCGATGAAACAGACAAGGTATTCTGGGGCGCGGGTATTCAGGACGATATCATCGTGGCTTCTGCCTATGCGCTGATCAGTGCCGTAAACAAGGCGCTGCAGGAAATGAACGAGAAATAAAAGGAACAGAAAATGTTCAAAAAAAAGAAGACACCAACAGAAGATAAGGTGATCCGGGTTTCACGGCTGAAAAAGGAAGAGACCGGTGAGACCCGGAGCAGAAAGAGAAAGCATTTGAGAACATTCTGGGTGCTTTTTCTTCTGGTGCTCATCGTTTCAATTTCCGTGGGTATCTACGTATATAGAAAAATGCGGCGCTACCGCGGCTATAAGGTGATCCGGTCCACGGAGCTGCAGTATGAAGCAACTGCGGAATATATCGAATTCGGCGGGAATCTGCTGAAATACACACCGGAGGGCGTAAGCTACATCAATGCCAACGGGGATATGGTATGGACTACCGGTATTGACCTCAAGGTGCCGATCGCCAAGGTGAAGGGGGATTATGCGGTGATCGCAGATAAAGGCGGAAACACCGTCTGTGTCTTCAATACGGCAGGTGAGGTGGGCAAGGTGACCATGCCCTATGCCATCTGCGACATCGACGTGGCTTCCATGGGTGCCTTTACCGTGATCCTGGAAAGCGATGAGGTGAATTACATCAATATGTACAGCAGCACGGGAGAGAAGATCTACGAAATGCAGACCTCCATCGACCGGAGCGGTTATCCCATCGATATGAGTATCTCCGACGACGGACAGAAGCTGTTTACCAGCTATTTCCGGCTGGACGGCGTGAATATCGTGAATCAGCTGACAGCCTACAATTTCGGCGAGGTGGGACAGAATACCAACGCCGACCGTATGGTAGGCGGCTTTACCTTTGATGACGAAATGATCCCCAAGGTGGAATTCCTGACCAACAGCTGCGTGGCGGCCTTTACCGACCAGGAGATCAAGCTGTATACCATGAAGGAAAAACCGACGGAGCGGGCAACGATAAACTATGACGGAGAGGTTTCCGGTATCTTTTATGCCTCCTCTTATGTGGGCTTCGTGCAGAAGAATCCGGATGCCAATGTGGGAGGAAACCTGCTGAAGGTGTATGACCTGAACGGGAAGGAGCTCTTTGAGTATCCCTTCTCTATTGAATATGAACGTATTCATGCGGCAAAAGGTGAGATCATCATTACGGGAGGTAATCAGTGCCTCATCGTGACGAAGTCCGGGCGGACAAAGTTCTCTTACGCCTTTTCCTCCATGATCCGGTCCATGGTGCCGGCGGCCAAGAGGAATCAGTATATCGTGACCTTCGAAGACAGGACCGAAACCATTAAACTCACAACAGAGGATAAGTAACATGATGTTTGTTATTTTGATCGCACTTTTTGCAATCCTGGCCTTCAATATATGGCTGGGGTTTCGCCGGGGGCTTTTCCGGAGCCTTCTGGGCCTTGTTTCCGTTATTGTCGCGCTGGCAGCGGCGTATCTTCTTATGCCGACGGTGCGGAATCTCATCATAGACAAGACAGCAATGGACGATAAGATCTACGATACTGTGTATTCCAATATGCATGATATTCTGTATTCGGAAAACAAGGATTATCTGAAGGGCGTGGGCTACAGCGATGCGGCTGCGGCTGATGAAGCCGCCGCACAGACGAGGTCCCAGATGTCCGGAGATGCGGATGAAGAGACCCGGAACAGCATCATGAAGGGACTGGAGCTGCCGAAGGCTCTCCGGGACAAGCTGGATAAAGGAAATACCGATAAAATGTGGAAAAAGCTGGGGGTAAACAACTTTTTCGACTACACAGCAAAGAGACTGACCAATATGCTGGTGAATCTCATTTCAGCTGTCATTGTGTATATTCTGGCCCGGATCGCGCTTTTCCTGATCTGCCGGCTGTTCTATGGGGCGATCAACAAGTTTATGATCGTGTATGCGGTAGACCACGGACTGGGTATGGTATTCGGTGTGGCCATGGGACTTCTTTTTGTCTGGGTAGCCATGGCGGCCTTTGCCCTTTCGGGTTCTGCGGCTTATGCGGAAATGACGGAGAAGTTTTCATTTATGGGCTTTTTGGATCAGATGAATCCCATTGCCCGTTTGATCTTGAAATAAAAGGAGAGAAAGCATGAGTTTTTTGTACAGAAGCACCAGAGATGAGAATGAAACGGCAACTGCTTCCCAGGCTATTCTGAAGGGACTTGCGGCGAACGGCGGGCTTTTTGTTCCGGACGAGATCCCGATGCTGGATAAAAGCTTTTCCGAACTCGGCGATATGGATTACTGCGGCGTGGCATTCAGTGTGATGCGGCTCATGCTGGGAGATTTTACGGATGAAGAGTTATGGCACTGCATCCGGAGTGCATATGATGAAAAATTCGATACGGAGAAGATCGTTCCGGTGAAGTATCATCATAATGCCTATTTTATGGAGCTGTTCCATGGAAAGACCATTGCTTTTAAGGATATGGCTCTTTCCATCCTGCCCTACCTCATGACTACGGCAGCGAAAAAGAATGAGATGAAGGAAGAGATCGTGATCCTGACTGCAACCTCCGGAGATACCGGAAAGGCCGCTCTGGCCGGATTTTCCGATGTGCCGGGTACAAGGATTGCTGTATTCTATCCCAAGGATGGTGTAAGCCCCATCCAGGAAAAGCAGATGGTTACGGAAAAGGGGAAGAATACCTTTGTTGCCGGCATCCGCGGGAATTTTGATGATGCGCAGACCGGCGTAAAGAAGATGTTCTCGGATCCGGCGCTGCAGCAGGAGCTTCTGGAAAAGGGCTTCAGGTTCTCCTCGGCAAACAGCATCAATATCGGCCGTCTTGTTCCGCAGATGGTTTATTATGTATATGGCTATACCCGTCTGGTGAAGGCCGGCACGGTAAAGGCCGGAGAACCGGTGAACGTTGTGGTTCCCACAGGAAATTTCGGCAATATCCTGGCGGCATATTACGCTTCCCTCATGGGTCTGCCCGTAGCGAAGTTCATCTGCGCTTCCAACGATAATAAGGTTCTTTATGATTTCTTTACCACGGGGGCATATGACAGAAACAGAGAGTTTATTCTGACTACATCTCCCTCCATGGATATCCTGATCTCCAGCAACCTGGAGCGTCTCATATACCGTCTTGCCGGCAACGACGCGGAGAAGAACCGGGAACTGATGCAGTCTCTTTCCGAAAAGGGCAGATATGAGATCACAGAGGAAATGAAAAGCAGCCTCTATAATTTCTACGGAAATTTTGCCGATATGCATGAGGTTGCGGAAATGATCCGCAAGGTATATGATGAGGACGGATATATCATCGATCCGCATACGGCAGTGGCTGCGGCGGTTTATGATAAGTACAGGGCAGAGACAGGAGATGAAACTCCGGCGCTCATTGCCTCTACCGCAAGCCCGTATAAATTTACCCGCAGTGTAATGGAGGCAATTGATCCGTCTCTTTCGGAAACGGATGACTTTAGGCTGGTGGACAGGCTTTCGGCAATCTCCGGCGTGCCTGTACCCGGGGCAGTAGAGGAAATCCGCAGCGCTGAGGTTCTGCATAAGACCGTCTGCGAAAAGGATGAGATGGAAAAGGTTGTAAAGGATTTCCTGAATATCTGATCATTTACGGCACTGCCTGGCAGTATCGATATAGAAGCAGTTCATTTGCACCCTCCTGCGTATGAAAACCGGGGCTATGAGGGCGCTTTGTGCGCCCTTTTTTGCGGGAGGAGGATGAAAAGAGGTTGGCATGTTTATCATATCCATAAAAGAAAGCTTTGATGCGGCGCATTTTCTGAAGGGACACAGCGGAAAATGTGCCAATATCCATGGACACCGCTGGACGGTGGAGGCGGAGGCTTCCGCTGCGGATACGGAGCAGGAGGGCTCCGGCCGGGGAATGGTGGTGGATTTTTCCGAGCTGAAAAATGCTCTCCGGGAGGAAACGGACCGGATGGATCACAGCCTGATCTACGAGAAGGGCAGCCTTATGCAGGAAACGATCGATGCCCTGGAAAGGGAGGGTTTCAGTCTGGTGGAATTTGCAGGCCGTCCCACTGCGGAAAACCTGGCAAAATTCTTCTTTGACAGACTGACGGAAAAGGGATATCCTATGTCTGCGGTGACGGTATTTGAGACGCCCCGGAACAGAGCCACTTACCGGAGGGATGCGGTATGAGCTTTCAGGTGGCTGAAAAATTCGTCAGTATCAACGGTGAGGGCAGAAGGGCAGGAGAATTAGCCGCCTTTATCCGTTTTTCGGGCTGCAATCTCCGGTGCGCATGGTGCGATACGCTCTGGGCGCTGGATGAGCCGCCGAAGGAGGAGCTTACGGCGGATGGGATCATCCGCTGGGTGAAGGATACAGGCGTAAAGAATGTGACCCTTACCGGAGGCGAGCCCATGCTCCAGAAGGGCATCCGGGAGCTGCTGGTACGGCTGTCCGGTGATGCCGGCCTCAGAGTAGAGGTAGAGACAAACGGGGCTGTGGATCTGACTCCCTTTTACGGGATATCGGAGAGGATCAGCTATACAGTGGATTATAAATGTCCGGGCAGCGGCATGGAGGGCAGAATGCTCGGCCGCAATTTTGAACGGATACGCGAATGGGATACGGTTAAATTTGTTGTGACGGACCACCATGATCTGGAGCGGATGTTCGAGGTGATCGGGCGGTACCGTCTGACAGAGACCTGTAAGGTATATGTGAGTCCTGTGTTTGGCAGGATCGACCCGAAAGAGATCGCAGAGGAACTGATCGGAAGAGGAATGAATGATGTGCGGCTGCAGCTTCAGCTGCATAAGCTCATCTGGAACCCGGAGGAAAGGGGCGTATAAAAATGGCAGTTGATCAGGAAAAGATCAGAGAATTAACAAGAGAATTTTTGCTTGCGCTGGGTGAGGATCCGGACAGGCCGGGCCTTGTGGAAACCCCCGACCGGGTGGCCAGGATGTGCAGCGAGGTCTTTGAGGGCATAGGACTGACGAATGAGGAGATTGCTGCCCGCTTCGGTAAGACCTTTCCGGTGCCCGAAGGCTGCGGCATGGTATATGTGAAGGATATCGAAATCTTCAGCTACTGCGAGCATCATATTGCGCTGATGTACGATATGAAGGTATCCGTGGCTTATCTGCCGAAAGACAGGGTCATCGGCCTTTCCAAGATCGCCAGGATAGCGGAAATGGTGGGCAAGCGGCTGCAGCTGCAGGAGCGGATCGGCTCGGATATTGCGGATATCATGGAAATGGTGACCGGGACGAAGGATGTAGCCGTACTGATCCGGGGCAAGCATAGCTGCATGACCGCAAGAGGCATTAAGAATACGCCTTCACAGACGGTGACAGAGGTGTTCCGGGGAGCCTTCCGGGAGGATGCTGCCCTGAGAGACCGGCTGGTATGAGGGATAAGGAGTTTGCGGAGGGTAAAAATGGAAGAAAATAAGAAAGTCAGCAGGAAGGCTGTTGTGGTTTACAGCGGCGGACAGGACAGTACGACCTGTCTATTATGGGCAAAGAAAAACTATGATGAGGTATATGCGGTGTCCTTCGATTACGGACAGCGGCACAGCACAGAGCTTGCGGCGGCGGAAAAGATCTGCCGGGAGCTGGGGGTTCCAAGAGAGGTGATCTCCCTTCCGGAGCTGAACCGTCTGGCGCCCAATTCCCTGACCAGGGAGGATATCCCGGTAGATGAGGAAAAGCCGGAGGGCACACCGCCCAATTCTCTGGTAGAGGGAAGAAATCTGCTGTTCCTCACCTATGCGGCAATCTTTGCCAAGGGAAGGGGCATCCGGGATGTGATCACCGGGGTATCCCAGACTGACTTTTCCGGTTATCCGGACTGCCGGGACGGATTTATCAAGTCGCTCAATGTGACGCTGAACCTTGGTATGGATTATGATTTCCGGCTTATTACGCCGCTGATGTGGATCGATAAAAAGGAAACCTGGGCGTTAGCAGACAGTCTTGGCGGGCTTGATCTTGTGCGCAGCGAGACGGTAACCTGCTATAACGGAATTCCCGGAGACGGCTGCGGAGACTGCCCGGCCTGCCGGCTCAGAAAAAGAGGGCTGGAGCTTTATCTTGCAGAAAAGAAGCAGGCTGAAAAATGACATATATCGCTTGGAGGATGAAAGTCAGATGAACAAAAAAATTCTGTTTCTGGTCAATCCCAAGGCCGGTAAGACCGTGATCAAGGGAAATCTTCTGGAAATCATCCGGATCTTCTCGGATGACGGATATCTGGTGGATGTTTATCCGACAAAGAATTCCGAGGATACGACCAGAATGGTAGTGGAAAGAGGCGCGCACTACACAATGATCGTCTGCGCCGGCGGTGATGGCACGCTGGACAGCACGGTTGCCGGTGTCGTTGCCCTGGAGAGACAGCTGAAAAAGAGGGTGCCCCTGGGATATATTCCCTGCGGCTCCACCAACGATTACGGACGGAGTTTACGCATCAGCAGAAACCCGCTGGCGGCGGCGAAGGCCATTGTAAAGGGAAAACCCTGCTGCGTGGATGTGGGTCAGCTGGAAAAAAAGCATTTTATTTATGTGGCGGCCTTTGGCGTTCTGACAGAGGTTTCCTATTCCACGTCCCAGAATCTGAAAAACACGCTGGGCTACGGGGCTTATGTGCTCGAGGCTGCCAAAAATCTGGCCAATACCAAAACGTACCGGATGAATCTGACTCTTGACCGGGATACGATCACAGGCGAATTCATCTACGGGCAGATCACCAATTCCCGTTCCGTGGGCGGGATCAGGAATATTGCGCCGAATACTAAAAAGATGCAGTTCAGCGACGGCAAGTTTGAGGTGGCGCTGATCCGCAGACCGGAGAATCCGCAGAGACTGACCCAGATCATCTCCAGTATCCTGACCGGAAACATGGATGATCCGTATGTTGTCTACCGTATGGCGTCCAGAGTAACTGTCCGCTCGGACAGCCCGGTGGCCTGGACAACGGACGGGGAATACGGCGGAACATATAAGAATTGCAGAATATTGAACCTTCACAAGGCACTGCCGATCATGCTGGATGTAAAGCATATCTGACCGGCGTTCCCGTTTTACTTGAAATATCATGACGGATGGATTATGATAGTGGCATGAAGAGATTAGTGCGAAAATGTGGAAATCTCATCGTTTTTCTGATGAAGGCAGGGGTTCTTTTCATGCTTTTCTGGACCTTTTACAGGCTGTTTGCCATTAAGAACTGGCAGCTGCTTGTAACGAGCCGTACCAGCGTGGTTACGATCCTCAGCTTTTTTATTTCCGGATATTTGTTTATTAAGATTTACGGCGGATATGATATTGGCAAACGAAAATCAAAGCCAATCATCATTTCGCTGTCTCTTGCTGCGTTCTTTACCGACCTCATTGCGTATGTTATGCTCTGCGTCATGAATACGAACTCGGCCAATGGTATACGGTTTCGTTTTTCACATCCCTGGCTGCTTCTGGTCGTGGTGGGTGCGCAGATCCTGGAGATCAGTATCGTTACCTACTTCGGCAACTGGTTTTACTTTAAGATCCACGCGCCGGAGCGGTGCCTCATTGTTACGAGCTCCCAGCGGTCTCTGAATGAGGTTACCCGGGGCATCCGGAAGTACAGACTGCAGTACAGGATCTGCCGGAGTGTGGATTACCGTAATCCGGAGCTCAGGGGTATCGTTAAGCAATATGATACCATTGTTCTCTATGATGTTCCGGTCCGTGAACGGACAGAGATCGTGGAGTACTGCTATCAGAATATGAAAAATGTCTACATCAACCCCAGCATGGCTGATGTGGTGGAGCTGAACGCCCGCCATGTGATCCTGGACGATGTATCGCTGTTTGCCCTTTCCACAAGAGGCATGACAGCGGAGCAGAAGGTAGTAAAGCGTGCTTTTGATATTATCCTTTCGGGAATCGCCCTGTTTATCACCTCGCCCATCCTTATTCTGTCTGCTATGGCCATTAAGGTGGAGGACGGCGGCGCTGTTTTCTTCAAGCAGAACCGGGCGACCAGGGACGGACGGATCTTTTCGGTTTACAAGCTCCGCTCCATGAGGGAGGATGTGGATAACTACAATTCGGTTGTGGGCGACGACCGGATCACCAAGGTGGGGAAAATCCTTCGCCGGTTCAGGCTCGACGAGATTCCCCAGTTCTGGAATGTACTCCGGGGGGATATGAGTATCGTGGGTCCCCGTCCGGAAATGCTGGCCAATATCTTTAACTATACGTCGAATCTTCCGGAGTTTGAGTACCGGCTCCGGGTTAAAGCGGGGATCACGGGTTATGCCCAGATCGCCGGAAAGTACAACACATCTCCGAGAGACAAGCTGATCCTGGATCTGCTCTATATAGAGGAGTACAGCTTCTGGCTGGATGTCAAGCTCATCTTCCAGACGCTGATCGTTATTTTCAAAAAGGATTCCACTGAGGCCTTTGATGGTAATTCCGAGCTGATATTCGAGGACTATGATGGCGAAAGCATATCCGAAAACTGAAATTACTGCAGGTATTGTTACCTATAACAATAGGGAGACGATCCTGCGGGCAGTAGAGACCTGTCTTCAGGAGGCGGAGGGACTCTCCTTCCGGCTTCTTGTTTTTGATAACGCATCAACGGACGGGACGCCTATTCTTGTGGAAAAGGCTTTTCCTGAGGTGGAGGTCATCCGGAGTAAGCGGAATCTGGGCTTCGGCCGCGGACACAATGCCATTATTAGCAGAGTAAGGTCGAAATATCATTTCGTAGTCAATCCGGATATCGAGGCGGCTGACGAGGTGTTCCGCCGTCTGGCTGACTGCCTGGAGGAGCATCCGGAGGCGGGTCTCGTGACGCCCAGAATACTCAATCCGGACGGCTCGGAGCAGGCTATCCCCAAGTACGGGCCATCCATTCGTTTTTCCATTCTTGAAAAATTCCCCGGCTTTCACTGGCTGAGAAAAAAATATACCAGGCAGGATGAGGTCTTTACGGAGCCGACACCCATCGAGTTCTGTACCGGCTGTTTTTTTGGCGCGCGGACGAAGGAGCTTTACCGCTTAAAGGGTTTTTCACGGAATTATTTCATGTACTGCGAGGATTCCGACCTTTCCCAAAGAGTGCTGAAAAGCGGAAAGACGATCCTTTTCGAGCCGCGGGTCAGCGTTTATCATAAGTGGAACCGGGACAACACAAAGAACCTGAAAGGGATAATGCAGTTCATGAAATCGCTGATGATCTATTTCAAAACCTGGGGCATCAAGATCTGAGGCGCCCTGCCCGGGAGGGAAAACTGATCCAATATACGCAGCAAAAGAAGTAAGTGTATGCAAAGAAGTAAGTATATGTAAATGGATGGTAAGTACATGCCCCAAATGCATACAGATCATATGAAATATATGCCTGAAGGGTAAGATAAATCATATTTAGAATACATATAAGGGAGAAACACAGGGTATGAAAAAAATACTGATCACCGGGGCCAACGGACAGCTTGGCCGGGCACTGCAAAAGGAATATGCGGGAGAAGAGGATACGAAGCTCCTTCTGACAGACGTAGGCGTGGAAGGCATTCCGGCCCTGGATATTACAAATCTTCCGGAGGTTTTGGCCTTTTTCGAAAAGGAAAAGCCGGATGTGGTGATCAATGCAGCCGCTTTCACGAACGTTAATGCAGCGGAGTCCGCATGGGATGCGGCTTACCGGGTGAATGCCATCGGCCCCCGGAATCTGGCTATAGCATCCGAAAAGCTTGGCGCAAAGCTGGTGCATGTTTCCACCGACTATGTGTTTGACGGAACGGCCAGAGAACCCTATACCGAATTTGCGGCTCCCGCACCACTTGGCGCCTACGGAAAGACAAAGTATGCGGGCGAAGAGTTTGTTAAGCAGTTCTCCGGACACTTTTTCATTGTTCGTACAGCCTGGCTTTACGGAGATGGAAAGAACTTTGTCCGTACCATGCTGGGACTTGCCAGAGACCATGATACGGTTTCCGTTGTGCATGATCAGGTGGGCAGTCCGACAAGCACGCTGGAGCTTGCCCGCTGTATCCACAGCCTGGAGCCTACAGAGAACTATGGTGTGTTCCATGGAACCTGCGAGGGCTTCTGCTCCTGGGCTGAATTTACAGAAGAGTTTTACCGTCTTGCCGGCGTAGAAACGGCAGTTAAGAGGATCACAACAGCAGAGTATCCCACCCCGGCGGAGCGGCCGGCCTATTCGGTGCTGGAGAATTATATGCTGAAGCTTACCGGCGGATATCAGTTTGCTGACTGGAAGGATGCCATCGCGGTTTACATGAAAGAGGAACTTGCCGGAAAGTAGATATCCGGGCGGTCATCCGGCGGAGTGATCGAAGAATAGCTATGCCGGGTGGCAGATCCGGGAGGATGACGGACCGACAGATGAAAATGATGCGTTTTTCGGAATGCATAGTATTTTTAAAATCCGGAAACCGGTGTACCGGCTTTCCGTAATCAAGAGGAGAACAGGAATGAGAGACAAATACGACAGCCCGCTTTCCGAGCGGTATGCTTCAAAGGAAATGCAGTATATTTTCTCCCCGGACATGAAATTCAAAACCTGGAGAAAGCTTTGGATCGCTCTGGCCGAGTCAGAGATGGAGCTCGGTCTGACCGATGAGAAGGGCGAGCCCCGGATCACTCCGGATATGATCGAGGAGCTGAAAAGCCATGCAGAGGATATCAATTATGATGTGGCAAAAGCCCGGGAAAAGGAGGTAAGGCATGATGTTATGAGCCATGTCTATGCCTATGGTACCCAGGTCAGCGAAAAGACCGCCGGCGTGATCCATCTGGGCGCAACGAGCTGCTATGTCGGAGATAATACGGATGTGATCATCATGACCGAGGGACTCCGCCTTGTACGCCGGAAGCTGCTGAACGTGATCCAGAAGCTGTCTGAATTTGCCATGGAATATAAGAGCCTGCCTACACTGGCCTTTACACACTTCCAGCCGGCGCAGCCCACCACGGTAGGGAAGCGCGCCTCGCTCTGGCTGCAGGATCTTCTGATGGACCTGGAGGATGTGGAATACATGATCGGTAAGCAGAAGCTTCTCGGCTCCAAGGGAACGACAGGAACCCAGGCAAGCTTTATGGAGCTGTTTAACGGAGATCATGAAAAGGTTAAGGCGCTGGATAAGAAGATTGCGGAGAAGATGGGCTTTGCGGCCTGCTATCCCGTATCCGGCCAGACCTATTCCCGGAAGGTGGATGCCAGAGTGCTGAATACCCTTTCCGGTATTGCGGTAAGCGCCCATAAGTTCTCCAATGATGTTCGCCTTCTACAGCATCTGAAGGAGGTGGAGGAGCCGTTTGAAAAGAACCAGATCGGTTCCTCAGCCATGGCCTACAAGCGTAATCCCATGCGGAGCGAGCGGATTGCTTCTCTTGCAAATTACGTGATGGCAGACGCCCTGAATCCGGCGATCACTGCCGCTACGCAGTGGTTTGAGAGAACCCTGGATGATTCGGCCAACAAGCGGATCTCCGTACCGGAGGCTTTCCTGGCAGTGGATGGCATTCTGGACCTCTATATGAACGTGGTGGACGGCCTTGTGGTCAATGATAAGGTGATCGAAAAGCATTTCATGGAGGAAATTCCCTTCATGGCTACAGAAAATATCATGATGGATGCAGCGAAAGCCGGCGGAAACCGTCAGGAGCTGCATGAAAAGATCCG
>DFHD01000006.1 GCA_002372545.1 Lachnospiraceae bacterium UBA3732 | reverse complement strand
CGGACAGGGTATGAACAGACAGGGCATGAATAATCAGAGCCGCTTCGCTCCGCAGAATATGGCCGGACAAAACATGAACGGCCGTCCCATGCAGCAGCCCCGGGGCACCGGTTCCTTCTATATTGAACCGTCTCAGGACGAAGAGAAGACCGTTGGCCTGTTCAGCGTAGATAACGGCCAGGATATGGCAGAAGAAGCTACCGTCAGCCTCTTCCGTCTTGAAGAGCAGTCCGCGCGGAATGAATTCCAGACCATTGGAACCATAGGCAGACAGCAGCACCGTTTCATCAGCTGCCCGCTTTGCGGAACCGTGAACCTCTTCGATGCTTTCCATTGCAAGAGCTGCGGAACCTCCCTTCACATCGGATTCTGAGTTTTTTAATCTAATTTTAATCTTTTTCAAAGGATACCTTCATTTTCGACCTTTATAGTAACACCTGTAAATGAAACCCGTGTAGCCGCTTAGTTACACCAGTGTTACAAAGGAGGAAGAAAGTGAAGGTTTTTCTTAGGTACATTTCAAAAAGCATGTGGGAGAAAAAAGGGCGGCTGTTTCTGCTGGTCTTTTCCATCGCCATCAGCACAGCACTTCTTGTGGGGAGCCTCGGACTTGTGGATGTCCTGACGGACAGCTTCCTTGCCCCCTACGAAGCCAGCCGCGAAGGCATGGACGTCGCCTTTTTCTCAAGTGACACGCCCTTCTTCAGTCTCGATGAGCTGACAGAGGAGCTCCCCGAAGGAACCAGTCTGTATGAAACAAACGGTGAGCTTGCCGCTACCGGCGTAATTGAGGATGACGGCCGGCTGATCTACGTCCGGCTTCACGGAAGAACCGCCTACAGCGGCAGCCTCGTGGACGGAAACGCAGACTTCCTGCAGACGGAGTCCCCGGATGAAGCCTCCTGCATCATATCCAAGCGGATCGCTGACAGCAGAAATCTTTCCGCAGGCGATACCATTACGCTTTATCTTTCCGGTTCGGAAAAGCAGCTTACCATCTCAGCCATCTGCGCAAATGAGAATCTGTTTCAGACCGATCAGAAAACATCATTTTCCATACTTGTCCCCTATTCCTATCTGAACAGCGAGCTCTCCGCTGAAGGAAAATTTAATTATCTGACAGCCCGTCTTTCCGAAGGAGAAACGAAGGCAAAAGAAATCGAGCAGTTCACAGAGGAATTCAACACCTCCTCGGCGCGGTTTACCGCCATGTCACTGGACACATCCCATCTCCATGTGGATAGTTCCATACAGGTAGCTCTTTACATGATGCTTACCATAGTCATGATCGTCAGCGCCATCATCATCCACGGCGTGTTTAAGCTGGTGGTGACCGAGCGGCTTTCCATCATCGGCACCTTCATGAGCCAGGGCGCCACGAAAAAGAAGGTGGAACGGATCATCCTGATGGAGGGCTTCCTCTACGGCATCCTGGGCGGCCTCGCAGGCTGCACACTCGGAGAGATCCTTCTCTTCTTCCTTGGCCGATGGATCTCACCTCTGGCGGAATATAAGATCTACCCCGCCTTTCATGTGAATCCCACCTACATCCTGATCGGCATCATCTTTGCCATCCTGCTCTCCGTTCTTTCCGCGTGGACCCCGGTCCGCTCCGTAAGGCGGCTTGTGGTAAAGGATGTCATCCTGAACCGGGTGGAAGCATCTAACAAAAACAAATGGATCAAGTGGATCGTCGGTGCGGTTCTGCTCGGCTTCTCCATCACTGTATCCATAATCTGGGGACGCTCCGCTAATTCCAGCACCCTGATCGGTATGTTCAGCGCCTTTGCCGGCATCATCCTGCTGACGCCCCTCCTGGTAAAGCTGATCGCCGGTGTTCTGGCAAGGCTCTGCCGGGGAAACACAACCCTTTATCTTGCCATCAATAACATCCGCACCTCCAAGCTTCTCCGGAGCAATATCGTACTGATCGTTGTTTCCCTCTCCGCATCCCTGATGCTCTCTTCCTTCGGAAAGAGCATGGCGAGCACGGTAGTCGATGCTTACGAAACAATGAATTATGATTATTCCATTGACGGCATCATGGAAAGCTCAGGTCAGGATGCCACGACCGATATGATCCTGGAAAAGCTGAGAAGCATTCCGGAGATCGACAATAGCTCCATCACAACCATGTACTTCGCCCTGGTGGAAACAGACGATACCGAAGCCTATCTGATGGGTTCGGATCCCGAAGCGCTTCGGGATGTAACGGATGGCTATTTCCACCTCACCACGGAATACCGGGAGGATTTTGAAGCCTATATAAACGGCGGCGAGAACAGCGTCCTCCTTCCCATTAAGGTAGCCAGGAAGGTTCACAAAAAGGCCGGTGATACGATCGAATTTACGATGAACGGAAAGAAAGCAACGTTTACGGTAGCCGGTATCTATGACGGAAGAGTATATAACGGCGGCCTGTGTGTATTCATTCGGCCCGAGGCGCTGCGAAAAGCCTTTGGCGTAAGAGAGGCAGAGGAGATCGTATTCCGCCTTTCCGGTAATGCCGAAGCTGCCGAAGAGGCCTTTAGGCCCTTCCTTACCTCGCTGGGCGCAACCTACTCCACTATTGAGGAGGACAGGCAGGACAATGTGGAATCCAACCAGATGATCGTAGATATCCTTTCCATCTTTACCTGGCTGGCCATGATCATCGCCTCCATCGGCGTATTCAATAACATTACCATCAGCTTTTATCAGCGCAAAAGAGAGCTGGCCGTTATGGCCTCTGTGGGAATGGATAAGGGCGGACGTACAAAGCTTGTGCTGACAGAGAGCATCCTGTGTGTCCTGTTCAGCCTGCTGATCACCATCCCCTTTACCATCCTGCTGTGCAAGCTCATGACCGGCATCAGCATCTATATCGAATTGCCTTTGAACATCCTGTTCAGCTGGGTCATCTTCCCCGGATATGCAGCGATCATCACTGTGATCACTCTGATTGCCACGCTTTCCACAGTGAAAAAGACACGCCGCCTCAGTGTTGTGCAGGAACTGAAGTACGAGTAAACAGGAAATGAAAAGAATAATATACTTATCGGGAGGAAAAGAAAATGCGTAAGATCGAAGTGAAGAATATAAAGAAGACTTTTGTGAATGGCAGCCAGTTTACACCGGTTCTGAAGGATATCAGCTTTGACGTGGAGGAGGGCGAATTTGTTTCCATCATGGGTCCCTCCGGAAGCGGTAAGTCCACTCTGCTCTACCTTTTGGGCGGACTGGATCAGCCCACATCCGGCCAGGTACTGATAAACGGAAAGGATCTGGGCAAGCTTTCCGATAAGGCGCTCTGCCGCATGCGAAACCATGAGATTGGCTTTGTTTTCCAGTTTTACAATCTTGTCCCGAACCTCAGTGTCGCAGATAATATTTCCCTCCCCGTAAGCCTCAGGGGCGAGCGGGTGAAAAAGGACCGCCTGGAGGAATGTCTGGAACTGATCGGTCTGGCAGACAAAAGAAATCTGACTCCCCGGGAACTTTCCGGCGGACAGCAGCAGAGAGTGGCCATTGCACGGGCTCTGGTCTTCGATCCGGATATCCTGTTCCTGGATGAACCGATCGGCAACCTGGACACCAAAACCGGTATGCGGCTGATGGAACTCTTCAGCAGGATCAATAAGGATTACGGCAAGACCATCATCCAGGTTACGCATTCCGAGGAAGCTTCCCGCTACGGCACAAAGCTGATCCGTATCGTGGATGGCGAGCTGGCCACCTTTCGAAGCGTGAATGCGCGGCAGATGACCGCCTGATCATATGCCCGGGAAAATCAGCGGCCGAAAGCCTCCTCCGGGGCGCCCAAACTAATAGGACTCCGAACGCACGATCAATTCATAGGATCAGAGTGCTTGTTCGGAGCCCTATGGGTTTGGGCGCCCCCGGAGGGTATCGCCGGCCGTGAAAACCGCCGTGAAAACGGTCTAAAAAACAGGCTTGATACATCAGAAGGTCATCTTGACGTCCTGTCTCTTCGCTGCATCAGCCTCGAAGAGCTGTTCCTGGGTTGCCCCCATCATTCCGGCAACAATACTGTTGGGGAAGATGATGATCTTATTGTTGTAAGCCGTCACATTCGCATTGTACAGTCTGCGGGATGCCTGCAGATGCTCTTCCACATCCACAATGCTTCTCTGCAGCTCTGCAAAATTCTGACTGGAGCGAAGCTCCGGATAATTCTCAGCCAGAAGCCGGATCTGGCCGGAAAGCTGATCCATCCTGTTTGAAGCTTCCTGTCTTTCGTTCATGCTCATGCCGGAACGAAGCCTTACCAGCTGGGTCAGGGTTTCTCTTTCATACGCCTGATAGCCCTTCACTACATCCAGCATCTTTGTCAGAACATCATATCTTTTGGTCAGCGCCACATCGATGCCGGATAACGCTTCCTTCACCTTCAGCCTAGCTGTTTTGATCCCGTTGGACGTGGAAATGAACCAGATCACCAGTATAACTAACAAAGCAATAACACCAATTACAACGTATTTCATATACTCCTCACTTTCTGCCGCCCTCCGCGGCCATCTACATTTCCTAAATTATCTACGTTTCCAAATCATCTACATTTCCTAAACTATCTACCCATGCGGCTAAGGCTGCATCTGCTGTTTCAGTAAATCCTTAACCGTCGTTCCATCCCCCTGCTGCGGCAACGCATCCGGAGGCATGGTATTCTGCCGCACGATATCCTGAGGCATGACATTTTGCCGCATGACATTCCGCTGCATCATGGCCGCTCCGCCGAACATAAATGTGTTTTGCAGATTTACATTCTTCAGCGACTGATCCAGCTGCATCCGGTCATTCTTTACAGGGCCGGGACGGTTCTGCATATCCTTCACGATGCTGATGATCGCCTTGATATCGTCTATATCTCCCTGCACCTTTGCCATTTCATCAGGATAGGATATGCTTTTCACTCCCCGTTTCGCATCAAAGGCATCGTTATAAGGCTCCTTCATGCCGATGAACATCTTTCCGTTAGATACGTGAACCGCAATACTGTGATACTTCTTCAGCAGAAGCTCCAGGCGCTCCATGAACTGCGGAGTCAGAAGATAGAACGCATCATGCGGGTTCACCGCCCGAACATCAAAGTGCTTATTGAAGTTCACGCTTTCCATTTCCACCTTCTCGTCTCTCAGGCCCGTCAGCTGCCTTCCCCGATATGCGAAATTGTCAGAAAAGATCTGCACCGACAGTACCATCTTCTCCGGAAAATCCACAACCATCATCCTTCCGTCAAAGTAAGTGACGGTATGGGAGCTTTTTCCCGAAGAGGTATGATACTGCACCTTTACCTGAGACAGCTCGAAATTTACGCCGTTATAACCGGCACAGATATAATCCTCTGAATGGAAGCGGTTTCCCATACAGCAAAGGCCGAACTGACTTACCGCATCGCTGGTAAAGCCCTTATCCCAATGATAGATCACGTTGCTGAAATTCCGCCGGAGCGGTTCCTCCACAAACAGCTGCTTGTAGATCAGCTTGAAGGACCGGTTTGTACCCCTCAGCTTGATTATGCCAAAAACGATAAACGCTATGGAAAAAAGCAGAAATATAGGAGAAATCGCTGTGAGCACCATCAGGATCACAGCAATTCCTATGCTGCATATGCCTACGTTCTGCCTGCTTTTCAGCATATTCAGTTCATCTACAGAGCCGGCAATGCCCATTGCTCTTACATCTGTATTGATTTCACTGTTCTGCCGCATACCATCACCTCCCTTCTTGTATAACAAAAGCGAGACACAAACTATGAGCCTTTGCTGATAGTTCAAGTCTCGCTGAATTGCTGCATAACCGGATTCTTATAATCGTGATGACGATCCATGCAACCCTGTTTCACCGGCATCTGCCTGTCCGAAAAAAGCTCATGTCTGCCCGAACAGTTCAGCGCCAAAAAACCTCTGTAAATGAAACCGGGGCGCTACTCCCTTGCTCTATATTGAAACGGATATTATCATAAAAAAATATCCCTGTCAAGAAAAATCGAACAGATCTGTCCAACAATGACACGGCAGACAGGCCGCTGCTGCTAACAGGGGGCTCCGCCGGCCATCAGTCATTCGGCACATCCGCCGAAGCATCCGCCGCCTCTTCCTCAGCCACTCGCGCCTGCTCGGTCAGATAATCATTCAGAACCTTAGCTACATCCTCAGCCTCCAGTCCATGAACAGCGCAGGCCTGTTCCAGCGTTTCCATCTGGGAGGCAGGGCAAGTGATGCAATACATACCGCAGCGCATGAACACCAGCGAGGCATCCGGATAGGCGTCGATGATATCCCCGATCAGCATATCCTGATCGATAAACGGAATGATCCCTTCCTCATCCGGCACAAGCTCTTCCTTTTTCTTATCGCCGGGTTTCCGGTATACTGGTTCATTCATTTCGCCTTCCTTCGTGCTTCCGAAAGCCATTTCTTCCTCTGCCGCTCCATACGCACCGGTTTCCACCGTCCTGATCGTTCCGATATCCGCATTCCCTGCGTTAAATACTTCTTCCTGTTTCATTCCGCTCATCCTCTTTTTCTGTTAACCCTTCTCGTTCAGCGGTTATCCTTTCTCGGCGCCTGGTCTCCGGGATTATACTTAAACTGCTTAAACACGTCATCCACTGTTTTATCCAGATCCTGATGCATCTGGTACTGTCTCATGGCCTCGTTATCGCCGCAGAGGATACTTCTCACGGCAGATTCCTGCACTGCCTGCCTTGCCCCTGAGGCACTCAGATTGTATTTTTTCTGAAGCGCATTCTCGATCAGCTTCAGGTAGTCCTCAACATATTCCGGGACCTGTCCCATTTTATTCCCTCCGTCTATCCGTACTGCTTATGTAACTCAAAAATCCAACTGTAGTTTACTCCATTTTACCCTGTAATGTCAACGGAGAAGCCGGATACAAATATTTATTGCTCTTTTGTTGCTTAACACATAATATTCATCCTCATCATCCGTCACACCCGGATTAAAAATTCCCCGATCAGAACTCTCCGTCCTGCCTTGCCTCGTCAATCTTCCGGATCTTGTGGCGCATTTCCCGGCGGATCTCCCGTTTTTCTTTTCTCTTATAAAACGCCTGGTCGATCCGCTCCGCCAGCCATGTCAGATAGCGGAAGAAGGGCTCTGTGCAGATGGCGAAGATCACCAGCAGCATAAAACACTGCTTGGAAATGGGCGTAATGGAAAAGAGATTCCGGAAGAATACGCTGGTCAGAAGAAGCCCGATCACGCAGACCACCAGAACGCCGTAGCGGTATCGGTTCATGGGCCGCGAAATAAAGATCAGGATCATGAAGCCCACAATGGCAAAAAGGTACGTGGAGGAGACCGAAATATCATCGATATTGAACTTAAACTCCTCGCCGAACTTCGCCATAGCCGCAATGACCACAAAGGCCGTCAGGGCCGCCGGCAATGCTTTCAAAAGAATCCTCTTCAGGAAATGCTTGCCCTGGCGCTTCGTATTTGATTCCAGCGCCAGCAGAAAGGCCGGCACGCCTATATTGAAGCCGCTGATCAGACTGATCTGGGCAGGCTTCAGCGGATACATATCCAGCCAGATTACCGAGAAGATACCCAGAAGAACCGAGAATATATTCTTAACCAGGAAGAGCGTAGCCGAACGCTCAATATTGTTGATGTCCTTTCTTCCCTCGGACACAATATTCGTCATATGCGAGAAGTCGGAATCCAGCAGGACAACCTGGGCCGCCTGCATAGCCGCTTCGGAACCGCTTCCCATGGCAATGGAGCAGTCCGCATCCTTCATGGCCAGAATATCGTTGACGCCGTCGCCCGTCATGGCTACCGTATTGCCCTGCTCCTTCAGGCTGTCGATGATCATCTTTTTCTGCTCCGGCGTAACACGGCCGAAAACCGTATATTTCTTTACGGCATCTGCGATCTTCTCCTGGGTATCCAGTTCCATGGCGTTAATGTAGCAGTCCGAATTTTCAATCCCCGCACGCTCGGCGATCTTGGAAACTGTAAGGGGATTATCGCCGGAGATAACCTTGATCTCCACATCCTGTTCACGGAAATACCGGAAGGTATCGATGGCGTCCGCACGGATATGGTTCTCGATCGTGATAAAAGCCAGCGGACGGATCACGCCGCCTTCAATAGCGATAAAGGAAAGCACACGGAGCCCCTGCTCCTCGAATTCGGAGATCTGCTCCTCGTAACGGTTGATGAGCGGTCCCTCCAGAAGAAAGTCCGGCGCACCCAGACGATACTCTCTTTCGAGCGTCATCACCGAGCTGTATTTGGTCTTGGAAGAAAAGGGCTGCACATGGGTAGCCTGCATGATACCTGCATCCTTAAAGTAATTCCGAAGGGCATCCATGGTCTGGTTGTTATCCGGCACAAGCTGGGTATAGGCGCCAATGAGCCGCTCCACGCCTTCCTCGTCGGACATTTCCATCAGCGGATAAACGCCTCTGACATCCATCTGGTTATCCGTAATGGTACCGGTTTTATCCACACAGAATATATTGACTCTGGCCAGAGTCTCAATACTCTTCATATCATGCAAAAGCACCTTTTTCTTGGCCAGCCGCATGGATGAGAGCGCAAGAGCTATACTGACCAGAAGGTAAAGTCCCTCCGGCACCATACCGATCACTGCCGCCACCATGGAATCGATACTCTTGGAGAAGCCCGCATGGGTAACGAAAAAGCTCTGGATAAAGAGCAGGATTCCCATGGGGATGATGGCGATGCCGGCCACCTTGATGATCAGGTTGATATCCCGGATCATTTCCGACTGCTCGCCCTTGGGCATGGCCTTCGCCTTCTCCGTCAGCTGGGAGATATAGGAATTCCGGCCCACTCTGGTCAGCGTGGCGTAGCACTTGCCGCTCACCACAAAGCTTCCGGACATAAGATCCGAGTTTCTTCTCTTCAGAATTTCATCCGCTTCACCGGTAAGGAGCGATTCGTTAACCGAAATGCTTCCGTCCGTAACCTT
>DFHD01000019.1 GCA_002372545.1 Lachnospiraceae bacterium UBA3732 | reverse complement strand
GATCGTGGAGAGCCTTGTCAACAGCTCTTTCCCGATTCTCCAGATCTCATCAAATCTCTCTTTCAAGTCCCGGACATCTTCTTCATAGATGCTCCCGGTCTGATGTGCTTTCTTCGCATACTGATTCAGGTTATTGCTGCACTGGCGGAGCAGGTGTACCAGTTCCTTCACATCGATAAGATCGAGGTTCACGCAATACCCGTCCAGTGCCATCTTGCGGATATAGGCGCTCATGTTTGAAATGCCAAGTTCCTCCATCTTCATCCGGATCCGTTCCTTGTCAGAGGGGGATACCCGGAGGATCAGGATCTCATCTCTTCTCTCCGTCACAGCGCCACCGCCTCTCTGGGCCTGTTGTGATGAGGCTCTCCGGCGGCCTGCTCCATCTTTTCTTTCAGTTGCGCCAGCACCGAGGGCTTTCCATAGGCAGCTTTGGTCTCTGCAACTTCTGCCACATCAGAAAGATCTTCTCCGGCAACCGGCACATCCCTCTCATCCATGTTCAGGGCTGCGTCCAGCTCTGCGAGTCTGGCACTCTTCTCCCTGAGCTCCTCTTCCTGCGGGAAGGGCTTTCCGGATTCTTCTTTTGCCGCCGCCTGCTGCTGATACAGATTATCCAGTGTATCCTGTACTTTCTGCATCCGGTCCGGCATGGCCGCAAGGCAGTTATCCAGGCGGGTGATATTTCCCCTGGCATCCGTCCCCAGAGTAGCCCGGTGACTCATACTGCCCTTCAGAATGATTTCGAAATCTTTCCGGAAGCTGTCATAGGTGAGTTCCATGGCAAAGCCCCGGTAGCTGCCGATGGGAACGGCAGCATCTCTGCCTTTATAATCTTTGCAGACGGCAAGGATTGCCTCACCCGCTGCTTCTTTGTCCGTAAATTTCCTGCCCTTCACCTCCATTCCGACAAAATCCTCTTTTGGCAAAGGATGTGCTTCCACGGTTTTCAGATCCCTCTGGAACCCTGCGATATACCCCTTGTTCCGTTCGATCTCTGACGGGAAATATTTCAGCAGCTTATCCTCCAGCCGGTACTGCTTGCTCTGATGGTCTGCTTTCAGCACTTTCAGTCTTGCCACGTCCACATCCAGATTCATCTTTTCCCGGATCAGCGGATTGCCCGCGCACAGCGCTTTGATCTCCGCGTAGGAAAGGGCCTGCTCATCCAAAGCAGTCACAGGTATGTCCATAGCCGTTTCTGTAACACATATCAAATGTCCTCCTTATCGTGCCTGTTCTCTGTTTCTCTTTTTCTGCCACTGTTCCAGCAGCTTCACGATCACATCCTGCATCTGCTGCGGTGTATAGGACTTTGGAAAGTACTTCCGCAGCACATCATGGAGAATCGTGATCGTGGTCATATCATCCTTTTTGACTTCGTTCATAACTTCGCACATGGCATCACGCTTGCATTCCCCCTCCTGGCTCAGCTTTTTCAGCCGCTGGGCCTGGGAAAGAGAAGGTGCTGCCTGTGCATAATCCATCGCATTAAGGAACTCTCTCTGCTCCTCCGGTTTGAGGTAGGAAAGCTCCACCGCCGGGTTGAAGGCGATCTTCTTCTCATCCACCATGTCGCGGATTTCCGGGATGAGCTCCGTGAGGCGGATGTAACGTGATACTTGGTTTTTGCTAACACCTGCTTCCTCTGCGACAATATCTCTGGACTTCTTACCTTCCAACTTGTGCCCATCTTGGGCACAAGTTAAATCTGCCCGCTGTCCCTGATGTTTGATGGCATCCATCTTCATTTTGTAAGCAAAAGCCCGCTCACTCGGCAGGATGTGCTCTCTTTGAAGATTCGAATCCACCATGTAGATAATGGCTTCGTCGTCATCCATCTCCCGGACAATGACCGGCAGCTTATCCAGTCCGGCCAGTTCAGACGCCCGAAGCCTGCGGTGACCAGAAATAATCTCATAACCACCATCCGGATCCGGTCTTGCAATCACTGGTGTTAGAACTCCATACTCCTTCACGCTCTCGACGGTTTTCTGCATTTCCTCGTCATCGACTACCCGGAAGGGGTGTCCCTCAAAGGGATGCAGTTCTGAGAGCGGAATCATCTGTACGTGTTCCTGCTGGCTCTCTGTCCTGCCTTCCTCGGTGGTAAAAATCTCATCGTAACTGCTCAAAGTTACGTTTGCGCCTTTTCTCGGCATTCTTCACCACCTCCTTCGTCAGCTCCCGGTAGGCATCCGCTACTTTCCCTCCGGGATCGTGCTTAATAATACTGGTTCCTTCCTTACTGATCTCCGAAGCCCGGACAGAACGGGGGATCTCTGTATCGTAGACCTTGATCTTTCCGCCATAGGCGTTGCGGATCAGCTCGCTGATTTCCTTTGCATCGTTTGTCCTGGCGTCCACCATGGTCAGAAGGATCCCCTCAATCTTCAACTTGGGATTGATCTGCCGCCGGACCTTATTCACTGTCTGTAACAGCTACTCCAATCCCTTTGCCGGAAGATAGGAAGCCTGGACCGGAATCAGTAAAGTGTCCGCCGCAGCCATGGCATTGATGGTCAGCATTCCCAGGCTGGGAGAACAATCCAGCAGGATAAAATCATAGTCTCGCTTTACGCTCT
This sequence comes from Lachnospiraceae bacterium UBA3732, assembly GCA_002372545.1. Lineage (GTDB taxonomy): Bacteria > Bacillota > Clostridia > Lachnospirales > Lachnospiraceae > Eubacterium_Q. Next base: position 4,398 of record DFHD01000019.1, on the reverse strand, counting down.
CCAGATATTCCTTCAGCACCGTCTCCCGGCTGATCGTATTGACCAGGGAAACCTCCATGCCGGAGAGTTCAATGCTCGAAGACATGAGATCCATACCCTCTTTGTGATGGAGGACCCCTTCTCCGGGCTTGATTTCTTTTTCATCTACCACTTTTTTCATAATGTCCGCAATCGTCACAGGCAGCTCCTCCGGTTTGGGATACCCGAGGCTGATGCTGAGCGAGGCCTGCGGGTCAAAATCCACCAGCAGCACCTTCTTCCCATTCATCACAAGCCCTGCGCCAAGGTTCTCACAGGTGGTGGTCTTGCCCGTGCCGCCTTTCTGATTGACGCAGGCGATCACGGTTGCTTTTGTGCTCATTAATTGGTTTCACCTCCCTTCCCGGAGAACAGGACATCCTTCACCAGTTCCTGCTTGTCCCTGCTGACGGCCCGTCTTCGGTCGCTGCCGCCGACCTGCACCGGCGTACACATTTCCAGTACCCGGCTGTAGATTCGGGCGTCGGCAACATTGTCCGGATTGCGGATCTCACCGATCGTCAGGTTGGTCGTGATGATCAGGGGGAGATTGGCTTTGTAACGCTCGTCGATCACGGCATATACCTGTTCCTTCGCATATTCCGTACTCCGCTCAATCCCAAGGTCATCAATGATCAGCAGGGAATAGTGATTGAAGGAAGCGATGTATCGGTAGCGTTCTTCCGAATACATGGCTCCCATCTGGTTCAGGATCTTGGAGAAGTTGGTCATCAGCACCGGTATGGCCTGCTCCAGCAATGAATTGGCAATGCAGGCAGCCGCAAAGGATTTGCCAGTTCCGACATCTCCCCAAAGTAAAAGGCCAAGGTTTTCAGCCCTGACCTTCCTCCAGTTCTCCACATAGTTTTTTGCCCAACGGATCGTGTCCGTCTCCTCTGCAACATCAAACCGCCAGTCCAGAAGATGTCGTTCCTGAATGCCGGTAGATTTCAGACGGTGGATGGTATTCATCCGTTCTCTGGCTTCATCCTCTTCTTTCTGCCTTCGCATCTCCTCCTGCCTGCATTTGCACATGCATGGAAGTATCCGCATCTTCCCAAGGAATTCCTTTTGGCACTGCACCGGTGTATGACACTTCCTGCAGTAGAGCAGACCATCCTCACCAAGGTATTCACCTTCCTTCGGCGTAGATTCTGTTTCCAGCTTACTTAAAAAACCTTCCAGCAGCTCTTTCATAAGCTCTCTCCAGCAGAAAACTGATAGTTTCCGTGGTCATAGGTTTTCTTTTCCTGTGTCTTCTGGCCGTCACGCCTTGCCCAGCTGCGGATCGTAGCCAGGTGGTTCTTGTAGATCTTGCCGGTCGAAGCCATGTACTCCGACAGACGTTCAAGACGGCTCTGGTAATCATTTGGGAATTCACTCTTCATTTTTTCCATCTCCTCATCCGAGAGAAGCACGTTCTGGTACTGGCCATAGCGATGGCGGACCGTTCTCTTACTCTCTCTTTTATTGATTATTTCAGTACTTGTTCTTTCTTTACTTGTTCTATCTTTATTTCTCTTGGGTTCTCCGTACACGATTCTGCCGTATCCGGATTTTCCGTATACGGTGATCCTGTACCTGGAAAGTCTGCATCCGGCAAAGCCCCATCCGGCATTTCGTAGATCACATATTCGATCTCGCCCATGCGGCCGTTTTCCAGCCGCTTCTGGCTGCGGGTCAGGTATCCGTATTCCTCCAGTTCCCGGAGCGTGGAATTCACACTGTCCACACCCTCCTTACAGATGGCGGCAACACCCCTGGTGCTGTAATGCCATTCATCCGGCAGGCTCAGAAACAGCGACAAGAGTCCTTTTGCTTTCAGGCTCAGGTTCTGGTCCCGCAGGTGGTAATTGCACATGGTCGTGTAGTTGGCATTCTTCTCAACGCGGAATACAGCCATGACCACCACCGCCTTTCTTCCTTGCGGAAGAAGCAGCCTTGACCAGATAGGGGCACTCATCAAATACACAGTCACCGCGAAGGGAATATGGCGTGTGATACCGGCAGCTCCTGCATTCCGGATACCGGCCGTCACAGCCGTCATCATAGTTGTTGTATCCCGGCTTCTCCCGCATCAATGCTTCTATGGCACACATACTTCCATCTGTAAAACTCATGTGATCCGTCCTCTCCGGTGCATAAGAAAAGGGAGCGATATCCGCTTTCTGTAATAAGCTTCTAACGCTCCCTTGTTCCGGTATGCTCCTGTGAAATTATAAGGCTGCTTCCGGTGCAGTCCTTCCCGGTGCTTTTGCTTTCGGTGCATGATCCATCGCCTCTTTCTTTTTTTCTCCGAGCTGCTCAAGGACAGACGGTTTCTTTTCTGCTCCGTCCCTTGCAGCCGCCTTCTTTTCCATTTCCCTTGCCAGCTTCCTTGATGCTGTCTTATCAGCCAACTCGAATACGCGGTCAGCTTTGTCGTAATGATAGACATTATCCGAAAGCCGCTCTGCCGGTGCTACCTGCGTCTCATTGATGGTCTGTACCATCTCCGCCAGGTCGTGATAATCCTGAGTGCCGTCATCCGGAATCAGGAGAACCTCGTGAATAGATGAAGGCAGGACGAAGAAATCACCGCCGATCTTCTCAGCCGTCTGATCCATGAATTCCGGATACTGAATAACAGACGCTCCCATGAAGGAGCCTTCCACTGTAGCCACCAGCATCATAGGTTCCCCGGTCGCAATCTCTTCCGGCTCCATTCCCATCATCTCCGCCATCACTTCCTGCATGGACCGGAGCGAGGCCGGATGTGTAAGAGGTGCATTCTTCAGGGCATCCTGATGAAGCTGCTCTGCTGTAATTCCGAAGGCTTTCAGCTGCTGGTTGGTAATTACGGAAGTCATCTTCCCTCCGGCACTGTCGCCCATGTCCACACGATAAATCAGGGCCATGTCCTCTACTTTCTGATGAGGGATATTCTCCAGCCTGTCCTCATTTCCCTTCTGAGGAATGACCTCCATCATCAGCTTCGGTTTCATGGCTTCATAGTCTGTCAGCTCACCGATGTTAAACTGGGGCGTACGATCCACGACCTTCATAAGCTGCGCTTCCACCTCCTCCAAAATATCCTCATAAGGACGGCCTGCTTCATAGACCTGAAATACACCGGTCATGTTGAGATTTGCCTCAACCGGAGAGTCTTCGCTGCGGAAGGAAATTCCGCGGTAGGATTCTCCCTGAAGCTTCTCAACGTCCCGGATCCCGATCCTCACATCGGCAAGCTCCGGCGGGAGATCTTTGGCAAACCTGACCTGAAGATCCTCTTTCATCTGTTCCAGAAACTGCTCATAATTCATCTGACATCCTCCTTTGCATGAAATAAAGAAAGCCCGATCAGTTTATTCCAAATAAAAGGAACATACTAATCGGGCTATGTAATGTAATAAACATTAAACACCTTCGAGCATCCTTGTAGCTTCCACAAGATAGCCATAAGCTTTAAGATTTCTCTTCCGGATATAAGCGAGGCGCTTATATTGATCGCCTGCAAGACGTTCTTTCGCATATCCTACTGCATCAGCAATCTTCGGATAATCCGTCTGTGTTAAAGCACTGGCGGCAAGACACATCACTGAACATGCTTTCTCAGCAGCGATTTCCGGTGTGAATTTCTTCCCCAGAATATGATCTGTCAGGGAGCGGATACCCTTCAGGTATTCCACATAATCCTCTTTATCATATTCGCCACGGCTGATAATGCTGATACAGGCCCGGATGGTGTCTTTCAGAACTTTCTCTTTTTCCAATTCCAATCCCCGGAAAGCCAGTTCTTCTACAACGGCTCTGTCGTAGGTCGCACGGAACTGCTTCTGGTCCTGCATCCGCTCTGCCAAGGTGGCTACATCAAACATTTGCTTGGCGATCTCCAGTTCTTTTCCCTCCCCCAGCAGAACGCCCGTGGTATGCGGGGCGAAAGCAGTCAGCTTGTCACCCAGAATGCATTCCATCGTAGGCATGGTTACCACAAAGTCTTCCGGAGCTGTGACAAGCAGATCATTACGAATGGGTTTTGTCACAACCTGGTCATACGGAGATTCCATGAAAACAATATCCAGCAATATGTAAAACTCTCTCTGCCGGACGGGGGAATAGTAGATAAATTTGAAGTGGCTTTTTTCTATATTGTTCCGCCCCTTACGGATATCCTCTTCCTTTCGCAGGAAGGGAAAGATGGCTCCCGCCTGCTCAATGTAGCTCTCCACATCAGTCCCTGGATCCACAATAATGTCGATGTCCGTGGATAGCCTGATTGGATGATCCAACAGGAGCATCAGGCTTGTGCCGCCCTTAAAAGTAAACTTCATCCCTACCTTAACGAGCGCCTCAAGAAGTCCAAATGCGTAAAGTACTCTCTCCAATAGGCCCGGATCTGTT
>DFHD01000113.1 GCA_002372545.1 Lachnospiraceae bacterium UBA3732 | reverse complement strand
CTTTCTTTCACTGTAATCATCTTATCATACGGGTTCTGAAAAATTCTGCACAAAATCCGTAAGGTTAAGCAGGCAAGCATTTGTTCCAGTTATTTAAGAATCGATATACCGGCATAACAGATATCTATGGCTGCATCGCTGATATAGCTGCCACGATCTGTGTCTCCGTATCCATCATCTGCTGCCTGATCTGAGAGATGATATCCCTCTCCTGCTGGATCACCTCGAAGGTTTTCTGCATAGGTGTTTCCATGCTGTAGAATTCCTCAAAGAATGCGCTTGCCGCATCCCCTTCCCAGGCCTCCTCAAGGGTGGAAACATTCTTCCGTATTTTTTCCCACAGTTCTTCAAGCTGGGCGATCGCCAGATCATGCTCCGCCATCAACTGGCCCAGCTCATCTTCTCTGATAACTAATCTTCCCATTTCAGCCTCCTATCTGTCCACTGATCATCTGCTGTTTCCGGTCCGCCATTTCCCCAATAATCCAACAGCGTACTATTACATCAGAACATTCTTGACAAAGATTCATCCGTATCCATAAGTGTACCCGTAGCCATCCTCAGGCTCTCAATCCTATCCAGGATCAGGTCACTCATCTGCTCAATAAGCGGCTGAACTCTATTATCGAAATACTGCCTCATTCCATTTGCAGCATCTCCCTCCCAGACTCCGGCAGTACTGTCGACTGCATTCTTGAGTCTGAGAACCACTTCCTTCATATGCTGTGTATCTTCAACCATTTCCGAGGCAAGCTGATTCACTTCTTCATATTCCACTTTTATAATATCACTCATCTTACACCCCCTGATCTTTTTCGCTTAGATCACACCAATGACTGAACAACATCAGCCATAGCAGCATCTGCCTCAAGCATCTGGTCTCTTGCAGACTCAACCGACTGCAGCATGTAGTTTAATGTTTCTTCTACAACTGCTTTTTTTTGAACAATTATATTAAAATTCTCAAAAAAAGCATCTGCCGCATCACCATGCCATTCCGCCTCCAGGCTGCTGCCCAGATTGCTGATGTTATTCCATGTAGTATCGATATTTTCAGTCACCATTCTAACGGTATTGATAAACTCTTCAAACGCTGTTCCCGAATATACAAGACGCTCTGCCATAGTATTCCACCTTTCTGGATTATTCAAGATTGTTCATGATTATTCAATATTCTCTCAATGGTCAAACAACCTGGATAAAAGCGCATCCAGTTCCATCAACATTTTGGTCGCCCTTTCCAGTTCCCCGATATTATCATTGATCAGTTCAACAAACCATTGCAAATTACACTGGATGTAATTATTATATAGATCTTCAAGCTCCGATGCAGCAGAGCCCTGCCAGACCCCCGTTAAGTTATGCACTGCCTGCGAAATCGAATCGAGATATGATTCCAAGGTATTTTTCTGGGCAAGCATCTGATTGGCAATACCATTAACCGCTTCATAATCAAGATCAATATTAAGTGACATACATCAACCTCCTTCTCCTCTTTAGAAACTGCCTGTATCTATTTATACCCCCGCATACACCTCGCCTGACTGAGTGAGATCCCGGTAGTGATCATGCTTTTTCCACCCGGCCTTACATCACTTCACCTAACGGAGCGAGCATGATTTTTCCGTCCGGTCAGACACCACTTCACCTGACAGATATATATATATATATATACGAACAGAGCTGACTTAAAAAAGTATGGATTGCTTTTTTCAAGTCAGCTCTGTATAAGTATATTCAGTTTAATTACGGAACCTTCACATCCGCAGCCGCCTGATCGACCCGGTCGTACGTATCCTTTGCGTCCTTCAGCAAAGCAACCATTTCCTCCATGATCTGAAGCTGTCCCTCCATATTCTGTGACCAGCGGTCATCATAAAGTGAAAAGAATTGCGTGCTGGCATCAGACCTCCACTCGGAATCTCTCAGGGTCTCGATCCCGCTCTTCAGCGTATCAAAAATCCCCTGCAGATTCTCCAGCTCCGTCTGGTAAGTAGAATAACAGGAGCTGAGCTGATCCAGCTCGATTTCAAAATTCATACTTGACATGTTGTTCCTCCTTGCATTTCTCCCTGGCTACAGCAGATTACATCACGAAATTCTGGAGCGGAGAACCGGAATTGGTAACAATGGCAAAATCTGCCTGTGCCTTTTCATTCTCTCCCATATCCTGATAAACCATTCCCCGGATATAATATGCTTCTTTAAACTCGCCCTTGGTCAGATTGATCACATAATCCGCCATCTCCAGCGCGCGTTCATTGTCATTCACTGCCTTATAGCAGAGGGCACGATAGATATACAGATTCATTCTTCCCGGATTCTCGATGGTTGCCATCCGGAGAACGCGCTGTGCTTCTTCAAACGCCGGCGTTGCCCGCTCTGTATCTCCTGCCTTCATATAAGCCAGCGCTTCATAATAATAAGCAGCATAATACGGTTCCTTATCTGTGGAATCCTTATTTTCCTTGATCAGCTGCGCATACTTAACGGCATTGGCAAAGTCTGCTGCAGCAAGACGGGAAAGCATGACATAATAAGCCATTTCAGAGCTGAATTCAATATTCAGAACCTCAACCGCCGCAGCCTCAGCTCTCTCAAAATCTCTCATCTTGTAAAGAAGTCTTGCCTTATCTGCCTTTACTCTGCGGAATCTGACCGGATCGGATTCGAAATAGGTTTCCACTACCAGAAGGGCACTCTGGAAATCACCAACCGTATCGTAGTACATCATCAGATCATACTTGAAACCAAGATCATTGGGGAACCGCTCAATGGCTCTGTCCAGAACAAGCTTGGCCTCCTCCATATTTCCCAGAGACATAAGGGAAATAAATTTATAATGATAACCTTCAAAGAATTCGGGCTTCTTGTCAATGAAATCATTTGCGGCAACATATGCCTCGTTATTTCTGGCAAGACGGAGAAGCACCTCGATCTTTTTCAGCAGCGCACGCTCATAGAAGGGATCCTTCTGCAGAGTCTTATTGTAATAGAATAGCGCATTCTCATAATCCTTCAGATAGTTATACAGCGTTGCCAGCTGGAAGCAGGCCAGCTTTGTCTCGTGTCCGAGATTGATCGCCCGCTCGAAATCCAGCTTTGCTTCATCAAACTTCTGCTGATAAAAATGGATGTTTCCTCTGTGGAAATACAGAACGCCGTTATTCTCATCCAGAATAAGTCCGCGGCTGATCTGCTTCTCTGCTCCCTCATAATCCTTCTGCACCATGCAGAGGATTGCTTTGGAGATATACACCCGGATATTCTCGGGATCGATCTTCTCTGCCTCATCAAACTTCTTCATTGCTTCTTCGAGATTGTTGGTTCCCGCAAGAGCCTCGCCCTGCTGGATCAGTTCCGTCACCCGAATATCACGCTCACTGCTGCTCATATGTACCCCCTTATTAGTTCCTTTGTTTATGATTTACCACCTTCCCTGCAGACCGAAAGCCTGCAGGAGAAAGCCGTTTACAGGTTCAAAACACATTCTGACTTACCGGCCAATATGTCTTACCGGCCAATATGCAGCATACCAATCGAAATGCAGCTTACCGATCAATACGCAATGGAAACCTCGATCGTCGGGAAAGAAGCACCCGGTGCATTAATGTGGATATTATCCAGATGGATGCCATCCAGCCCGATATCAGGAATAACGAAGTCCAGTCCTCCAAATACCGTACCGATCGGATTTCCGTCAGTAAAGGAAAGCAGATTGGAAACATTGTCCATTCTGTCACGGAAAGCATCTCCCGTCTCCGGCGAGATCCCGCCGAAATCCTCCACAAAATAGGAGAAATCACTGATTATATCCGGCGCGCCCTGGATGCCGGTTTTGATCCTGTCGGCAATATCATTTCCATCAAACGCCTCGCCGAGGGCAAAGTCACCGATATTTCCCAGTGCCATGATACCCTTTTCCGGGATGTCCGTCAGAATATTTCCGCCAAGCTCGATATAATCGAAGCCCTTCCAGATGTCTCCTGCGCCGGGCGCATAAAAGCTTGTTGCGAACTCGATCGCATCCAGTGAAAAGTATGCAAGATCAGCCTGGAAAACAAATACATCATCAAAGAAGTCAACGCCGAACACATCATTCAGACCGTTTCCTGCCCATTCAGCGGAGTCATGGAAAAGATCATGCGCATCATAGTCAGCAAGATAATCTCCGGTCTCCTCATCTCCGGCGATGTAAGCACCGAGTGCAGCTGAATCGCATACAAGATCCGTAGACGCCTTGAACAGCGCCCAGCCAGCCCCTATTGCAGCCAGAACGCCAAGAACGCCGCTGGCAGGAAGTGTAGCTACAAACGCAACAGCTGCTACAACCACAAGGGCCACCTCACCGATCACCGTAAGGATCTGTCCGACAATAGGATGCTCCTCGAACCACTCCACGATGGACTCGCCAAAGTCAACAACAGCATTGTAGATGGCGGCCACGCCGTCCACAAAGCCTTCTGCGAACTTTTCCAGAATGCCCTTTTCGTATTCCGGAGTAATTCCCATCTCATCCATGAACTGGTTGGAATTGGAATAGAGACGATCCGCAAGTCCGGACTCCTCATCATATGCCAAATCCCGGAAGCTCTCCACACGGCTGCAGAAAGTAGATACCTTATCCCGATATCCTTCCAGTTCACTGATCTTCTGTGAAAGCTGGAAGGATGCGGATGACAGATAACCAAACTCGTTGGTCGTACCGTTCACATCACTCTTGATATCCGAAAGAAGATCTATGCGGTCATCATAGTACCCTACTAAATCATTCAGATCATCGATCACATCGTCTAATCTGCCAAAATTTACTGATAATTCCGACATAAATGCCTCCCTCAATTAATTCCCGAAAATGCTCTGTGCAGCCTGAGCCACCTGCTGAGCAGCACGTTCCATAGCCTCGATTGCTTCCCGAGTATCCGCATCGGCACAAGCATCCACTTCGTTCTCGATCGCATTTCTTGTTGCCTCGAGGTAGCGATCCGTATCGGGATCCGTATCACGGAAACCGGTGAAATCGCTGTCATATACATGAAGCTGGGAGGACTTCACTGCAGAATTCAGGTCATCCGCCACATCGCCCAGCATACGGTTGATGCGGTTTACTGTAAATTCCCCGTCATCTGTTCTTCCTTCTATATGTCTTAAAGAAATAATTCTACCCGCTCTTGACATAATTCAACCTCCGTATTAATCTTCGCCCTGCAGCGTATTTGACATTTCCTCATCCCACTGCAGATATGCGGTCTTAATGGACTCCAGATCCTCTCTCATTACCTCAAGCATGTCATTCTCATTGGACATATAGAGCTTCAGCGTATCCCAGGCATCCTTAAAGGAATCCCTTGCCTCGCCATCCCAGTTGTCCAAAAGAGATTCTGTGCTGCTTTCCACATTTTCACGCACCGTGGAAAATGAGTTGATTGCTTCATCCATAGCAGTCATCACATCATTAAAGGCATCTGTATTTATTCTTTGTACAGCCATTTTCTCTCTCCTTCCTCGTAAGGTTACACTTTTCTTCTGTATAGCATCATATCATCTGCTTTTTGAAAAATTCTGCACAAAAACGCAGCTGCCAGATCAGCGGGTCTTATCCGATCGCATCAGGACAGAATATCCTCTGCCAGGAAGGTCTTTACACGCAGGATCGAGTTGCCGGCAAACTCGAAGGCATCGCCCTGCGTCAGTGCCTTGGCATTGGCCTTGACCTGTTTTACGGAAAGATCGATCAGCTTCACATTTTCGATCTCATCAAACACAATCGCCGTCTTCGTTTCCTTGACTGTTTTCAGAAGATCATTGGAAGAAAGGGCAATGGACGTATTATCAATACTGTCCATAATAATGGTGATCTTCATCTTTTTATTATTCTTGACGATACCGGCCAGCTTGGTGCCGTAATCCTTCTTTTTGTTCAGCTCTGCCATGGCTGCCTGGGTATTCAGGATCAGTACAAGGTGGGGAAGCTTCGACCAGTCTACATTGTTCCGGCCCTCCATATTCACCTTTTCCTGCCGTTTGATCACTTCATTAACGAATTCATCCACCATGGGCAGGAAATCGTTCAGATCACTGGTATATTTTTTTACGATCCTCTTTTCGCTGTAGCCCTTCAGCCGTTCCTCGTCGCCGTCCATGATATAGACATGGGACGTGTATTCGAAGATATTCTTGGACAGATGATTCAGCACAAGCTTTGCGAAGTTGGTCCGTCCTCTTCCCTCCGCACCGGAAACCGTTACCAGTGTCTGGGCGCCGAAATCCAGATATCTGTAGCTGATATCGTCGAAATTCATGGCATAAGGCATCCTGGATGGATCCGCATAGAGTTCCGGCTGATTCTTCCGGGTGATCTCCTCGAGGATAAGCTTCGGTACAACGGGGATGGGTCTTGCCTTTTTCTTTCCGTATTTTGCGGAATTCTCGCGAATAAACTTCCGCATGTTCTCCACGCGCTCGATTTCCTTTTCGCCGGTGAAGGCAAGAGCGGTATGGAACTCCTTGATCTGCTTGTCGATCTCGCAGAGACCGCGGCCCGGCTTCTCGGCCGGTTCGATCCGGCAGCGGGAATACAGATTGGAATACTCCGCCTTCTCCGTGCAGACAAGGGCGAGACGGTTGCTGTAGTTAGCCAGCGCCTTGAAGCCAAAGGAATTGGCCTGTGTACCGGAAACCACGAAGTTGATGCCTACGCCGCTGCCCTCGCGGGACAGGCTGAGAATGGTATCAAAGAATTCCGGATACTGCTCGCGGAATACCGCAATATTATCCAAAAAGATAATGATCTGGGGCATATCGCGGAAGCCTGCCTCCACATAGGACTTGAAGGTACCCAGTCCCTTCATGGAGAATACTTCCTTTCTCTGCTCCACGATCTGCAGGAGCATCTTGAAGAGGTTGGTCAGCTTTTCCTCCTCGGCAGCCAGCACAACGCCGCCCACCTGGTTGGCCTCCTCAAACACCTTCAGCGCCATGTTGCCGCAGTCGATGATATACAGGTTAACCTCATCCGGAGAATATACACTCATGAGGTTGTAGATCATGGTCTGCATCAGCGTCGTCTTACCCATCTGGGAAGCGCCCGCAATGTATATATTTTCGGAGAAATCCACCATAAGAGGCGCCTGCAGCTGAGCCTCCGGATCATCGTAGATACCGATATTGGCCCGGATGCCGTTCTCCAGACCTCCTGCCGGAAGCTTTACATCCTTCATATACAGCATATCCGGAAGAGGCGGCAGACAGATACCCTTCAGCTTGGCAATATGACCGGCATCGCAGTAATTCTTTACATGATCGATGATGGCCTCCAGCTGGGTCTTCTCATCCACATCCTCGCCCTTTTTCTTATTGGAGAACACCTTCGTTCTGCCGCCCCAGAGGTTCACCTCAAAGAGCTCGAAGGTCTTTTCATCTCCCACATTGGCAGCTGCCTTCGCTCCACTGTAGGCAGACTGGAAGAGCTCGAAGATCTCGTTGTTACCTACCTGGAAATAAGCGCGACCGGGTTCACGGATTTCCGAAGCCAGCGGCGACTTCAGCATTTCGTTGGAGTCTTCACGCGTCTGCACCTTCAGACAGAGCTTAAATTTGGAGTTACTCCAGATCTGGTTATCTACGACACCCGCAGGCTTCTGCGTCGCCAGGATCAGGTGGACACCAAGAGTACGGCCGATACGTGCCGCAGAAACGATCTCCTTCATGAAGTCGGGATACTCCGCCTTCAGCTCGGCGAACTCGTCGCAGATCATGATGAGGTGCGGCATAGGGATCTCCACCTCATGACGCTTGAATTTCCGGATGTAATCACTGATATTATTTACGCCGGCCTCGCTGAAAATCTCCTGACGCTTCAGCAGCTCGGCCTTAATAGACCTCAGGGACCGGTCGATCTCATGGCCGTCGATATTGGTGATGGTACCCATAAGGTGTGGCAGCTCCTGGAACTGGTTGGCCATACCGCCGCCCTTGAAGTCGATGATCATGAAGCCGACATCATAGGGATGGAACAAGGTTGCCATGGAAAGAATATAGGTCTGAATGATCTCCGACTTACCGGAGCCTGTTGTACCGGCAACCAGACCGTGGGGACCATGAGCCTTATCCGAAAGATCCAGATAAACGATGGAACCGTTGCCGCGGATACCCAGCGGCGCCGCCATAGTCTCATAAACCCTGGAGTTCTGCCACCGCTCGGAAAGGTCGATATCATCCGCCTGCAGAATGCCCAGCATTTCATACAGGGTAATATTGTGCAGGGTACTTTCCAGACTCGCCTTCTCCACATAGGTATTGGCCAGCTTATCCACAATGCCCTTCAGATTGGCATCGGTAATGGTATTGTAAAGGAAAGCCTGCTTGCTGTCTCCCGCATGCGCATTTACAATCAGACCGCTGTTGCCCCGCTCCGCATTGAGGTAGACCACCCTGTCGCATTCCATGGGAAGAAGCTCCTTGGCCGCCTCAAAGAACAGGAAACGGAACCTGAGCTGTGCCGCCTTGGAGAAGAAATTGGAGATCGGGTGCGATTTCAGCTCCTCCGTATCCATGGAGAATACAAGAATATCGCTGAATGTCACTTCCTGGCCCTCGCTTTCCGCCAGCTCTCCCTCACGGCGTACAAGCTCCTTATACAGAATCTCCAGGATATTTTTCCGGCTTTCTTCATCATACATAAAGTTCCGAATACCGCTCCGCTCATCTGTGGCATTCTTCAGCCAGCGGAGATTGTAAAACTTCATGACATCCTCTTCCCTGAACAGGAAGTAGAACCGTACATCCTCGTAGAAATGAGAGACCGTGAGATGCGTTGTCACCGCCTTCAGCATGTCGTAAAGAGTATTCTCCTCTCCCACAAAGCCGACGGCGTTGCACTCCTTGAGGTCCAGCGTGACCGGTGCATCATCAATGGTCCGGTAGGCCTTTGCCAGCTGCTCCGGATAATCCAGCAGAGGATCCGAGGGATCCTTGAATTCCTGATGCTTATAATCGACCTGACAGTGAGCCAGGATCGTACCGGTACCCAGACGGATGGTCAGATAATCCTCATCCTGGGGATTTTTCTCGAAGATCATGGGACTGAAATCGGCAACCTTGGCAATCTCTTCGTCCAGCGTTACAAACTTCTCCCGCAGGATTTCCAGCTCATGCTCACGCGCCTTCTGGATATCCTTTTCTCTTTCCTTTGCGTAGGCCGTATATTCCTCGATTCGGGCAGCCACCTCCTCGCGGTAACGCTTTTTATCCTGAATAAAAGAAATAATGGAGATCACAACGCCCATACCCATGACAGACGCACTGTAGATAATAAATGTAGAATTTCTGCTGGACAAAAAGCCTCTGATGACGATCATGAGAAGCAGCGATATAATGGAAGGCAGGATATTCATCCAGAAGCTCTTCCGGTCCTTATTGGGTGCCGTCTTGGGGCCAAGCACCTCGATGGGCTCATCCGGGATCACTCTGCGGATCCGGACATTTCTCTCGAATTTCGGATAAACGAACCTGGACTGGGATTCCTTCAGATCCATGTAACGCATACCGCCCAGCTGAACATCCCGTGAAGAAGTGTAGATCCTGGCTCCGGAGAGATAGAAATAGCAGCCGTCGATCATGAAAAAGTCTCTGTCCATCAGCCGGGACACAGTACCGTTCATTCTGCTGCCGTTAATATATACGCCGTTTTTGGAACCGTTATCCTGCACGCTGAACATGCCGCCCTGGTTGATCAGCGTCATGGTATCTCCCGCCGCCAGCGGGCTGGGAATATAGATATCGCAGTTCTGGCTTCCGCCGATGGTAACGCCGGCCCTTCCGGTAATATCGATCACCCGGTCGAAGTGGTAGTCCTGGATATCGAAATCGATCATAAAAGATACAGAAAAAAGCCGGGCCTTTGTCTCGGAATACTTCAGTTCCACCGTATCGCCATGCTCAAGCGATGTGGAGTGAAGCTTCATGACTCCGCCTCTGTCGATATACAGATTATTGGAGCAGTCCAGCTTCCAGCCGTTTTCCGTCACAACAAAGTCCAGCTCGATATCCTCGAAAAAGTGATTCTTATCGAAACGGACATTACAGTTTTTATGCGTACCGACCCGGAATACACCGTCATCGGTCATTTCCAGCGGCGCCTCCTGATAAAGGCCGCCGCCAAAGATGACAATCTTATAATTATAATTCATCTTCCCTCTCCATTATTCCCCATGCTTATTATCTGGTGATGATGATCCGGGTTCCGTTCCGGAGGTCATACTCGCGAAGGGATTTGCTTCCCTTCAGAAGCGCGATCGGGTTTTCTGTTTTCAGATATCTCTCGCTGATGTTATTGACGTCCAGCCCCAGGTTATAAGCCTTATTCAGGGCAAGAACAAGATCGTTGGCGGAAATATCCAGAGGTACTTCGATGTCATGCACCTCATTCCTGTTGACTAGCTCCAGGATCATGATGATCTTTTCCATGGTTATCTCCTGTTTTCATATTCACAGCTTACTGTTAAAGAATATACATCGCGCAGCCCTTCATGACATGCTCGCTTCCCATGCGGGAGAATATCTCCACATCGGTCTCCTGATCGTAGCGGTAGATATATTCCACCGGCAGAAAGCCGGAAAGGTATTCGCTTTCCAGAAAGAAATTCCGCTTGGATTCCTGGTAACAGTTGCAGACAAACAGGAACTTCTCCTGATCGGAATAATCGATATTCTCCAGAAAACCGTCTGTCTTCCAGATTGACATGGCATCCTGCTTCACCACCGTAACCACTCTGTCAGCCAGGCCCATGATATCCATATTGCACTGGTTCAGCTCGGAGCTGGTATCCAGCACGATATAGTCATAATTGCCGGACTGGATAAAGGTCCGGATCAGGAATACATAGTCCTCATTCTTAATGCCGTAGGAAATCGTGGAACCGGCCACCGGCTTAATATAATCAAACTCCTCGTTGGCAATAAAGCTGAGTGCGTTTTTTCCTTTGACAATGCTTTCGTCATGTCTCGCAAGGCCGAAGCAGAAGGCGGAATCCACCGTGTCCTTATACCGGAGCACCCACTGGAAATTCTGGATACTTTCCATATTGATATACAGCACCCGCTTATTGAACCGTGCGAGTTCTCTGGCAAGGGCAAGGCTCAGCATGGTCTTTCCCGAGCCGCCGATGGGCGAAAAGACCAGGATTGTCCTGACTCCGGCGTTTTCCCCTGTTTCCTTTCTTCCTTCCGGCGTCTGACCGGAAACGCCGATCTTATGATAGATTTCCTTGGCTGAGGAATACTTGAAGATTCCGGTGATGTTATCTCCGTAATCCTCCGTTTCCTCCGTATCCTGCAGAATGAATACCCTCTCAATATGCAGTCTCCGGATGGTCTCGCTCATAAGAGCCTTTTCGATCAGCAGGACATCGATATTCTGCGGTTTGGCAAAAAAAGTCTGAAAATATAACGGATCGGTGATGATGGAAAGATCCACCCCGTAGCCGATTTCCTTCAGGAGTCCAAGTCCAAGAGAGGAAAGATACTGCTCATCGGTTCCGGCGATCACTACCTTGATCTCACTCATCTGTCAGTCCCTCCCTCCAGTGTATATATGGCGTCCGCAATAGCGATCTCGTCTCCCGGCGAAATGCGCGTATAGGTGTTGGGCGGTATCTGCCGGCCGTTGATAAAGGTGCCGTTCGTACTGGAAAGGTCATTCACGTACACCACTCCATCGGAAAGGATGAGCTCGCAGTGACTGCGGCTGATGCTGTCAAAGGCCCGGATCACCACGTCCGAACGTTTCTGGCTCTTTCCGATCACCAGCTTCTTGGAGGTTACGGGGATATCCCCATAAAGCGCGGGGTTCCGGCTCCGGAGGACAAAGGACTGCTGGGTCAGGATTCCCGAACCCCTGTTATTGATGCCGTATTTTTTATTTTTGAAATGGGAATAGATTTCCTCGGGCGATACATCCCGGTTCCTGAGATCCGCCTGCAGGCGGTTTACATAATCATCCTTCAAAAAAGAGGCGCTGTCTATCAGCCAGTTCATCACTGCTTTCAGCTGGTCATAGAACATGCGCTTCGTATCGTAGGTGCTCATGATCGACATGGGTACGGTGATGATCCGGACATGACCCTCACGCGTTACAAAAAGATGGCGCTCGGTGATATCCACCGTCTCCATCTGGATAAACCGGCCGCTCTCCACTTCAAAAAGCTTGGCCAGAAGCTCCTCAAGCACTGCCATTCCATCTCCGGTCCTGGCATTCTTAAAGAACTTTTCCATACTGAGCAGGCCTTCCGTATCGTAGACAAGCTCAGTCCTGCCATTAAAGTCCACCTTAAAGGGACGGATAAAGCATCCCTCGTTATTTCGTTTCAGGATCTGAAAAACTGTATTATAAAAGTAACTGTTATCATTCAGCCTGTATGCGATATAGCCGATCTGCTCCGTAATCTCGCACAGATTTCCGCAAAGATAATCTGACAAACCCCAATCCTCCTCATTTACCTCTCTAAGTCACCGTCACATCTGGAACTGCAGCTCCACGCCGGCAATATTGATGATGGCCCCGCGGACCAGAAGCTGTTTATCAAACGGCATAAGCTCTACATTATCCACAAAGGTGCCGTTGGTGGAATCCTCATCCTGAATATAGAAGGCTCCCCTGTCCTGGGAAATAGAGGCATGCCGCCGGCTCACTGCGGAAACCCCCTGGATCACATAATCCACACGGGAAGGATCCTTGCCCAGATAAAAGACATCCTTGCTTATGGGGATCGTCTCCCCTGTATCCAGTCGTCTCAGCGAGGCCCGGGATACCTCCTGCCGGGGCATGCCCACCAGCGGATTTTGTGTATTCGTGTTTTTCTTATAAAGATCATCCCAGGAAGAAGCCTGCGACGGCGCATGCTCCTGCTTTGCCGGTTTTGTCCTCTTCGGATAGCTTGCGGAAAGGCTTCTCACCGTCTCCCCGAGACTCTGCAGCATGTCTCTCGTGTTCATACTCTCATTCAGCGCCGTCAAAAGGTGGGCTACATAATGACAGTTTTCCGAAAGCTCATATCTTGCGTTGGAAAGAACGGTGCGGATCAGCTCCTCCAGCTCTCCCTCCGCAGGATCCGGAATCGTTTCCGGAACCAGAAGGAACATCAGGTTATCATCATCGGTGGGATTCACGAAAATGAAATTCCAGTCCCAGACTATATTGGCCCAGGAATAGCCGGAATCGGTAATATCCTCCGCTACGGCGATCAGCCGGCGGACAATGGAAAGCACCTGTGCTTTCTTAACTTTTTTATGAACATACTCGTTCAGATTCAAATATGTGGGAATATCATAAAGAACTGTACCCGGATAGCGGTTATCGATATGGCATCTGACAATACTTCTCTCGTTCAGATGTCCGTAACGCATAATATTCGGATTGGAGACCGACCTCAGAGAATAGGCCATCCATACCCGATCATCCACACTGGCTCTGTAAATCTCGATCCTTGTCATCAAATAATTCCCCCTTTTTCCCCGAACAGTATTATACACAATTGAAGGGAATCCGACAACAGCAAAAAACAATTTAAACAAAAACTGCCGGAGAGTTTTCCCTCCGGCAGTCTGCTTTCCAGATCTGTTTTATTTATGCTGCCTTCTTTTTGCTCTTCAGCTTAATATCCAATGTCTGGGATTCCTTATAAGGACGAACAACCAGATAAATGAAGGCTGCCACGATGAGGAAGGCAAAGATGGTTCCTATGCCAAATCCCGCACCGGTAAAGAGTCTGCCCAGCTGGTAGGTACAAAGCGCTACCGCGTAGGCAAGCACGCACTGATAACCAATGGCGAACCATGTCCACTTCCTGGAGTTCATTTCTCTCCTGATGGCACCGATCGCAGCAAAGCAGGGTGCGCAGAGAAGGTTGAACAGCAGGAAGGAATATCCGGCCAGCTTTGTGAGTCCCTCGAAGTCCAGAACGCCAAATACGCCGACAACCTCTTCCTTGGCCACAAGACCCATGACCGTTGCGATAGCCGCACGGATATTGTTGAAACCAAGAGGAGCAAAAATCCATTTGATCCCGTTACCGACTGTACCAAGGACGCTGTCCTCCAGATCGATATCCGGATGATAACCAAAGCCTGTGCCGTCATTGCCGAATACGGAACCTGCCCAGATCACAACAGAAGAAAGAAGGATGATTGTGCCGGCCTTCTTGATGAAGCTCCAGCCTCTCTCCCACATGGAGCGGAGAACTGCGCCTACTGTAGGTCTGTGGTATGCCGGAAGCTCCATAACGAAGGGAGCGGGATCTCCGGCAAACATCTTTGTCTTCTTCAGGATGATACCGGAGAAGATGATTGCGGCAATACCGACGAAGAATGCACTCCATGCCACCCACCAGGCGTTATTGAAGAGCGCCGCTGCGATGAGTGCGATGATCGGCAGCTTGGCGCCGCAGGGGATAAACGTTGTAGTCATAATCGTCATCCGGCGGTCGCGTTCGTTTTCAATGGTACGGCTGGCCATGACACCGGGAACGCCGCAGCCTGTTCCGATCAGGATCGGGATGAAGGATTTTCCGGAAAGTCCGAACTTACGGAAGATCCTGTCCATGATGAAGGCGATACGCGCCATATAGCCGCACTCCTCAAGAAGTGCAAGGAAAATGAACAGTACAAGCATCTGCGGCACGAAGCCGAGAACTGCGCCAACACCGGCAACAATGCCATCCAGGATCAGGCTCTTCAGCCAGCCCTTAACATTAATCTTATCCAGTCCTTTTTCTACCAGAACCGGCACGCCGGGAACCCAGGTACCATACTCGGAGGGATCGGGAGCGGTAAACTCTCCTTCTTCATCCAGCGCTTCCGATGCCGTAAGCACCTCATCAATGGGATAGCCCTTTTCGATCAGGTCATCCGCATAGGAGCCATAGGCCTCCTCAAACGCTTCAAAATCACCATCATCGGCAGCATCCAGAATATCCTGGGCACCGATTACCTGATCATCGGCGGCAGCCTGTTCCAAAAGCGCCTTTACGTCATCTGTGTATACACACTCCTCTGCCCACGCATCGGTGTCGTCATCCAGGTTTCCGTTCATGCCAAAGAGATGGAAGCCGTCTCCGAAGAGTCCGTCGTTTGTCCAGTCCGTTGCCCACGCGCCTACCGTGGTCACGGATACGTAATATACGATCGCCATGATCAGAGCAAAGATCGGGATGGCCAGCCAGCGGTTTGTTACCACTCTGTCGATCTTATCCGAAACCGTAAGCTTCTGTCCGGCCGACTTCTTTGCCGCAGCCACATCGCCAATGATCGATGTGATATAATTATACCGCTCATTGGTGATGATGCTTTCCGTATCATCATCAAACTTTTTTTCCAGACTTTCGATCTCATCGGATACATCCGGAACACTCTTCGCAATTTCGCCGATCCGGTTATCCTTTTCCAGAGCCTTAATGGCAACGAACCTCTTTTCTGCCTCCGGCACATCCGTCAGTCTTTCCATTACGCCGGCGATCACCTGCTCTACTTCATCGGAAAACTGATGAACGATTTCCTGCGATCCGCCTTTCTTTCCCAGCTCGATCGCCTTTTTGATCAGCTCATCCACGCCCTTATTTTTCAGCGCGGAAATGGATACAACATCGCATCCGATTTTTGCGGAAAGCTTGCCAAGATCGATCTTTTCCCCATTCTTTTCCATGAGGTCCAGCATGTTTACGGCAACGATCGTGGGAATGCCAAGCTCAAGCACCTGTGTTGTCAGATACAGGTTTCTTTCCAGATTGGTTCCGTCAACAATGTTGATGATCACATCCGGCTTCTCATTCACCAGATAGTTACGGGAAACAACCTCCTCAAGCGTATACGGGGAGAGGGAATAGATTCCGGGAAGATCCTCGATGGTGACATCCTCATGCCCCTTCAGCTTGCCTCCTTTCTTTTCGACCGTTACGCCGGGCCAGTTTCCTACATATTGACGGGAACCGGTAAGCGCATTGAACAGTGTACTTTTTCCGCAGTTCGGATTACCTGCCAGTGCAATTTTCATCGTTTAGTCTCTCCTTATTCCAGTTATGCCAATCTAACCATAGGGTCAAAAAAAATCAGTCTGCAGCATCAGTCTTTAGATCAGTCTACCAGGATCATTTCCGCATCCGCCTTCCGGACGGAAAGCTCATAGCCTCTTACCGTGACCTCGATGGGATCACCAAGAGGCGCCACCTTCCTGACGTAAACCTCAACGCCCTTTGTTATGCCCATATCCATGATCCTGCGTTTCACCGCACCCTCACCGGACAGCTTGGACACCTTTACGGTTTGTCCGACCTTAACATCCTTTAATGTCATTGTCCTCTTCCTTTCTCAGTACATTTTCTCTATCTAACCATCTCAACCGAGATTTTGTTAGCCATCGACTGTCCGATCGCAAGACGGGTATTCTTTACGTTGACGATCACATTGCCGTTTTGCACTGAAACAACACGGACAAGTGCCTCTGCAGCAAAGCCCATATCCTCCAGATGCTTTTTTGTTTCGGGATTGCCGGACACCCGGACAACCTTAACCAGTTCATTGCTCCTGCAAAATGTAAGCGGCATAGTTAACTCCTCCTGCTACGATTCTGATGTCTTTCGATGATGGCATCAATCTCAGACAGCTTCTTCTGAACGGCCGGATCCCGTCTGTCCGGCATCTTACTGCAGCTGCCGGAGCAGCTCCCCTTCGAAGAACAGTCTCCGCAGGGTCCGGTCCGGATAAGATATCTGGCGGAAATCGCCATGATGGCGATCACGACCAAAAGTACAATGAAGGTCGAAACATTCATCACCTTATACCCCCGGAAAATATATCAAACAAAAAAATCAAATCACAAATATTCGTTAGTCTTGTTTAACCACAGATAATAATAATCTCCCGGCACCATTTTGTCAATGCAAAAAAAAACAGAAAAATGTGAATTATATTGTGCATTTTGTTACTGATCAACAAAAAACAGAGAGAGGCCTGCTTTGACTGCAAAGAGTCAAGCCGGCCCCTCTCTGTTTTTATCCCCTCAAATAGCTATTAATAGATCGACATGAAGAAGCAATGGTTGCCGATGATGGTGTAGTCATCAAGGGTGCTGGTATCGATGTTGTACAGCGGACGAAATGCGATGTATCCGCCGATGTTGTTATTGCCGTTCATGGCCTCTGCCGCCGCTGCCAGAGAAAGGGATGAACCTCCCGTGCTCAGGGCATTTTCAAAGGTGCTTGTGTAGATTGCCGAGAACTGATACGGATAATAAATGACATCTGAAAGGGTACTGCCGTACATTCCGCTGCGAAGTCTGTTCATAACGACGTTGGCTACGGCCAGCTGTCCCTCATAAGGCTCCGCACCGCTTTCCGCATATACGATAGCGGCCAGAAGATACAGATCGCTGGTTTCCGCCTGCACAGGCGCTTCCGTAGTTTCTTCTGTCGCTGCCTCCGTCTCCGGCTCCGTAGTGGCTTCCGTCGGCGCTTCGGTAGGTGCCTCGGTCACTGCCTCGGTAGGCGCCTCAGTCACCTGTTCCTCAGAAGGCACTTCCTCAGCTTCCTTCTTCCGGTCGCTGTTATCTTCCTTCTGCTGATCATTATTCTCTTCTTCTGTGTCTCCGGACTCCTCGGTATCCTTTTCACCCTCCTCCGTATCCGCATCGGCCAGAAGCGTGACATCTGCCGCAAGATACTTTTCTGCTTTTGCTGCAGCTTCGGCATCCTTTACTATATACTCAGACTTAACATAGCCGATAAGTCCGCCGGAGGAAACCTTTGTCCACTCTCCCTCCGTTCCGAGGACCTCACCGAAATCCCCTTCCCGCATGGTTCCGAGGACTTCTCCCTCTTCATCGGGGGTGCTTCTCATGTTCAGCATATCCGCAATGACCAGGAATTTGCCGTCCATATCATATGCCGACTTCGAAAGCGCGACCTTCCGGTTAACTTCGAGCTTACAAGAAGCTTCCTCCTCGAGAGATACGGAAAGCACATCCAATGTATCAGCATTCAGGCACTTGATCTCAGGAATGTTTACCGTATATACCTTTTCCTCTGCAGGCTCCGCAGCATAGGCAACGTTATCCTCTTCGGCTTCAGAACCGGACAGCGCTGCGGAAAGACCTGCGGCACCACCCGCCACGATCGTTGCGGAAATCACAACGGCTATAGTATTTCTGACAATGAAACGGCTGTTAAATATGTACTTTTTGGAGAATATCTTCATCCGGTTCCACCGGAAATAGTTTTTCCTCCGCATGATACGCTATCCTCTTTCTCAGCTTATCCTAAGCAATCCGCCAGGCTTTTTCAGCTGTTTTATCCGATTTCTTTCAGACATGTTACGTAAACCCGAATTATGTTACATTTATATTACGGACTTAGTGTAGCACTTTGTAACAAAAATGTCAAATGCCGCCGTTTTATCATCGTATCTCATCGTTTATTATCCCGTCCGGAAATAATATGGTAAAGAAAACTTCTACTCTTCCTTTTCCTTGAAATACTGGTCAATTCCATCAGCAAGAGCCCTTGCCATAACGCTCTGCTGGGAAAGATCGTTCAGTCTGCTGTCATCCTCCGCATTGGAGAGGAAGCCCATCTGGAAACATACAGCAGGCATATGACAGTAGTTCAGACTGGTCATATCATCGGTTTCATATATCCCCACCCGCTTTACGCCGGTGGCCTCACATACCTGCAGAAGCAGGTCATAGCCCAGATTGTAATTATCCTGGAAACGGGTGCCCGTATTTACATTGGTAGATGTCGTAATGAGGGACATTACCCCTGTAACCGTAACATCCTCCACCGATCCGGCGGAAAGTCGGATATACAGATCCGCATCTGCCTGATTGGCCAGCTCTGCCCTCGTGGCATTGGAAAGTCTCACATTGCTGTCGGTCCGCGACATGATCACTGTATATCCTCTCCTCACCAGCTCAGCATTCAGGAGGTTCGCCACCTCCAGCGTCACCTCATACTCAAACCGTTCAGAGATCACTCCCTTTGCCGCAGGTGCGTTCTTTGCTTTCATTCCCTCTTTATTTTTGGTCACGGTCTTGGTTATCGATGTTTCCTCCGTACCGTCGCCGTCCAGATCCCGTTTTTCCTCCACCGTTTCAAATTCCGGTTCAATGTCGGGTCTCACAGGTTCAATATCCTTATCCTCCGTGATCTGCTTGGCCGGATCGATAAAGATGATCTTTCCCTCATTCGCCGCTGCCTTTTCCTCCTTCCATTTTATCTCCGTTTCCGTAACACTGGAGGAAAGCAGGTAATAGGAGCTTCCGTTCAGCTGCACCCTTGTCCATAAGCCCAGGATACCGGTCCGGAGAAGGTCCACATCCCGGTTCAGCGTCACATAGATATCCGAGGTCTGATCGGGCTTTACGTAAAGGTTCACATTATCCGTTTTGGTCTTTACATAATCATGCATTGCCACAAAGCCCTCTGCGTCACGGAACTCATCCTCCGCGATGGCCGGCGCTTCCGTGGGGACTGCCGTTTCCGTTTCTTTTTTTCCGCAGCCCGCGGTGAAAAAAGCCAGCAAAGCCATAAGGACAAATAGGCCGGATATTCTGCTCTTCCCTGTTTTATTTCTCTTCATTTTTATCCTTTCCGTTGCCACGTCAGCCGAACTATGCTATACTACCTTGTGCGCTGAATAACGATTCCTGTACATGCGTGAATAATGATCACGCATATGCAATGAAACCGGATGCGGCACACTATCATCTTAAATCATAACGGAGAAAAGTAAATTGGATTCTATTGTACATTGGTTTACCGATAATCTGGGCGGAAGCATCTCCAGGGAATTGCTGATCTTTATCATTTCCCTCATGCCTATTCTGGAACTGAGAGGCGGCCTTATCGCCGCTGCCATCCTGAAGGTTTCCTACTTTAAGGCTCTTCCCATCTGTATCCTGGGAAATATCCTTCCCATCCCCTTCATTCTTCTTCTGATCAATAAGATCTTCGAACTGCTGAAGAGATGGAACTGGATGCGGCCGAAGATTGAAAAGCTGGAAAACAAGGCTCTCGGCAAATCAGACAAGATCCGGAAATATGAATTTCTCGGTCTCCTGCTGTTTGTGGGAATTCCCCTTCCCGGAACCGGCGGATGGACCGGCGCCCTTGCCGCATCCCTTCTCCGCATTCCTCTGAAGAAGAGCGTTCCGGCCATCGCATTGGGCATTCTCCTGGCTGCCGCCATCATGAGCACGGCTACCTACCTGATTCCCTGGATCATCAAACAATTCTGATCCGGCACAAGGGAAACGCCCGTCCGTTATTGCCATTTATTGAAACAGATCCGCTATGCTGTCGTACAGCGTATTGCTGTAATAGATTTCCAGCATCATCTGTCTCATTTCATACGGTTTATTGGTGATGATGCTGTCAACATGCAGCATCATCATTTTTTTCAGACCCGCCTGGGAGTCCACAGTCCAGGCATACACCTCTTTGCCATGTTTATGCGCGTTCTTCACCACCTGGCTGTCAATATACGTATACTTGATGGAAAAGGCGTCCGCATATTTCAGCGTATAAAAGTCTCCCATGGCAACAGACATGACATACACCGTCCGGATCTTTTCATTCAGCTGTTTTATCTTGCGGATGGCGCGATAATTCTTTGATGTGACCACGCATCTGTCGATAAGGTCATGATCCTCCACGATCTGCACAACTCTTTCCTCCAGATCCGTATCCGTCGATTCCGGCTTCAGCTCAATATTCAACCTTGCCCCGTCTCCGATGAGCTCCACTGCCTCTTCCAGCGTGGGAAAGGGCTCATTTTCATACCCTTTTCCGAAATATGCGCCCGCAGAGCAATCCTGCAGCTCGGCATAGGTCATTTTTCCGATTTTTTTATTCACTCCGGAAACCCGGCGGATATTCTCATCATGACTGATCACCACCACGCCGTCCTTCGTCTGACGAACGTCCATTTCCACCACATCCGCACCGTTTTCCACCGCGGACCGAAAAGCCGCAAGGGTGTTCTCCGGCCGTTCAGAGGAATTGCCCCGATGGGCCGTTATAGTCACGGTATCCAGATATTCCGCATTCAGCGAAAAAACATGCAGACGGCGGAGCAGGAAAAACCCGGAATTCAGAAGAAGGGATACCAGAAGAATGCCCAGCAGAAAAAGCCTTTCTCCTTTCCTGTTTCCTGCGCCTTCCTCATCCTCGCCTTCTGCCTTTTCCTTCTTTTCTTCTTTTTCCTCTTTTTCCTCCTCTTCCATTCCTTCATAGGATACACTGATCCCGCTCAGAACAAGAGGCACGGCGAAAAGCCAGAACACAAGGAAAAGACTGAGGCTGACGCTCTGGTAGATCAGCTTGTATATGGTAATGAACCCGCGGATATACAGCACCCGCCGCATGATCACGCCGGCGAAAAGATGATTCAGGAAAAACGTGCCGCCAAAAAAGGCAAATATCCAGAATATGCTCCAACCGTATCTCCTGCTTTTTTTCACTTCTTCTCCGCTTTCCCGGAATGCTGCAAAAAAGCTTTTCTTTTCCAGCGTATAGACATGAAGAAGGCTCAGATTCCGGAGAAAGAACAGATTGATCACCAGAAAGACCAGCGTATAGACCATGCCCATCTTCCCTTTAAACCGGATAATATCTACAATATAAGCAGGGAGCTTCAGATTCAGTATGTCCGCTCCGATCAGAAGGGAAAAGGATACCGGAATGTAAAAACAAATGAATAAAAGAAGCGGCAGATTCCGCGGCCTGAGGGTTCTCAGAAGCCCGGCCATCCCCTGCTTCATCATGCGGAACACCCCGGTCCTCCCGGAATGCCGCGCCGCATGAAGATAGGAGATCACTGCCGTTACATGAAATACAAAAAACAGGGCAATAATAAGTAAAAACAGAATAAATAACAGGTAGGTCGTGGGATGCATCAGATACCTCACCACGTTTTCCCTGGAAAGATAACGGATGCCGGCCAGACGGATGCTGGCGTTAACGAATACATAATAAAGCGGGAAGAGCAGCGCGAGGCCGGCAAAATGCAAAAGAAGCTCAAACAGCAAAAGCTTCCCTGCCCGGTACCGAAATAGTTTTACACTCTCTCTGAGATGCTTCATCGACTCCCTCTTCCTACAGGATCAGCATGGCATCGCCAAAGGAAAAGAAACGATATTTTTCCTCTACAGCGATGCGATAAGCCTCCAGGATCTTCTCCCTGTCATAAAACGCAGATACCAGCATCAGCAGAGTGGATTCGGGAAGGTGGAAATTAGTGATCAGACTGTCCACGATCCGGAAGGTATAGCCGGGATAGATAAAGATGTCCGTATCCCTTTTTCCGGCATGGAGAACGCCCTCTTCATCCGTCATGCTTTCCAGCGTCCGGACAGAGGTGGTTCCCACAGCGATCACTCTTCCTCCCCGGGCCTTCACCCGGTTGATCTTTTCTGCCGTTTCCTCATTAATACAGCAAAACTCTGTATGCATATGATGTTCCAGAATATTCTCGGTCTTCACCGGACGAAAGGTTCCCAGCCCCACATGCAGGGTGACAAAGGCAGTCTCTATCCCCTTCTGCTCCAGCTCCTGCAGAAGCTCCTTTGTAAAATGCAGGCCGGCAGTGGGTGCCGCCGCAGACCCCTCATGCTTTGCATATACCGTCTGGTAGCGTTCCCTGTCCTTCAGCTGATGGGTAATGTAGGGCGGCAGGGGCATCTGCCCCAGCTCATCCAGGATTTCTTCAAAGATCCCGTCGTAGGTAAACCGGATCACCCGGTTCCCCTCATCCCGAACCTCCTCGATTTCAGCCGTAAGCCTTCCCTCACCGAAGCTGACCCTCGCACCGGGCCTGAGCTTCTTTCCGGGGCGGACGATTGCCTCCCAGCGGGCGTCATCCAGCCGTTTTAACAGAAGGATCTCTACAGCAGCCCCGGTATCCTCCTTCTTTCCCAGAAGGCGGGCAGGGATTACCCGGGTATCGTTCATGACCAGGATATCCCCGGGTTCGAGATACTCTCCCACCCGGTCAAAGGTTCTGTGTTCGATTTCCCCGGTATTTCTGTGAAGTACCATAAGCCGGGAATCCGACCGCTTTTCCAGGGGATCCTGGGCGATCAGTTCCTTCGGCAGATCGTAGTTAAAATCAGATAATTTCATATTAAGAACGGATTTTCACACCGGCCGCTTCCAGCTTATTCAGGATCTTATCGATCACCGGCGTGATCTCCTCCTCCTTCAATGTATGGTCTCCTGCTCTGAATACAAGCGAAAAGGCCACAGACTTTTTACCCGGAGCCACCTGCGCGCCCTCGTATACATCAAATAGCGTCAGCTCCTCCAGGATGCGTCCGCCTGCCTTGCGGATGATCTTTTCCAGGTCACCCACAAATACATCCCTGTCGCAGACCAGAGCAAGGTCACGGGTAACTGCCGGGAATCTGGCAACAGAGGTATATTTCATGTCGAAGTCAGCCAGCTCGGTCATGACATCCACATCCAGAACGGCAACATAAACATCGCCCTTCATATCATAATTCTCCACAGCCAGCGGGTGTACCTGGCCCAGAATACCGATTTTGCGACTACCTGCCACGATCCTTGCCTGACGGCCGGGATGCAGATAGGGTTCATCGGATGAAGGTACAAATTCAGCCTTTTTATCAAGGCCAAGGGTACCCAGCATCTCCTCCACGGTGCCCTTCAGGGTGAAGAAATCCCCCTCCCCGTAGAAGCCCATGGTAAGGCGGCTCTTCTCGTCGGGAAGTTCTGTCAGAGGAAGCGCCTTGGGCACATAGATATTTCCGATCTCATAAAGTCTGACATTCTTATTCCTGCGGTTGTAATTAGTGGAAAGAGATGTCAGGATACCATTCAGGGAAAGGGTACGCATAATACTGAAATCCTCTCCCAGGGGATTCATGATCTTAATTGCCTGACGGTAGGGTGAATCCTCCGGCAGAAGCAGCTTATCAAATACTCTTGGGCTCTCAAAGGAATAGAACATGGCCTGGGAATA
The DNA here is from genome assembly GCA_002372545.1 of Lachnospiraceae bacterium UBA3732. GTDB lineage: Bacteria > Bacillota > Clostridia > Lachnospirales > Lachnospiraceae > Eubacterium_Q. The sequence goes on along the minus strand of DFHD01000113.1, from coordinate 13,293 downwards.
GCCGTTCTCCTCCGCTGTCCTTCCCAGGATCCGGCGGATCCTCTCCTTCCCGGAGATCCCGCCGATACCGGCATTCACCGTAGTCAGTGTCGAAGGAATCTTATCGTAGCCATAGAATCTGGCCACCTCTTCCGCCAGATCGGCCATACAGCGAAGATCCTGTCTGTAAGTCGGAATGGTCAGCGAACGGGAAGCCGCATCGAAGGTAAGACCAAGGCGGTCAAAAATATCCAGCATTTCCTCCTCAGCCACCTGAAGGCCAAGAAGATGATTCATCTTCTCCGGTTCAAAGGGAAGAACCCAGGGGCTGACTTTTTCCGGATAAACATCCACGGCACCGGTCAGCACCTCGCCGCAGTCCATTTCCTGGATCAGCTGGCAGGCTCTGTTCATGGCCTCCTCTGCCAGGTTGGGATCCAGACCTTTCTCGAACTTGCCTGCCGCATCGGTCCTGAGACCCAGACGGCGCTCGGAAAGACGGATATTGGTTCCGTCGAAGCAGGCCGCCTCAAACAGCAGGGTATGGATATCCTCTGTCACCATGGAGTTTTCGCCGCCCATGATACCGGCAATACCAATGGATTTTTCGCCGTCGCAGATCATCAGCACATCATGATCCATCACTCTGTCCTGACCATCCAGTGTACGGAATACCTCTCCATCCTCAGCTCTTTTCACCACGATCTTATGACCGGCAACGTGGTCCAGATCAAAGGCATGCATGGGCTGGCCGTATTCCTCCATAACATAGTTGGTAATATCGACAATATTGTTGATGGAACGGATCCCCTGCGCTCTGAGCCGCTTCTGCAGCCACTTTGGTGATGGGCCGATCTTGATATTCTTAACCACGCGGCCGATATAACGCTTGCAGAGATCCGGATCCTTCACCTCCACCTGCACATAGTCGGAAGACTTCTCAGCAGAGGTTTCCTTTACCTCCGGTACGGGGGGATGGAAGGGCAGGCGGAAGGTCACTGCGGCCTCTCTTGCCATGCCGATAATGGAGAAGCAGTCCACACGGTTTGAGGTGATCTCGTACTCCACATTGGCGTCATCCAGTCCCAGAGCCTTAATGGCATCATCGCCCGCCTTTACGCCGGCATCCTCCGGGAAAATATAAATCCCATTTTCCGGCGCCTCAGGGTAAAGCTCTCTGTTCTGCCCCAGCTCTTCTATGGCACACATCATACCAAAGGACTCCACGCCGCGGAGCTTACCCTTTTTGATCTTAATGCCATCCTTCGGCAGTTCGCCTCCGTCATGTCCGCCGGCCACTCTTCCGCCGTCCAGCACGACAGGCGTCAGAATACCCACGGAAACATTGGGCGCTCCTGTAACGATCTGCAGTGTCTCTGTTCCCACATCCACCTGGCAGATCACCAGATGATCCGAATCCGGGTGGGGCTCGCAGGCCGTAACCTGACCAACAACGATCTTTTCCAGGTTTTTATCATATTCCTGACAGTTTTCCACATGACTGCCGGAAAGCGTGATCCGGTCCACAAATTCCCGGGGCGAAACATTCAGCTCCGGAACATATGCCTTGATCCATGAAATTGGTGTATTCATAGGTGAATCTCCTCTTAATGTACGATTTATATCCTGTACAAGCTATGACCTTACATGATCTGTGATCTTACACATTCTATGATCTTGTACGATCTCGCATCTTATACAATTTTCAGTCTTATATGATCATTGATCTCATACCGGTTTCCGCTCCTAACGGAACTGCTGCAGGAAACGGATATCGTTTTCGTAGAGAAGGCGCATATCGTCGATCTCATACTTCAGCAGAGTCACGCGCTCCAGACCGATGCCGAAAGCAAAGCCGGAATAAACCTCCGGATCGATCCCGCACATCTCCAGCACCCTGGGATGCACCATTCCGCAGCCCAGGATCTCGATCCATCCGGAACCCTTGCAGACGCCGCAGCCCTTTCCGCCGCATTTAAAGCAGGTCACATCCACCTCGGCAGACGGCTCGGTGAAGGGGAAATGATGGGGACGAAGCTTGGTTTTTGTTTCCGGTCCAAAGAAGTTTCTGGCAAACTGATCCAGTGTACCCTTCAGATCCGCCATGGTCACATTCTTTCCAACCACAAGGCCCTCAACCTGATGGAAGGAGGGAGAGTGCGTGGCATCCACCTCATCGGAACGGAATACCCGTCCGGGGGAGATGATCTTAATGGGCAGATCGCCCTTTTCCATGATTCTTGCCTGTACAGATGAGGTCTGGGTCCTAAGAAGGATATCCTTCGTAATATAAAAGGTATCCTGCTCATCCTTGGCCGGATGATTGGCGGGGATATTCAGAAGCTCGAAATTATAACGGTCATATTCCACCTCAGGGCCTTCCACAACCTCATAGCCCATACCGATGAATACCCGTTCCAGATCTTCAAGAGCGATCTGATTGGGATGTTTATGTCCGCGGATCATTTTTCTTCCGGGCATGGTCACATCCAGCCTCTCCCGCTTCATTTTTTCTGCCAGAAGCTTTGCCTGGAATTCCTTCGTCTTTTTCTGCAGAAGCTCCTCGAGTCTTGCTCTCAGCTCGTTCACATTCTGACCAACTTTGGGACGCTCCTCCGGCGACAGGTCCTTCATTCCTTTCAGGATCTGGGTCAGAGCACCCTTTTTTCCCAGAACGCTGACTCTGATCTCCTCCAGATTATCTACGCTTTCGGCAAGACGAATCTCTTCCTCTGCCCTCGCTCTGATTTCTTCCAGTGACCTCATAATGTTCCTCCTTAAAAAGAAGTCCCCCCGCCGATGGGTGAGGGGACGAATGTTCTTACTGCGGGCTGTAGATCAGCACTTCCGGATCCCGTTCTCCGTAAGCATAAAGCCGTTTTTTGATCATTTCCTGTACCTCTTCCGGCGCATTGAATACCACAATGCCCAGGAACTGATCCACATATTCACACCACTTCCGGCTGATCTCACGTCTGTCCTTTTCATCCGGTGTCTTAACAGCCTTATTTTTGTCAAAGCTGATATTCTCTTTGGCACTCAGGATTTCCTTCATTCCCATGGACCGGAACTGTACGCCGAAAGCGATCCGCTGGATTTCCTCCGTCCGGACAAAACCGCAGTCATACATTTCCGTCACCAGTGCCATTACCGCCTTCTCCGGCTGTTCAAAGTAATGGCAGTAGAAATACATATCCTCTTTCCGGGTAAGATCCTCAATATCCTGACTGTTATACCAGAAATATCTTGCTCCCTTGATCTCCCCTTCCTTTGAACCGAAGCGGTTCTCAAAAGGAATATCCTTCTTTCTGAGCTTCTTCTTCTGTTTCTTCGGCACCGGGTTTTCCGCCAGGAAATCTTCCACTTCCTGCATATCGTTGATGCCGGCTTCCGGATTGATGGTATTGACCGGAGCAACGGAATTTACCGTCCGGATATTCACGGCATTCACCGGATTCACCGTGATCTTTCCGGCGGCGGGAGCCTTCTCCTTCACCGGCTCTGTCTCATACTGCAGCGGCGCGGGATTCTCTGCCGGCTGTTCGGCCAGGAACTGATCCAGAGACATCTGCTCGCCGAAGGTAACCTGATCCTCATCATAGAGGCCGGAGGAACTCTCTTCGGATGAGGCATACGTTTTCTCTGCCTCCTCTGCAGGAATATCTTCTGAAGAAAAATCTTCATTTGCAAGAGTTTCTTTCTCAGATCCGGAATTTACTTCACGAACCGGTTCTGCATACACCGGCTGCGATAAAACATCATCCTCATATTCTTCATCATTCAGGTCATCATCCAGATCATCTGTATCATCATCAAGATCATCATCCAGGAAGCCGTCACCGGCGTCCTCCTCCTCGTCGCGGATCCGTACGCCCTTTCCCTGATACGGCTTAGTCCCGATCAGCGATGTAGGCTCCTCACCCGAATCCTCCACAGCCATCATGCTGTCTTCATCTGCTTCGGCAAATACGCTGTCCCGGGAAATATCATAGTCGGACATATCCGGAGGAGCAGCCTCTTCTTCATAACCCTCCTGCTCAGCCAGACGGCGTCTTACCTCTGCGAAATCCAGTGTGTTATCCTGTCTCGGTCTGGGCGGAGTCTTCAGCTTCTTCTGCTCAGCCTTGTTCATAGCCTCGCTCCGTTCAGAGGCGATTGCCTGATCCACGGCAGCCTGCGTTTCCTCCACTATCCTGCGGATATCCGGATTCTGCTCCGGCCCGGAAAGAACGGTGGTTCCCTCCTCGCCGTCATCCTCATCCCTGTCCTTTTCTTTATAGGACTGGAAGGGATCTGCTGCAGAGAGGGAAACGGTTTCTTCCTCCTCGTCCTCATCCGCCTGAAGTAATTCATCCTTTTCCTCATCCGTATCTTTTCCGCTCCGGAAAACCTTAACCGTGATCACAATAAGCAGTAAAAGGAAAACAAAAAGAATGGCTGCAAATACAAGCAGCATAGATGTAGCCTGACTCAGATTTCCTATGGTAAAAAGAAAGCTGCCTTGATCCATGAGGTACTACCCTTCCTTTCGCACTTTCAAAAATACATGCCTTTCGGCGCTCTTTCAAGTATACCATTACACAAAACAGGTTTCAAGAAAAATATTATTAGTGTTTTTTCCGTTCTGCTGTGGTATCATAATGCAGGAACAGATTTATTCTTTGAGGAATCGTTACAAGAAAAATATGTAATGAAGAAAATGAAAACGAAAGGAAGATCGAAATGAAGATCAGAACAAGATTCGCCCCCAGTCCTACCGGCCGCATGCATGTAGGAAATCTGCGGACCGCGCTTTACGCCTACCTTATTGCCCGTCATGCCGGCGGAGATTTTATTCTCCGGATCGAGGATACCGATCAGCAGCGTGAAATGGAAGGCGCTGTGGATATCATCAACCGTACCCTGACCGAAACAGGGCTCCTCTGGGATGAAGGTCCGGATAAGGACGGCGGCGTCGGCCCCTATGTACAATCCGAGAGAATGGCCCAGGGGATTTATCTGGAATATGCCAAAAAGCTGATCGAGCGCGGCGAGGCCTATTACTGCTTCTGCGACGAGGAACGGCTGGCCAGCCTGACCACCGAGGTTGAGGGAAAGACCGTCAGCCGCTACGATAAACACTGCCTCCATCTCTCTCCGGAGGAAATTCAGGCAAATCTCGATGCCGGAAAGCCCTATGTCATCCGGCAGAACAATCCCACAGAGGGTACGACCTCCTTTATTGATGAACTGTACGGCGAGATCACTGTTCCCAATGAGGAGCTGGATGATATGATACTGATCAAATCGGACGGCTATCCTACCTATAACTTTGCCAACGTTGTGGACGATCATCTGATGGGCATCACCCACGTGGTCAGAGGGAATGAGTATCTTTCCTCCGCTCCCAAATACAACCGTCTCTACCAGGCCTTCGGCTGGGAGGTGCCGGTTTATATTCACTGCCCGCTGATCACTGACGAAAACCATCAGAAGCTTTCCAAGCGCAGCGGACACTCCTCCTTCGAGGATCTGCTGGAACAGGGATTCCTGCCTGAAGCCGTGATCAATTTCGTATCTCTTCTGGGCTGGTCCCCGGAGGATAACCGCGAAATTTTCTCCCTTCCGGAGCTGGTTGAGGCCTTCGATTATCATCATATCTCCAAGTCTCCCGCGGTCCTGGATATTCCAAAGCTCCGCTGGATGAACGGGGAATACATCAAAAAAATGGACCCGGAGGCCTTCTATGAAAAGGCACTCCCAATCCTTAAGGATGTGATCCATCGTCCAATGGACTTCCGTAAGCTCGCCTCCATGGTACAGACCCGGATTGAGGTTTTCCCGGACATCCGTGAGCAGGTTGACTTTCTGGAAGCCGTTCCGGCGTACGATGTATCGCTGTATACCCACAAAAAGATGAAGACCAATACCGATAACTCCCTTGCCCTGATCCGCGAGGTGCTTCCGCTTCTGGAACAGCAGGAGGCCTGGGACAACGATTCCCTCTTCGCCTCTCTCTCCGGCTTTGCGGGAGAAAAGGGATACAAGACAGGCTTCGTCATGTGGCCGATCCGTACCGCGCTTTCCGGAAAACCGGCTACACCCGGCGGCGCAACAGAGCTGATGGCTCTTCTCGGAAAAGAGGAGACTCTGGAAAGGCTTAAGGCTGCTGAGCAGCTTCTTTCCTCCTCCGTTTCCGGATCTTAACATCATCCAGATATTTTCCGGATTTTTTCCTCTCCCTGTACAGATACTCGTTGATCTCCGCACCGACAAACAGGAAGTAGATCAGCCAGTACATCCAGAACAGGATCAGCACCACGGTTGTCAGCGAGCCGTACATATAGGACTTGGTCATAAACCGTGAAAAGTAAACAGACAAAAGCTTAGTCATAAGCATCCAGATGCCCGCTGTGAAAAACGCACCGGGCATTTGTCGTCTGAACCTCAGCTTTCTGTTGGGAATCAGCGTATACATGATCCAGAAAACAAGGAAGAGCGCAACAAAAGAGGCAACGGTCCGCAGGCCGAAGATGAAATACGTAAAGTTACTGAAATCCATGAAGTTTTTATTGATGTAATGAAAGATCTGCCGGCCGAAGACGTTCAGCGGGATCATGACGATGATCAGCAGGATCACCAGAATGGTATAAATGGAGCTGATCCCGCGGATCATAAAATAGTTTTTCTTTTCTCTCGAACGATACACCTCATTGAGACCGCTGCGAATGGACATGATCCCCTTTGCCGCGGACCAGACAGCCAGAACCACAGAGATCAGGGCAACCGAACCCGAGGTATTCCGGTAGATATCATTGATCATGTCGGCAACATAAACGCGGAACTGTTCCGGAAAGACCTGGTAAACCATATTCACCAGCTCCTCCTCCGTAAAGGGAAGGATCCGGACAATGGTCAGAATAACGGAAATAAGCGGAAAAAAGGAAAGGAAAATAAAGAATGTACTCTGCCCGGCAAAGGCACCGATATGTTCATCCTGGATATCCTCCACAAATTCTCTGATGCTCCCGGCCCGGTATCTGATCTTTTCCCCGAGCTTGTAAAGAAGCTTCGACTGACGCTCGAGTTCCTCTTCCCTTAGAGCCTCCTGTTCCTCTTCGTAGGCCGATACAGCCTCCGGATGCTCCTTTTCCCAGTCGATCAGGTCCTGCAGAAGCTTTCTCCTCAGTTCCCCTTCATGCCGGAAATCCGGGCGCAGGATTTTCTCCTCCTGCTCCTGCTGTTCAGTTTTGGGTTCACCTGTCTGACTCATCGACCACTCTTCTCCCAAAATCCATCTGTTCAATCCAATGGTTATATAACCGCATATATGAAAAAACAGCAACTCTCGCTGCTGTTTCAGATCATATAGTAAATATCCAAGATGCCGGCTTTTACGTTCTGACTCCTAGCGAAGTCAGGTGGGTATCCTCAAACAGCCTTCTGAAGTCCACTCGGAGGAGGCCGGTCATCCGACTGCTTAGCAGTGATTCCCTGTAATTAGATGTAGGTTCAAAATATGCAAAAGTTATCGAACATCCCAGATATTTACTACAATGATTTTCGTCTTATATAAGATAAACCTATTATAGCCTATTTACTGTATTTTTGCAAGCTTTTTCTGTACCTGGAGGATGCCTTCCCGGAAGGAGGTTTCCGGCTCCCAGCCGGTATCGGATCTGATCTCCGAGATGTCCGCCGAAAGGAACATGGGCTGCCCCGGATAAAACGCTCTTTCCCCGTATATAAGATCCATATCCGGTGCGGTCAGATTCCGGATCTCCTCCACATAATCCCGAAGAGTTCTTCTCTCTCCGCTTCCGATCACATAAGTCTTTCCCTGCTTTCCGCGGTCAGCGCAGGCCAGAAAGGCAGCAGCCGCATCCCGGCTGTACAGATAATCCCAGATCTGCGTGCATGGAGAAAGCTCCGGCCGCTTTCCCTCCGCAAGAGTTTTTATGACATAGGAGATCAGGGAATCCGGCCGGTCATCCGGTCCGTAGACCGAGAGAATACGGATCCAGTTAAACCGGATATCCAGCTTTTCCGCCAGCATTGTGCCAAGCTTTCCTGCTGTATATTTGGCTATCCCGTAGCCGGTGACCGGATTTACCTTAAGCGAAGGCGTAAGCACCTGATCTGTAATACCATACTCTGCCTGGGAGCCCGCTCCCAGAAAGCACTTTGCTCCGATCCTTTTGGCCATCCGGACGGCGTCCAGTGTATATTCCACATTTTTCAGCTGAAGGCCGGCATCATTTCTTGCCTCTCCGGTCGTTCCGGCCCAGGCAAGATGAACCACAGCATCCTGCGGCCCGGTCGTATCCACATTAAGTCCGGCATAATCCGAAAGCTCCGCCCGGATCACCCGAAGACCGGGAAGCTTTTCCAGCCCGTCATTTCTGGCAGAGCCCGGATGAAGAAAAACAGTAACCTCCCAGCCTCTTTCTGCAGCAAGACTGACCAGCGCTCTACCCACCGCCCCGCTGGGACCGGTGATCAGAAGCTTCTTTTTCTTCTCCGCCATTTACGCCTCCCTGTATCTTTCCGGCTCACTCCACATTTACGGTACAGCCTGCCCCGTCCAGAATGAGCTTTACCTTCACATTATCCGTATACATAACGCTCTCCGGCACCACAACGGCAAAGTGCACGACCTCTGAACCATCAGGCATAGCCGTCTCCGAACCGCACTGGGTAAGACTCTTTCCCTTTGAAATGAACCAGGTTGCCGTGGATTCCATTTCGGGACTGATGGAATCGAGCCGCATCAGACTGCTCCAGGAATAGGTTTTTGTCCCGGTATGCGTTACCGAAAACTGCAGATCGATATATACATGCTTATCTTCTGAAGGAGAGTAATATGTATATTCGCCGGAGGTGTCCACCGGAGCGATCGTCGCCGAGATGGTCTGTTTCAGCAGCTTAAAGCTGTAATTCTCTCCCACAAGAGAGCCATCCTCCGCGATCGTTGCGGCCTTCTTCTCCTCCGTAACAACCGTTTCCGTTACTGTGCTTTCGTCCGTCACTGCACCGGCGCCTTCCTCATCCTCTTCTTTGCTGCCCTTCCAGTATAAATACCCGGCAATCCCCATAACGCCAATGATGGCCAGCACAAGAAATACGATCAGCGGAGCCATGCTTTTCTTCTTCGGCTCCGTACGGGGCGCCGGAGAAGGCATGGGCGGTGCGCTCGGGATCACCGGTTCGGTAACAGACTGCACTGCGCCATAGCCCCGGTATCCCGTTTCCCGGGCAAAGGCCGGTGTCTGGACTTCCGTCATCCGCTGATAGGTTTCTCCCTGCATATTCAGCAGGCTGACGCCGCTTTCCAGAATGCTTTCCAGATTCCGCCGGAATTCCGCCGCCGTGCGAAAACGATCAGCCGGCCTCGGCGCACAGGCCTTCAGGATCACTGCGGCAAGATCCGGATCCGCCTGGGACGGCGGAGGCAGCGGCTCGCCCTTGATCCGCCGCATCATGGCATTCTGTCTGTATTCACTGGAAACCGAACCGGAACGCTCCACAAAGGGAAGCCGTCCCTCATTGAAATATTTATACATCACGATGCCCAGAGAATAAATATCCACCGTGGCATCATATTCCTCTCCCAGAAAGACCTCCGGCGCCATGTAGGAGTAGGTGCCCTTTTTCGACATCATGGACATGGTCTTGTCCATTTCCCTCGCCACGCCGAAGTCGCCCAGCTTAAAATCACCCCGGTCATTCACAAAGATGTTTTCCGGCTTGATATCCCGGTGAATGATCTTATAATTCTCGCAGACCTCCAAAGCGCGGCAGATATCGATACCCAGCTTCAGCACATCAGACTGATAGATGTCGTTTCCGTGCATCTTCAGATAGGTATAAAAGGGGGTGAGCAGCTCCATCCGGATCAGGATGTCGCAGCCGATGCCGTCCGGATGCTCCACCACCTTATGATCCTCATAGCTTACTATATTGGTGTGACCGCGGAGCTCCGCCATCAGCTTGAACTCCTCCACAAGATCCAGCACAACGCTTGAGTAATAATCCCTGATCTCCGCGCCGGACATTCCCTCACTGACCAGCGCTTCCACATCTCCCGGATTCTGCGGGACGGAAAGAACCTTCAGCGCCGAATGCATGACATTTCCGAAATCATTCCTCTCGATCTCATATACAGAACCGAAGGAGCCCTGTCCGATCTTCTGGACAACATTCCATTCCGGCCAAATTCCATAAATATCTTCCATGTTCTACTCCAAAATCAAGATACCGAGATGACAACGGCCGTCGTATTATCCCGTCCGCCGCGTTCCAGCGCCCATTCCACGATCTCCACCGCATTTTTCGCAGCGGTCTCCTCAGGGTTCATGATCCGGTTGATATCCTCATCCGTAAGCATATCCGTCACACCGTCGCTGCAGATCAGGATCATATCTCCGGCAACCACCTCAAAGGGGCTGGAGATATTCGGCGTGATCACGCACTCCTCCGGGTAGATTCCCAGATGAAGCGTCAGCTGATGCTTGCCCTTATGGCTGTTCATATCCTCCGGCGCAAGGAGTCCCGCATCCACAAGCTGCTGGGCACGGGTATGATCATGAGTGATCATGAACAGCTGCCCCTCATGCTGCAGATAGATCCGGCTGTCCCCGCAGTTAAAGCTTCTGGCCACGCCGTTCCGGATATAAAGACCCGCAACCGTAGAGCCCATACGAACGGAATAGGCCCGCATATCCTGACAGATCCTGTCATTGGCCGCCTCCACATAGGCCTGAGCCGCTTCTTCGAAATCCTTCCGAAACGCCTTCTGATATTCCTTCATCACGGAAACCGCGTAAAGCGATGCTGCCTCACCGTTATCCTCTCCGCCCATGCCGTCGCAGACAGCAAAGAACCCTTCGGAGATATTCGGCCGATCTTCATATTCCAGATCGTTCATGGCCGTATCGGTTTTATAAAACCCGTTCACGTAGAAATTGTCTTCGTTATTCTTTCTGACACGTCCTACATCGGTTACCGCATAAGCAGTAAGACTGGCTTTCTTCATGTTCTACCTCAACTATTGATTGCTTTCCAACGATAATACTCTTCCATATATGCTTCAACCTTGGAATCATAATTCACCTTTGAGCCGACATAAAGGAACAGAGCCGTTAAAATGGTGAACCCCGTAATAGCAAAAGAGTGTTCCAATGCATTCCATAAGATAAGGCCTATTCCCAACAGGATAAAACTGAAAACCGGCAGTAAATATGATCTTTCCGGATATTCCTTCACATTATTCTTATAATAATAAAGGGAAACATCCGTATGCTTTTTCTTCGGGGGAGCCGCCGCTTCTCTCTTCACCGCTTCTCTGCCGTTTCCGGAAGCTTTTTCTCCGGAGCCGGTTCCGCCACCCCTTTCCGGATCGAGCAGAACAGTACGCATCTCCGACTGGCCGTTCAGCTGCTCAGGCCTTTCCGAACCATATATCCCGCTGACGGTAACATTTTCCTCTTCCGCTTCCGCCACCGGACGTCCCTCGTATACCGGTTTCTTTCCATATTCCGGCCGGTGCCCCTTAGCGCTGTCCCAGCTTTTTTCCATCTTCTCCCGGTCAGGTTCCTGTTTCTTCGCTCCGGTTACTCCCGCACTGTTCTTTCCGGGAGCTAAACCGTCTTCCATTCCCCTGCCGGGTTCCTCGTGTGCGCGGGCAGCTACCTCCTGGGCAACCGCCTCCAGATCTCTCCGCATTTCTTCCGCGGACTGATACCGGTCAGCCGCCCGGAATGCACAGGCCTTTTGAATGACCCTCCAGATATTCTCCCTCGCATACTGCGGTGGCGGAAGCGGCACGCCGCTGATCCGTTTCATCAGCGCCTGCTCCCGGTAATCACTCGTCACCTTCACTCCCTGCTCCACAAAGGGAAGCCGGCCGCCGTTAAAATACCGGTAAAGCATGATCCCCAGGGAATACAGATCCACTGTCCTGTCGTACTCTTTTCCGGCATACACCTCCGGCGCCATATAGGAATAGGTTCCCTTCTTGGACATGACCGTCATGGTCTTTTCCATTTCCCTTGCCACGCCGAAATCACCCAGCTTAAAGTTGCCCAGATGATGGATGAAGAGATTCTCAGGCTTGATGTCTCTGTGGATCACGTGCATCGTCTCACAGGCTTCCAGCGCATGGCAGATATCCACGCCCAGCCTAAGGACCTCCATCCTTCCGATCTCATTTCCGTTTTCCCAGAGATACTGATTAAAGGGCGTGAGAAGCTCCATCCGGATCAGGATATCATAGCCGATACCGTCCGGCTTGGGAATAACCTTATGATCCTCATAGCTCACAATATTGGAATGACCGCGAAGCTGGGACATAAGGTCAAACTCATCCACGATCTTCTGCACGGCATCCGTGTAATAATGAGAAATCTCCTCCGTGGACATCCCCTCGCTGTATAAGGAATCGATATCCGCCCGGTTTTGCGGAATAGAGATAACCTTCAGCGCGGAGGAAACCGAACGGCCGAAGTCCTGCTTTTCAATACGGTAAACCGTACCGAAGGAGCCCTGTCCGATCCTTTCCTTTACCTTCCATTCAGCCCAAAGGCCGGGGATCTCGACCTTTCCGCTTTCATCTGTTTCACTTGCCTTCCCGGGATATGATCTGCCCTGTCCCGAGGAACCACTTCCGCCGGTCTGAAGAGACATACTCCGGTCAACAAAGCCAAGTGTCCCCGCTGTATCCGTATCGTTTACGCCGGGGATCACTCCTCCGGGCTCCTCAAGAAGAACCGTTCCGCCTTCTTCCACCTCTCCCGCCGTCTCCAGGACGCTGGAGATGGACAGGATATCGCTGGTGGTCGGCGCACCCTGCATCATCTGCTGCTTTGCTGCTGCAAGGACCGATTCCGATCTTTCCCCTATGTCAGAAGCTGTCGGATTTCCGGTTCTGGATCCGCATATGCCGCAGAAAATATCCCCGGGCCGAAGCTCTGCTCCGCATGTCCTGCAATACATATATTTACTCCTTCAGGTTTATGTTCAAATAAGAAAATAGCATACCGCTCCTGCGATCACGATAAGACCCAGAACGATCATAATGATCCAGGGCAGGTTTGACTTTTTCGCAGGCGGCATCTGTCTCTGTACCGGCTGCTGTCCGGGTGCCATCTGTCTTTGCGCCGGCTGCTGTCCGGGTGCCATCTGTCTCGCCTGACCAATGTTCTGCTGCATAGGCCGTTGATTCTGCATCGGCTGGTTCTGCGGTCTCGCCTGCCCCATGTTCTGCTGCATAGGCCGCTGGTTTTGCATGGGCTGGTTTTGCGGTCTCGCCTGCCCCATGTTCTGCTGCATAGGCCG
>DFHD01000025.1:6980-16022 GCA_002372545.1 Lachnospiraceae bacterium UBA3732 | reverse complement strand
GACCACTTCGATACCTCTCCAGAGTGATTTTTCTTTTGTACTCATGTACACTCGCCGAAAAACCCGCTGACTGGCAATCAAAACCGACCGCAGCTTTTTTCAGCGGCTTAATCATATTATCAAATATGCATCCCTCTGTCAAGACCCTTTTTTCTGTTTTTTAACTGTTTTTTAGCTGTTTTTTTCTGTATTTTATCCGTTTCAAAAGCACCCGGCATCACTCATGCTCCAAAAAGCGGATCAACATGGAAGAAATCTGCGCACGGGTAGCACTGCCATTCCAGTCGAGCTTTGCTCCCGCGAGAGAACCATCCTCGTTCCGGACTTCAACGCCCTGTTGATCCGTCCCTTTTTCTGTACAGATCATCCGCCCTGAGCAGCTCGAGGTCTTCCTGGGTCGTGATCTTGATATTGCTCCGCTCTCCCCGGAAAAGGTGCACCGGTTCGCCCAGCCCGATCAGAAGCTCGCTGGAAGATACCGCGTCATGCCATCCTCTTTTTTCCGCCTCCTCATGAGCGCGCAGGATTTTCTTCATGCGATAGCCCTGCGGTGCCTGAGTGATGAACATGCGGTTCCTGTCGTAGCTCATGCTGCTTGTTTCCCCATCCTCACTAAATAGGAGCGAATCAATGCTGGGCATAACGGGCACAGCGGAGCCATATTCCTCAGCGCCGGCGATCGCTTCGCTGATCAGCCGCTCCGTAAGGATCGGCCTTACGCCGTCGCAGATCAGGACCACATCATCGTCCGACACACCCAGCCGCTGCACCTCCATCAGTCCGTTATGAATAGAGAGATACCCGGTCTCGCCGCCGGGAACAACTGCCATCACCTTTTTCATGCCGCTCCTCCGCAGCATCTCCCGGAACCGGGGGATCCAGTCCGGAAGGCAGGCTACCACGATACCATCCACCTGTGGATGCTCTTCAAAATACCGGAGCGTGCGGAGGATAATGGGGCTGCCGTTCACCACCAGAAACTGCTTGGGTGTTGATGCGCCATCCGGTTCAGCGCCTCCCTTCGGCATTCCGCTTCCCGCCGTGCTCCCAATCATTCTGTTTTCCGTCTCTGATGTATCCGCATTCACGGACATTCGCCGTCCCACTCCGCCGGCAAAGATCACTGTGTATACCATATACGCCGCAGGTCCGAACCGGACCGTTTTCCTTTCGTTCATTCGCCTTGTCTGACTGCTGCCTCAGAACAATTCCGGCCCTTCTTCGTGCCGCTTTTCGGGCTGCTTCCGGCCTTCTTCGTTTCACTCCTCAGGCCGCTTCCGGCCGGGCGCATCAGTCCGCCTGTTTATAGGTAGAGAAGAAATGCGCCATCTTATCCATGGCCGGCTTAAGCGTCTCCATATCCGGCAGATAAACGATCCGGAAGTGATCCGGCTCTTCCCAATGGAAGCCGCCGCCATGCGTCAGCAGGATCTTTTCCTGCTTCAGCAGATCCAGGGCAAACCGTTCATCATCATGAATATTGAATTCCTTTATATCCATCCGCGGGAAAATATAAAACGCCGCCTCAGGCTTAACTGCAGAAAGTCCGGGGATCTCGCAGATCTTATTATAGATGTATTCCCTCTGCTCATATACCCGTCCGCCGGGCACGAGAAGAGCCTTTGTCTCCTCCAGCATGGAAAGCGCCGGAGCGATCAGCGACTGGGCAGGCACATTGGAGCAGAGGCGCATGGAGGAAAGCAGATTCAGACCCTCGATATATCCGCTGGCCTGCGCCTTGTTTCCGGATACAGACATCCAGCCAACCCGGTAGCCCGCAATAAGATGCGACTTGGAAAGCCCGTTAAAGGTAATGCAGAGATGATCCGTCAGGCTGGCTATGGATACATGCTTCTTGCCGTCCATCACCAGACGGTCGTAGATCTCATCAGCAAAAATAATCAGATCATGCTCCTCCGCCATCCGCACGATCTCCAGCAGCAAGCTCTTGGGATAGAGTGCGCCCGTGGGGTTGTTCGGATTGATCAGAACGATGCCCTTTGTCCGGGGAGTGATCTTTCTGCGGATATCCTCCACATCCGGATACCAGCCCGCTGCCTCATCACAGATATAATGCACCGCCGTTCCGCCGGAAAGCGTTACCGACGCCGTCCAGAGCGGATAATCCGGAGAGGGCACCAGAATCTCATCACCGTAATCCAAAAGGCCCTGCATGGTCATGGTGATCAGCTCACTGACACCATTGCCGGTGTAAACATCATTCACCGTCACGCCGTCGATTCCCTTGCTCTTATCATAGTCCACGATTGCCTCTCTTGCAGAGCGAAGGCCCTTGGAATCCGAATAACCCTCCGTCTCGGTGAGCATCTCAGACATGCGCTCCACCAGGGCATCTGGAGCACGGAAGCCGAAGGGCGCGGGATTACCGATATTCAGCCGGAGGATTTCCTCTCCCGCCTCCGTCATCCGGTTAGCCTCATCCATGACCGGCCCGCGGATATCGTAGCAGACATGATCCAGTTTTACACTTTTCTTAAATACACGCATCTTTGTTTCCTCCAAATGTAAACCGGTTCTATCACCGGAAATTCTTTCCAAAAAACTAACACTCTGATTATACATCTTCTTAATTTGAAAATACAAGTATAAGAAAAGCCACGCCCCTCGGCGCAGCTTTTCCTTGCACAAATAGCATTAATGATCAAAAATCGAACCTTCCGTCGTTTCCTCTTCTGTAGTTGGATCTTCAACCGGAATAATCGGCAGACCATGTATTGTAGGTTCTTCTGTGGGGTCATCCTTGGGTTTTTCCGCCGTCTCCGGTTCCGGATCCGTTGGCGTTGCACCACCGGAGGACGGTTTTTCCGGTAAGATGATCAGTGGCTCTTCTGTTTGTTCCGTATCCCAGATAATCCTCGTCGATGAATCCTTTTGATCCTGATCCTTTTTATTGGATTTGGATTTCACAACAATAATCGCTATCAGAACGACCAGAATGGCAACCATGGCCGTCACAAACCATTTCACCCATCCCGGACGTCCTGAACCACCTGAATCACCGCCCGGCTGTGTGCTGTTTCCCGCATCGGTATTCGTCAATCCCGGCTGTATGCTGCTTCCCACAGCGGACGCGCCTGAAACCGAAGTTGATGTACCTGATGGCCCTGCGAAAGCGTTCACTGCCTGCGGGCCCGTACCCGCCGCTCCAACACCTGAAACAGCCTGCTCCTGCACGGCAGCCGGTGTCGTCGGCGGAACATCCACGGAAGCCGGTGATGGCATCTTTACAACCGGTGCGGGATAATTCATATTCCGAAAATCCGCCTCCGCCGGCCGCGGTCCATCCACAATCATGGTGATAAAGGACAGATTATCATGCTCTCCGCTTACCCTGTCCATAACTCGGAGCAGAAGAAGCCTGCCCCATTCTTCAGCATTGGCCGCTTTCAGATAATCAATAACAATTTCCTCATCCTGCAGGAACTCCCAAACGCCGTCCGTGCACAGAAAGAAAGCATCCCCCGGTTCCAAAGGCGTTCCGTTCCCGTACAGTTCCGGTTCAAATCTGGATGTTCCTCCCAGTGAACGAAGAAGACTGGATTGATCCGGATCCGTCCGGATATCGTTCCGCGTAATCTCTCCACCTTTATACTTCTTAAATGCAACGGAATGATCATTCGTCACATTTGCAAGAACATCCCGATGAATGTAGTAAAGTCGGGAATCACCCACATTGGCCCAGGACGCGCGCATATTGTCCACAGCAAGTATTGCGGCCGTACTTTTCAGCACGGTTCCCTTTTCCTGCTGCAGCTGCAATATCCTGCTGTTGGATTCAACAATCCGGTTGGCCAGCCAGCCGGGGAGCTGTTCTCCGAACGCTCCGTTCCAGCCGCCAACCAGCGTTTCGCAGACACAAGCCGAAGCCAGTTCTCCAAAGCTGTGCCCGCCGAGGCCGTCCGCCACTACAAAGACGCCGCTGCTTTCTTGTACCTCATAATCAACAGAATCCTCATTGTAGCCACGTCCGCCTTTATTTGTATACGTATATACATCAAAGCCCATGCTATACCTCAAATGTGATGATATTTGCTTTATCACCTATATAAATTGTGTCACCGGACTTCAGACTTACCGGAACATTCGGCTGCAGTCTGGTACCGTTCAAAAGATAAGTTCCATACGTCGAGCCAAGATCCGTCACTTGGAAAACACCGCCGTTAAAGGAAACCGAACAATGCCTTCCGCTGACACCGGCTGTACCCTCTTGGTATACCACCTGGCAGACGGATGGATCACGCCCGATCAGAATGCCATTCGGACTAACCGGATACGCCGCTCCACGATGCTGCACGGACATGGATCTCACTTGCGGATTTCCCTGCGCCATACCGCCGGATGCCATACCCGCTGCCTGTGCCATGTTGGGCTGTCCCGCATTAGCGCCTGCACCTACGCCATTATTCTTGGCTACGGCCGGCTTCGCTGCGCCGCCCTTCTTCTTTGTAACAAGAAGAACAACTACGATAGCTGCTACAACAGCCGCTGCGATCACTGCGATAATCCAGATGGGGAAGCCGGATTTCTTTTCCTTCCCTGCCATTTCGTAGGGGATGTTGTTTTTGTCAAGCATTTCGATGACATGGCTTACGTTAATGGCATAATAATCCGCTTCAACCTGCCCTGAATACGGAGAATTGGATTCGACATTTGTATTTACGCCGATAACAGCTCCGTTTTCTGTTACCATGGGTCCTCCTGAGTTACCATGGTGAATTCCTGCGTCTGTCTGAATACGATTTACACCTTTTGCATTCATAACAAACTTGTTAATGATACCACTCTTTACATCAACATCATTAACCCCCCATTTGCTGGCACTGGTAAACTCATTATCCGAGTTACCGGGAAATCCTAATGTGTATACAGTATCACCAACCATACCTTCATCCGTTTCTTTTAATTTCAACGGAGTTCTTTTATCCGTAGGTGCCCCTATCTTTAATAATGCAAGATCAATCTTGTCTCTCTCTCCATGATCAACAACATATGCATTTTCATAATCAGACTGAGAGTAATAAATACGAAGTTCAACGCTATCTGCAATCAGATATACAGGCGCATCAAATGTAGCTAAACCACCCAAATCAACACCAAAAAGCTTTAATGGATCATACGTCACGGTACCGGCATAGGTTTTATACTGTCCCCCTTCTCCCGCATTGACGAAATCTTCAACAACATGCATATTCGTTACGATATACTGCGGATTTTCACCCTGTTTTCCTACAAAAAAGCCGGTCCCGCTTCCATAATACTCACTATAATTTTTTAGCGTTTCCAGTATAGTTCCTTTTTCGAGACCGATAGCTTGCAGATATTTATTATCAGGAACCACAGAAACATATCTGGCATTTTCCATCCAGCAAACTACAGCAACCACCCCGTTTTTCGTGTCATTGTTAAACGCCTTCGCTGATTCGCCACTGAACCCCAAAACAGTCAGAAACATCAGCGCCGCCAAAAACAGGGACAAAAATCGTTTTTTTCCCGGTTTTCTTGTTTTTCTTTTCTCCTCATTGCCTTTAAGCATTTTTCTTCTCCTCTCCCTCTATACGCACCTGAGAATCACGGCGGTATAATTATCCTGATTCGGTTTCCTATATGATATGATTCCGTTTTCCAAAATCGCCGGTATATTTGATATTTCTGCCACGGAAAGTGCCTGCATGATTTCTGCCTCCGAAAGTGTTCCCGCCACACCATCCGAACAGGCCATAATGGTATCACCTCGTTTGAGCGGTAAGGGACGGTGACATACCTCAATACTCTCAAGTCCCGTCATCCCCAGGAATGAACTCAGTGCCGATGCTTCCGGATGATTTCTTGCCGCGTCCAAATTCCAAGTATCCTCACCTATGATATCTCGGTAGATGTCATTCTTCATCGTATGGAAACAATTCATTTGATATAGCATGCCGTCCCGAAAAAGATAAAGAAAGCTGTCTCCCACGCTGGCAAAATACATATGTTCATGATAGATTAGTCCCAGAATCAGCGTGCTTCCGCCTTCGCCGCCCAAAATCCGCTCGACATCCGAAGATGCCGCATAAATTGTCCGAGAAAGCTGATCATGAATATCCCCATTCATATCAAGCTGATCCAAATATGCCCGCAGACTCTGGATAGCCGTTTCACTGGCTACCTTTCCATCCTTCATACCGCCCATGCCATCGCAGACCAGAAAGCCAAACCCTTTTTGCCTGGCCTTTTCCGGATCAAATGCGTTCAGAATGGAAAATGAATCCTCCTGCCTTTCCCGCGTTCCAACGCCCTGCAGATTTGCTATTTCAAAAGAAAGAAACCCGGCCGCCGGTGATTCCGTTCTGGGAACACTCTCCGGTGTATTAACCATAGTATTACTCCTCTACTTCAAACCCAATCTGCCAGTTAAACCGCTCGTAACAAAGCGGAACAAAGAGAAGCTTTGTCTCGCCGATTTCAATTACATTGTACGGCTCCAGCTTTGTAGGCGTGTAGACCGGCTGCCCTTTGATATACACATTGTTCATGCTCTCGCCCGGAATAAGATGAAAGGCATTATTCTTCTCATCGTAACCAATGCGGGCATGGTTTTCCCGAGAAATGGAGGTGTCACCGGTGATGCAGATATCCATATTTTCGCCTCTGCCAAGCGAATTATTCTTAGCCAGAATCCGGTAGTCCTTTCCTTTGGATGCACCATCGATGCAGACCAGCCAGCCGACAACCGGTTCGATATTTGTCTTTTTCTTAAATACCGCAACGGTTTTTCCGGAATCCTTACTTCCGGAAGCCTGAACAGGCTGTGCCGCCTGGGCTGCCTTATAGTTTGAAGGTGCCATGGTAGAACCTACCTGGTTTATGGCAGGCGCTCCCATTCCCGCTCCAGGTGCAGGGCTCGCCCCACCCGGTGCATACATACTTCCCGGCATCGTTTTTCCTATTCCCTGCTGGGGTCCCGGCGCACCGAAATTGATTCTGGCACCGCCCCCATTGCAATACGGACAGGTTGCATTCTGGCTGTTGTCAAATACATGACCGTTTCCACACTCAACAAATGGCATTTTTTTCCCTCCTTGATATAATAAAAGCTATAAACAACTCGAACAATCATCCCTGATCATTCTCACATCTTTTTACTTATAAGACGGATCCACATCTGGAGACAACTTCCAGGCATTTGATCCGGTTTCAAGATCACCCGTAGTGGTAGAGGCTGTGTAAATAGAAATTGTATCCATATTTTTATTGATCGTAATTAAATAACAACACGCTCCATTATCCTTGTAGTTGATGGTTAGATTCATCCCATTCAGGCTTGACTGCAATTTCTGCTTCAGATATGGATATTTATCCGCTTTAGAGACAGTATTATCACCTTTTTCCGATCCGGGAATGACTCTGGCCAAAACTCTATTCTGACCATCTGGAAGATCCGAAAGATCGCCCGCTACCTCGTTCCAAATATTCTCATCACTAAAGGCGGTCCATACGACTGCTTCTAGTCGTTGTGCCGCATCAATATCCAATGCTTTCAAGCTGGATGCACTCGTTGTACTGCTTTCCGTGCTCTGTGCAACCGGAGCCGTGGTAGGACCCGAACCGGAATCCGAATCCGAATCACTAAAATGCTTGATCAAAGCAAACGCAAAAAATCCCACAGCCACGACAAGTGCAGTAATTGCCACTTTCATTCCCATGCTCAGTTTCTTTTTTCCAACTGCACCGGAAGGCGCACTCTGCCGAAGCGGATTTGCCTGCCTCGCGGGCGCCGGACTCTGGGAACGACTGCCCTGCGCACCGTAACCGGAACCATAACCTGATGTTCCGTAACCCGAAGCACCGTATGCACCTGTCTGGCCGGATGTGCCATAACCCCCGGCACCGCCGTATCCGGCAGTCTGCCCGTATCCATAGCCCTGGCCAGCCTGCGCGGAGGAATATCCTGTACCGGCGGAAGATGCATTATAGAGTGCATTTTTGAACTCAGTCATGGTCTGGAAACGATCCTGTGGCTGAACACTCATGGCCCGTAAGATGGCATCCTCTTTATATTGTGAGATTTCAACGCCTAAAGCGCTGGGCGGAATCAGCTCATCCGTTTCGATCCGGTCGATGGAGTCCGGCGGACGCCTTCCGGTTATGGCATAATAGAAGCTCGCACCGACCGTGTAAACATCCGTAAAGGGCCCCTGTTTGCCATGCCGGGTATACTGTTCCTTCGGTGCGAAGCCATGCTTCAGCACAACATCCAGACTCCGGCTCTTATCGCCGATACTGTAACGCGCCGCACCG
This sequence comes from Lachnospiraceae bacterium UBA3732, assembly GCA_002372545.1. Classification (GTDB taxonomy): domain Bacteria; phylum Bacillota; class Clostridia; order Lachnospirales; family Lachnospiraceae; genus Eubacterium_Q. The sequence goes on along the minus strand of DFHD01000025.1, from coordinate 7,724 downwards.
AAATCCAGAAGCCGGACCTGTCCGTCGTTGGTGATATAAATATTATCCGGCGTTACATCTCTATGCACGATCCCCTTGCTGTGTACAGCCGCAAGCGCATCAATGACCGGGATCAGAATGCTTTCCGCTGTTTCGTAGCTTACTCTGCCGCCATTCTGCTTGATGTATTCGTCAAAGCTCACGCCCTCCACATAGTCCATGACAAAATACGCTGTTCCGTTTTCCTCGAAATAGCTGTGGATCTTGACAATATTTTCATTGCCGATGAACTGGGCCAGCGTTTCCGCCTCCTGCAGAAAGCAGGTCTTACCGTAATCATAGCTTTCTCCCCGTTCACCGGAAAAGGGGATCACTGTGGTGGCTGTTCTGGTCGCCATGGAATCCGGAAAATACTCCTTAACCGCCACATACGTCCCGGTCTGGTGATCGACAGCCCTGTAGGTGATACCAAAGCCGCCCTGCCCCAGAACCTTTTCAATGATGTATTGTCCTGCCAGAACGCTTCCCTCCGGAAGCGCCAGCGGAAACGATTCACTCATGCCTTCTCCTCCGTTTTTTCTATCTTTTTTCCTTTGCGCGTAGGCTTACAGCCGGTTGCTTATACTCCCTTTCCTACGCACAAAGAAACCGCCGCAGCAGAGTAAACTCTGCATACGACGGTTATAATTTTACGTTATATATCTGATTTTGTTTAAACTAAAAAAGGGCGCAGCTACCTCACGATGCGATGCGATGCGATGCGAT
>DFHD01000025.1:0-6912 GCA_002372545.1 Lachnospiraceae bacterium UBA3732 | reverse complement strand
GATGCGATGCGATGCGATGCGATTGTATTTCGCTTCCGTCACCTTGTCAAGCCCTTTCTAGAATTCTATCCGTTCTATTTTCGTTGATCGGCGTAACCAGCGCCTTTCCCTACAACGTTTTATTATAACAAATCCGCTTTCTCCCCGCAACTCAAAACTGATTTAACTATACAGGTTCTCAGCCAAATATCCCTTATTCCGTCTATCTCTCATATTTCCCTACGATACAGCTCTTCTTGCAGAAACAGATTCCGTAAGACTTTAAAGTGCGTCATTGGTCTTAAGCGCCGACTCGAAAAGGGAACGGATAAAGCCGATTTGAAATTCGGCTGTTTCGCTGACTTAAGCGTCAGATGGAGCATATGTCATTTATGAGCGATACCCGGCTATCGCACTTCCCATCCGCTTATGCTGCGCTCCTTCGAATCAAAGTTTACGCCGATCTTTAAGAGCGTGCGCTTATCTGCAGCATATGGCTTTGCATAACCCATATCTTCTATCTGCTGCAGAGCCTCCTCCGCACTCTTATCGCGCTTAAATTCAAAGATATAGACATAATCATCTGTCTCGACTATGCAGTCTGCCCTGCCCTTTGCACTGTGGATCTCCGTCATAGTATACTGCCCCAGCAGCATAAATACGATATATATAACATTCTGGAAATTCTGCTCTACCTGCTTCTCATCATCAGGATATGGCAGGCGGGCAAACAGTGCCATGAAACGATCCCGGAAAGACTCTGTATTTCCTTTCCGGATATCCAGCACAAAGCTCCTGACATCGAGCGGATCCGGTTCATCCTCCTCATGCAGATAATACGGCGTCAGTCTTTCCAGGAATCCATATTTCACTTCATCATTCGGGTAGTCAAGCTGATAGCTTCTGAATTCTTTATCATAACCCTTGATCGTAAGGTATCCGGTCTGATAGAACAGCGGGATCGGATTGGGATTATCATAACAATAGTCTGTAATAATCGTTTCCTTAGCATAAAGATTCCCTTTTGTGATCTCTTTTGCATCAAACCCGGACTTCTTCAGCCTCTCGATCAGAAATGTCGGCGTTCCCGTTTCAAACCAGTACATACCGAAATTCTGGTCCTCCAGAGCATTCAAGAGACTGAACGGGTTATAAACACCTTCTGTATTATATGAAAAATGATACCCATCATACATTTTTCTTAGCTTTGAAAGACATGTTTCAAAATCAATGTCTTCTTGTTGAGCAAGCTGCTCTATTTCAGGCGTGAAAGTATCCACAAGTTCTGACTGCGTGATACCACAGATGCCATTATAATCCGGAAGCATAGAAATATCCCTGAGCTGGTTCAGATCACTGAAGATACTTACCTTTGAAAACTTGGTCACCCCAGTCAGAAAAACAAATTTGAGATAATGATCATAGCTTTTCAGTGTGCTGAAAAAGCCTTTAAAAACAGCTTTGTTATGTTCCAGTCTCCCCACATTGGATTCCAAAAGTGATTTATCATATTCATCCACCAGAATGACCGCATTTTTTCCGGTAACCTCCACTGCTTTAACCAGCAAATATCTGAATCGTTCCTCCAACGGCGCATCCTTACGTTCATCACCGTATATGGCCTCCCACTCTTTCAGATGTTCCGCAAGTACCTCCTCAAAAGCAGTATCTGTTTGAAAATTCTTTTTATTGAAATCAAAATAGAACACGGGATATTTCTGCCACGCATCCGGCCCGTCCCCTTCCAGTTCCATGATCTTCAGGCCGGTAAAGAGCTCCTTCTTCCCTTCAAAATATGCCCTTAGAGTCGATAAAAAGAGGCTCTTTCCAAAACGGCGGGGGCGGCTCAAAAAATATGATAACCCGCTTTTGGCCAGTCGGTACACATATTCAGTCTTATCTACATATATATAGCCTTCACGAATCAACTTTTCAAAATCCTGCACCCCGATCGATAGTTTTCTTTCCAATACCATCGTCCTCTCCTCCCCATGAACTGTATTGCGATCCCAGAAATGGTAAATGATCCATGATCAGCGTCAGCCAGTGCTTCGTCAGCCTCTGCCATTTCCTGAGCCTCTGCTTCTGCATATCATCGATGACACATCCTCCGGTTTTTCCGCAAAACGGTCTGCGCCGTTTTTCAGCAGCTCCTCCTTTTCCCGGAAGCCCCAAAGTACAGATATGCAGGGCATCCCTGCCGCCTTCGCCGTGGCCAGATCAACCTCGGAGTCGCCGACATATATACAATCTTCGGGACAAAGAGCAACTGACGATTCGGCATCTGTTCCTGCCGATCTCTCCTGCTTTTTCCGATCGGGCTCAGATTCTGACCGTTTCTCTCGCTTCTTCCGGACTGCCTCCAGCTCTGCAAGCGCCTCCTGCACGGTATCCGGTGCAGGCTTCGGCCTTACCCCCGGACGCTCGCCGATAGCGGCATCCACCTGCGGAAAGAACTGCCTCGCCAGCTCCTTCACCGCACTGTCCACCTTGTTGGATACAATGGCCAAAAGATATCCCTCATCCTTCAGACGCTCCAAAAGCTCCGGCACCCCTTCGTAGGGCTTCGTCGCATCCAGACAGTGCGCATCATAATGCGTTTTAAATACCTGATACATTTCCTTCCGGACACTTTCCGGCGTATCTGCCGGCGTCGCCCGCTCCAGCAGCTTCATCAGACCGTTTCCCACAAACCGCCGGGTCTCCTCCAGCGTCCGTTCCGGCATTTTATACTGCCGCAGCGTGTAATTCAAAGAATTTTTCAGATCCTCCAGGGTATAGAGAAGTGTCCCATCCAGGTCAAAGATCACAGCCTTTATGTTATTATCCGAAATCATTTCTTCTCCCATTTCTTCCGTCAAATTCCTTCTTCTTTCATTATTTCGTCCGCTTCCTGTTTCTTTCGTCATTTTCCGCTCAATTTCGTTTTTCGTCTTCTTCGCAGCGGTTCCTTGCGTTTCCATTTGCTCCGCTTTCTTCGCTCGCGGTTCAGACTTTCTCAGTCATTTCCGCATTGTCAGGTTGCCTCCTGGTTCAAGTTCCTACGCCTGCGCCATTCCGGTATACAGCTGATAATACTTGCCCTTTGCCGAAAGAAGCTCCTCATGGGTTCCCCGCTCAATGATCCGGCCGGCCTCGAGGACCATGATGCAGTCGCTGTTCATAACGGTAGAAAGCCGGTGAGCGATAACAAATGTGGTCCTGCCGGCCATCAGCCTGTCCATGCCGTCCTGTACCTGCCGCTCCGTCCGGGTATCGATAGAGCTTGTTGCCTCATCCAGGATCAGCGCCGGCGGATTCGCCACCGCGGCTCTGGCGATGGCCAGAAGCTGCCGCTGTCCCTGGGAAAGATTTCCGCCGTCACCGGTCAGCCGGGTATTGTAGCCCTCCGGCAGCTGACGGATAAAGCCATCCGCATTGGCCAGCTTCGCTGCGGCAATACATTCCTCATCCGATGCATCCAGCCTGCCGTAACGGATGTTTTCCATAACCGTATCCGAGAAAAGATGCGTCTCCTGCAGAACCAGACCGAGCGAACGCCGGAGGTCGCCCTTTTTGATCTTATTCACGTTGATCCCGTCAAACCGGATCTTTCCATCCTGAATATCATAGAAGCGGTTGATCAGGTTGGTAATGGTGGTCTTTCCGGCACCGGTAGAGCCGACAAAGGCAATCTTCTGCCCCGGCTTTGCCTCGAGCGAAACATTATGCAGCACCATCTTATCCGGCACATAACCGAAATCCACATCATCCATGACAATGGCGCCCTCAAGGGGCACATAATCCACCGTACCGTCCGCCTGATGGATATGCTTCCATGCCCACTTTCCGGTACGCTTTTCTGATTCCACAAGCTTTCCCTCGCTGTCCTCTGCGGCATTCACCAGCATAACATAGCCCTCATCCTCCTCCGGCTTTTCATCCAGAAGACGGAACACCCGGTCCGCGCCGGCCAGCGCCATGATGATGGAATTAAACTGCATGGAAACCTGGTTGATGGGCATATTGAAGCTCTTATTGAACTGCAGGAAGGCAAAGAGGCCGCCCACAGTAAGCGGAGCGATACCGGCAAAGGAAGCTCCCTTTACCCCGAAGCCGCTCATGATCAGGATCGCGCCCACGACCACGCAGATCACGTAGCTCAGGTTGCCGATCTGCGCCATGGAGGGCATAAGGATGTTGGCGTATTTATTCGCATGATACGCGCTGTCGTAAAGCTGGTCGTTCAGCTCGTCGAACTTCTCGATGCTCTCCTCTTCGTGACAGAAGACCTTGACCACCTTCTGGCCGGTCATCATTTCTTCTATATAACCATTCAGCTTACCGATATCCTTCTGCTGAGCCACAAAGTACGCGCCGCTCTTCCCGGAGAGCTTCATGGTCACAAACAGCATAAAGCCAACCATGACGAAGGACACCAGCGTAAGCGGGATGCTGCGGATTACCATGCAGACCACTACGCCTGCCACTGTGATCAGGCTTGAGAACAGAGACGGAATGCTCTGGCTGATCATCTGCCTCATGGTATCGATATCGTTGGTGTAAATGGACATGATATCGCCCCTGCTGTTGGAATCGAAATACCGGATGGGCAGCGTCTCCATATGGTCAAACAGCTCGCCTCTCAGGCGGAGCAGGGTGCCCTGCGTCACGTTCACCATGATCCTGTTGTAGGCGAAGGTGGCCGTGATCCCCACAAGATAAAAGCATGCGGTCTTCATAATCGCGCCGATCAGCGGCCCGTAGTCCCTGCTGTGGGTTTCCACCATGGGCGTAATATAGTCATCGATCAGGACCTGCATGAACATGGTTCCCTGCAGGTTCGCCACAACCGATATGATAATACAGAGAAATACAATGACCATGCGCACGCCATAGCGGCTGAACACATATTGCATGACTCTCTTCATGATCTTTCCGGGATTTTTTACCTGGGGCTTCATTCCCCTCGGCGTTCTTTGTGGAGCCGGCATTCCGTTCCTCCTGAATTCTGTTTCATATTTCGTGTCTAGGCATCAAAGTCCCGCGAGCCTCCCTGCTGGGATTCATAAACATCCCTGTAGATTTCATTGCTCTGCATCAGCTCTTCATGCGTGCCGAAGCCGGACACCCGTCCGTTATCCAGCACCAGGATCTTATCGGCGTCCTTCACACTGGATATCCGCTGTGCAATGATGAGCTTTGTCACCTCCGGAATGAATTCCCGGAAGCCCTCTCTGATCTTTGCATCCGTCGCCGTATCTACCGCACTGGTACTGTCATCCAGAATCAGCACCTTCGGTTTCTTCAGCAGCGCCCTGGCAATACACAGCCTCTGCTTCTGACCGCCGGACACATTGGTGCCTCCCTGGGCGATCATGGTATTATACTGATCCGGAAAACCCATAATGAAATCATCCGCACAGGCCAGGCGGCAGGCCTCCCTGCACTCCTCCTCCGTCGCATGAGGATTTCCCCAGCGGAGGTTATCCAGAATGGTTCCTGAAAACAGCTCATTTTTCTGCAGCACGACCGCCACCTGATTCCGCAGCGTTGTCAGGTCATAGGTGCGGACATCCTTCCCGCCGACCAGCACTCTGCCCCGGCTGACATCGTATAGACGGCTGATCAGATTCACCAGACTCGTTTTGGATGAACCGGTACCGCCGATGATGCCGATCACCGCTCCGGAGGGAATGTCCAGATCCACCCCGTCCAGAACAGGCTGCTCTGCTGACTCATTATACCGGAAGGTCACATTCTCAAAACGGATGCTTCCGTCAGGAATCTCAAAATCGGGATTCTCGGGATTGACCAGCGTGCTGTCTTCCTCCAGAACCTCTGCGATACGTCTGGCGCTGGCTGCGGACATCGTGATCATAACAATGACCATGGAGAGCATCATCAGGCTCATCATGATCTGCATACAATAAGAAAGAAGCGTTGCCAGATCTCCCGTGGAAATCTCACCGGTTCCCACGATCAGCTTTGCGCCGACCCAGCTCACCAGAAGCATGGTCGTATAGATTGTGCCCTGCATCAGAGGCATGGTGCCGGCCATGATTCCCTCAGCCTTTACAAAAAGCTTGTAGATCATGTTGCTCGCCTTGCTGAAGCGCGCCTTTTCATGCTCCTCCCGGACAAAGCCCTTGACCACGCGGATCGCCGTAACGTTTTCCCGGACACTTTCGTTCATTTCATCATATTTGGGAAAGGCCTGGGTAAAGTATCTGGTCACCCTGGATATGATAAATCCGCCCGCCAGAGAAAGGAAAACCACCGCGCCGACATAAACCAGCGCCACCTTCGGGCTGATGATAAAAGCAGCCGTCATGGAAATGATCAGGCTGAAGGGCGCCCTGGCCATGGTACGGAGGATCATCTGGTATGCATTCTGGATGTTTGTTACATCTGTTGTCATCCTTGTGACTAGGCTGGCCGGAGAAAACCTGTCGATGTTGGCAAAGGAGAAGGTCTGAATCCGGCGAAACATACTCTTTCGCAGATTCTTTCCCAGACCCATAGCAGCCATGGCGCCGTACTTACCGCCCATGATGCCTGCCCAGAGGGCGCCTCCCGCCAGAAGGAGCATGAGTCCTCCGTAGATCAGGATGTGCTGCATCTCCGCACTGCCGATCTTCCCCTCCTCGGAAATGTTCAGGATCTTTCCCATGAATACGGGGATCAGCGTCTCGAAGATCACCTCCAGGATCATGAAAAGGGGCGTAAGGATCGACGCCCTTTTATACTCTTTTACTTCTTTTCCCAGTGTTTTCAGCATATTAAATAACCCTGCAAATTATTCATGTACATCACTTACCCGCCTAGTGAAGACTGCGTAAAAATCTACTCAACGGAAAGTGTCTCTTCTTCTATTATAAGATGTTATAAGAACGATAGTTGAAGTATAACACTAAAAAAGACTATATTCAAACCGGAAATCACATTATCTTC
>DFHD01000092.1:9097-36252 GCA_002372545.1 Lachnospiraceae bacterium UBA3732 | reverse complement strand
TCATGATATGCTTTTTTATTATTGGCAATGAGACGGCCCTCATCCTTCTTTGCCATCTTCTCCTCCTTCTTTCGCCGCGTTTCGTAAACTGTCCGGCATCTCATTTTGAGTGGAACATCCGGCTGTATTCTCCTCGGCGTCTTCTTCTGTCAGGATAAAACGGATCTCGCGGCTTGCCTTATCTGCGGAAACCACCTGCACGGCAGTCCTGTCACCCAGACGGATCACTCTTCCGGTTCTCTTCCCCTTCATGCGGAGCGCCTTTTCCTCATATTCGTAAACATCATCCGTCATATCGGCCGTGGTGAAAAAGCCCTCCACCGTATTATCCAGCTCGACAAAGATATTCTGCGAGGTAAAGCCGGATACGGTTCCCTCGAATACCTCTCCCAGATGACCGGACATAAACTCAATCTCCTTCATCCTGTCCGCCTCACGCTCCGCATCCACTGCCCTGCGTTCTTTTTCGGAATTATCCTTTGCCACAGCAGGAAGGATCCCCGCATAATGCTTCTGCCGGTCCTCATCCAGCCTACCATGCAGATTTTCCTTTAATATCCGGTGAATCTGCAGATCCGGATACCGGCGGATCGGAGAGGTAAAATGACAATAGTACCGGCAGGCCAGACCAAAATGCCCCTCACAGGCTGTGGAATAGCGGGCCTGCTGCATGGAACGGAGAACCAGTCTGGACAAAAACGCCTCATAGGGCTGTCCGGAAAGAAGCCCCAGAAGCCGCTGGATTTCCTTCGGATGAAGATTATCCCTCGAACACCGGAAGGAAAGCCCCAGACCCTTCATAATGGTCTCCAGCGTTTCGATCTTATCCGGGGCCGGCGCCTCATGGATCCGGTATTCAAATGGGATATTCTGCCAGTAGGCATCCTCCGCTACCGCTTCATTGGCCGCCAGCATAAAATCCTCGATGATGAGGTCCGCCGCATTCCGTTCGTACGGCATGATATCCACCGGACGATGGTTCTCATCCACAACGATCTTTGTTTCTTTTACATCAAAATCTATGCCGCCTCTGGCGACTCTCTTTGCCCGGAGGATTTCGGAAAGCTCGCCCATCCGGTCGAACAGGGGAACGAGCGCCTTGTAGCGCTCCAGAGCCGCCTCATCCGATCTCTCCAGGATATGAAAGACATCGGTATAATTCATCCGTTCATTGACGCGGATCACGCCTTCGGTCAGCTCATGCGAAATAATATTGCCCTTCCGGTCGATCTCCATGATAACGGAAAGCGTAAGTCTGTCCTCCCCGGCATTGAGGGAGCAGATTCCGTTGGAAAGCTGATGGGGAAGCATCGGGATTACGCTGTCCACCAGATAATTGCTGGTGCCCCGTTTCAGCGCCTCCTTATCCAGAGGGCTGCCCTCCTTCACGTAATGCGTTACGTCCGCAATATGTACGCCCAGAAGGTAGCCATTATCCGTCTTTGACAGGGTGATGGCATCGTCCAGATCCTTGGCGTCCTCACCGTCAATGGTGACGGTCTCCCAGTCCCGGAAATCCTTCCTCCCGGCAAGATCATTTTCTGAAACGGCAGAGGGAATCTGCCGAAGCTCATGCTCTACCTCCTCGGGAAAGTCTACCGGAATACCGTATGCCTTCACCACAAGGAGAATATCGGAAGCCGGATCGTCAATATGCCCGATCACCTCTTTTACCCGGCCTTCTGTACCTGCTGTTTCCGAACCGTAGGAAGTGATCTCCACAACAGCCAGACTTCCCGTCACGGCTCCCAGGAGCTCCTCTTTTGAAATATAGATATCCCGAGCTATCCGCTTATCCCTTGGCGTAAGAAAGCCATAGGAAGAATAAACCTGCATAACTCCGATTACTTCACGCAGCTCATGCCCCAGAATCCTGATGATCCTTGCCTCGGTATGCTGACCCGTCCGTTCTCCGGGTATGATCCGCACCCTGTCCTGATGAAAGGCGTGCATCGTATATTTGGCCGGGATAAAGAAATCCTCATCAATCCCTTCCACTCTGACAAAACCGAATCCCCTCCGGTTTGCCAGAAATACGCCGTCCAGATAGTCCGTATTCATTTTCCCCATAGCTGTCCCCCCGAATCTTCTCCAAAGCCCCTCAAATAAGAAGAATAGCTCAAAAATAGTTCTGCTGTACGAAATAAACGATTCTCTTCCAGCCAAAGACTCTCTCGCAAGAAGAAAAGGGTGCCCCGCAAGCGAAGCACCCCGAATCTGTTCTAATTAAAACCATTTAGAACTGAGCAAAGCAGAAATAATGATAAACAGAGCTCCCAGAACAGCAGTCACCCGCTGGATGACAGCATCCTTGGAATGTTTCTTATTCTTTGCCCAATAGGTATCCACAGAGCCGGTCAGAGAGCCGGTCAGACCATTCTCTTTTCCTTCCTGCATGAGTACCACTATCATCAGGATGATCGCGATCACGATCAGTGCAATTGTTAATACTGTCTTCACAGTTCTGCCTCCGATACTTTGTAGATCAATGAATGATCATTACTTGTTCATCTGTGCAGCTACCTCTGCTGCGAAATCTTCGTTCTTCTTCTCCAGACCTTCGCCTGTCTCGAAACGTACAAACTTCTTCACTGCAAAGCTGCCGCCGTTCTCCTTGGCAACCTTGGCAATGTACTGTGCAACATTTTCCTTATCCTCAGCCTTTACATAAGTCTGATCAAGCAGGCAGATTTCCTTCAGATGCTTGGCAAAACGGCCTTCAACCAGCCCGGCAAAGATCTTGTTGCCCAGATACTCAGCCTTATGTGCAGCAGCGATATCTCTCAGCGCCTGCTTTGCTTCCTCGGAAAGGAAGTTGAAGAGGAACTTATTGTTCTTCTGCTCTTCATAAGCAGCCTTATCCTCATCATTCCAAGCATTCTTCTCGATTGCTTCTGCGATCACTGCGTTCAGGATCGGCTTCGGAAGAGTTGCGGGATCAGCCAGAGAGCTGTCTACAACGATCTCTTTTTCCTTTGCCAGAGTAGCCGCATCAATCTCCTCACGATCGACATACTGCGGATTCATTGCAGCAACCTGCATAGCAATATTCTTCATTGCTTCCTTGATGGCATCTGAGGAAGAATCGCTTTCTGCCTCAACGAGAACACCGATCTTGCCGCCCATATGGATGTAGGAAACCACTACATCAGCGGAAACCTTTTCAAAACGGCGGATGGTCAGGTTCTCACCGATCTTGGCAACCATAGCCTTATGATGCTCCTCAACTGTTGCGGAGGGATCGATCTCGGACTTTGCAGCCATAAATGCAGCCATGTCCGCATAATCATTCTTATTGATCTGGTCAGCCAGACCCTTTACGTAGGTCTGGAATACTTCGTTCTTGGCAACGAAGTCTGTTTCGGAGTTAACCTCGATGATGGTAGCTGTCTTATCATCGTCGGATACGACGGTACATACGATACCCTCAGCGGCGATACGGCCTGCCTTCTTCTCTGCTGTAGCAAGACCCTTCTTACGAAGGAACTCGATCGCAGCATCAAAATCACCATCGGTCTCACCCAGTGCCTTCTTGCAATCCATCATGCCGGCACCGGTCATTTCTCTTAATTTCTTTACATCAGCAGCTGTAATAGCCATTTTTTCTATCCTCCTGAATCTGAATTATGCCTCTTCAGCAGCCTCTGCCTCTTCAGCAGCCTCTGCTTCGTCCGCAGCATCATCTGCACCCTGGTTTGCCTCGATCACGGCATCAGCAAGCTTGGAAACGATCAGCTTGACTGCACGGATAGCATCATCATTACCGGGGATCACATAATCCAGCTCTTCCGGATCGCAGTTTGTATCGGCAATACCGATGAGCGGAATGTTCAGGGCCTTAGCCTCCTGCACGCAGATTCTCTCCTTATGGGGGTCAACGATGAAGATCATATCAGGAAGGCTCTTCATCTCCTCGATACCGCCCAGGTTCTTCTGCAGCTTTTCCATTTCCTTCTTGATCTTAACGACTTCCTTCTTGGGAAGAACATCAAAGGTGCCGTCCATTTCCATCTTCTTGTACTTCTTCAGTGTCTCGATACGGGAACGGATGGTCTTGAAGTTTGTCAGCATACCACCCAGCCATCTCTCGTTAACATAGAACATACCGCAGCGCTCTGCCTCTGTACGGATGGAATCCTGTGCCTGCTTCTTTGTGCCGACAAAGAGAATCTTTCCGCCATCAGCTACACAGTTGAAAACAGCCTTGTAAGCCACATCCATCTTGCCTACAGTCTTCTGCAGATCGATGATATGGATACCATTTCTCTCTGTGTAGATGTACTCACGCATCTTGGGGTTCCATCTTCTTGTCTGATGACCGAAGTGAACACCTGCTTCCAGTAACTGCTTCATTGAAATAACGCTCATAATATACCTCCTGGTTTTTCTTCTGCAGCTCCCTCTTTCTGCGCATCACCGGAAAGCGTCACCCCGGCACCATGCATGGAGTCTGCATGTATATTTTTACGCGAAAACCGCGCAAAGTTCATACTAACATAAAGAATCCCTCTGTGCAAGTGGGTTTTTCATGTTTTTCCCTGCTTTTTTCATATTTTTTCCGGATTCCGTCCGTATTCTACCGGAAAGTGATGGCATCTGCGATTTCCTTGTAGGTCATTCCCTTCTTCAGCTCGAAGCTGCCTACGGAAATATGCATGTCATATCCGTTGGATTCCAGATACTGGTTGAAGTCAGCCGCATCATCAACGATGCCCGCCTTCTTAATGGCATTTGCAGCAGCCTCACTGTCCATTCCACTGGTAATGCTTACCGTAACCTTTGTCCCGTCCTTCACCGGCTTTTCCGCTGCGGCCTCAGTGGTGGCTTCGGTTGTTGCTTCGGTTGTCGCCTCTGTTGTGGCTTCGGTCGTTGCCTCTGTGGTGGCTTCGGTCGTAGCTTCGGTTTCAGCTTCTGTCGTCGCCTCTGTGGTGGCTTTTGTAGCCGCTTCGGTCGCAGCTTCGGTTTCAGCTTCGGTCGCTTTCTCCGTTTCAGCCTCGGTCAAAGCCTCCGTTACAGCCTCGGTAACGATTTCCGTAACCTGCTCTGTTTTATCCTCAGCCGCCTTCTCCGTGGTCTTCTGAGCCGTCTTTTCCTCAGTCTCAACCTGTGTGGAAGCGGCCTTCTTTGTTTCTTTCTGATCGGAGGACTTTATATAATCGCCTGTCTTAAATGCGGCCAGCATGATGAGAACACCGATCAGAAGGCCGACGCCGACACCTCTTAAAAAGTATTTTCTATTCATCTTCTTCTCCCTGATGCTGATCGATCACATACTTCACTTCACTGACGCCCAGGCTCATCACCTTGGAAATCTCCAGGATACTGAAGCCGGCATGGTACATCTCCATAACATTGCCTACCGTATCTCCGTCTGTGATATTGATGCCCTCTCTGTCAAGGATCTCGTCCAGATTTTCGATCTCATCCAGACCGCTCACCTCATCATCGTCGAACTCATCCTCCAGATCGTCATACTCTTCATATTTCTCTTCGGCTTCCTTCTCGTCGGCAGGCATGGACCGGAGCACCTGTGTGCCCTCTTCCGCCTCCGGATCATTTTCTACTGCCCATTTTTCATTGGCAGGATGAAGGTCGATGATCTTGGACTGATCAGCGGCTTCTTCGTAATCCTCGTCGGCTTCTTCTAATTCTTCTTCTGCATCTTCTTCGTAATCCGCTTCGTCTTCCTCAACCGGTGCTTCCTCTGAAGCCTCCTCAGCCTCTTCTATATCTTCCTCAGCCGGTACTTCCTCTGAAGCCTCCTCAGCCTCTTCTATGTCTTCCTCAGCCGCCTGTTCAGACTGCTCCGCTACCGCTTCCTCTGCCTCTGCTTCTTCTATTGTATCCTCTGTATACTCAGTTTCCGCCCCAGGAACTTCTGCCTCAAGAGCTTCCTCTCCAGCAAGCTCTTCTGCATTCTCTTCCGCTTCCTCTGACAATTCTCCGGCTTCTTCCGCAGTATCTGCTAAGGTCTCAGCCGCCTGTTCAGCCTGCTCTGCTGCCGCCGCACGGAGCGCGGCCGCCTCTGCCGCTGCCTCAGCCATGGCCCTTGCTTCCGCCTCAGCCTTCTCCAGCGAAGCGGAAAGACTGTCCGCTACATCTGCTGTGCTGACCGATGCCTCGGAAAGGCGCTTCTCCAGCTCCTCTCCCTTTTCAATTTCCGCCGCCAGGTTTGCTCTTGCCTCAGCGAGACGCTTCTCCAGGTCATTGACCTCTGTCTGCATCTTTTCCAGCCCTGTCTTATACTCATCGATCAGGCTGAGGGATATCTTCACATCCTTTTCCTTCTCCGTGATCATGGAATAGATGCTGTTGATCTCATTTTTATTCCGCTCCAGGTCACCCTGCAGAGCTTCCCTGTTCTGGTTCATCTGCGCAACACCGGCTTCTCCGGCTGCATCCAGCTGTCCGATGGCAGTACCGATCTTCTCATTGATCTTCTCATCGAGCTTACCCTCACTGCCCCTGATCTGTTCCTCGATCTTTGCATCGATCGCGCCCTTAACGGTTTCCTTGATACGTTTTCTGCTGTACTCATTCAGATAGTTGTCTGTCAGCTTGCGAAGATGCTTTTTATCATTTTCCGTAAGCTCCCCGCGCAGTCCCTCGGTCAGTTTCTCTTCCTCCTCCTTCGGCTCATTTCCCTCGGAGGTCAGGAAAAAGCTGATGATGATGGCCAAAACGCCGATCACAATGAGAATAATTGTAGTTGCTGTCATCCTTCTTTCACCCCTGTTTTGCTTTTAGAAAATTTCTGATTGCTGCATTCCGGATGATCAGGGTCGTCCCCTTCATCCCGCGGGACTCCACACTCAGGATCTCCGCGCTTTCCAGTTTCTGAATGGCGTTAACAAAAATCGAGCGGGTCATCCCGCACTCCCTGGCCAGACGGCTGGTGACGATCGTTCCCTTATCGCCGTCCGGAAGGGCATCCAGGATATATCCCATCGCCTTTCTTTCGGATACGGTCAGCGAATTTGCCGCAGTCTCCGCCTGTTTCGCCTTCCTCTCCTCCTCGGAATCCTCTCCGGAAACCGAACGGAGCATTTCCAGCTGCACAACTGTATTACCATACTCGCAGAGGATGATATCATCAATGGAAAAGGGCTTGCCATAGCGGTATAAAAAGGTGGTGCCCAGTCTTTCTCCCCGCCAGCTGATGGGAAGAACGACGGCTGCCGTATCCACCCCCTCCTGCGGCTGGAAGCCCAGCGTTTCCACCGGGATATTCTCATTGGCCGACAGAATATCCAGAAACCTTTCGTTCAGTTCAGGGTCGATCCGCTCACCAATCTTGTCCCGCAAAGTATCTCCCAGAAGAGGCTTCCCCTGATCCAAATAAACGCCGAGAAGCTTTCCCTTCCTGGAAACCACCATGACGCTTGCCTTCAGCATGCCGCCGAGACAGCTGCATATATCATCAAACAATACCCTTTCAGACTGGTTGTCCCGGAGAATCCTCCCGATTTTCCGTGTCCGATCCAAAAGCTTCACACTCATGATACAACCTCATACACATTCACTATACCATATCCCCTTGTCAAATACCACTTGTTTTGCAGTTTTTCGCCTACTCGTCAGCCTCTGTTTTCAGCGTTTCCTGATACCCGCAGGCCGCATCTGAGCATACCAGCTTTTTCCCCTTCTGCACCATATATTTCCCGCATTCGGGACATTTCTTTTCCACAGGTCTCGCCCAGGAGGTAAATTCACATTCGGGATAATTCAGACATCCGTAGAAGGTTCTCCCCTTCTTTGACAATCTGCGCACCAGTTCATTTCCGCAAAGCGGACAGCTTACGCCGATCTTTTCATAATAAGGCTTTGTGTTCCTGCATTCCGGGAAATTCGGACAGGCCAGGAATTTTCCGTAGGCGCCGTATTTGATCACCATTTCCGCGCCGCAGTTTTCGCAGATCTCACCGCTCTTTTCGTCGGCGATGCGGATCTTACCCAGCGTTTCGGAGGCATGCCTTACCTCCTGCTCCAGATCGGGATAGAAGTTTCTGACAACCACCTTCCATTTTACGGACCCGTCATCGATATGATCCAGAAGGGATTCCATATTGGCCGTGAACTCCACATCCACGATTTCCGGGAAGGCCTTTTCCATGATATTATTCACGGCCTCGCCCAACTCTGTCACATACAGATTCTTCTGCTCCTTCACCACATATCTGCGGTTCAGCAGCGTACCGATAGTAGGTGCATAGGTAGACGGACGGCCGATACCGTTTTCTTCCATAGTACGCACCAGCAGTGCCTCTGTATAGCGCGCAGGCGGCTCGGTAAAGTGCTGCTTTTCGGTGGCCCTGCCCGCCGGAAGCACATCGCCCTCTGCGATCCCGTCCAGCCGGTCTGCCGTCTTTTCCTTATCCTCTTCTGTCGTATATACGTTCTGATATCCGGCAAAAGAAAGCGTACTGGAGGAAGCACGGAAGGTGCATCCGCTGTTTTCCACCGTTACCGAATAAATATCATACACCGCAGGCTTCATCCTGCTGGCCACAAAGCGCTCAAAGATCAGCTTGTACAGCTTATACTGCTCATTGGAGACCTTATCCTTTATGGATGCGGGAGTGATGGAAAGATCAACGGGACGGATAGCCTCATGGGCATCCTGGATCTTCTTTCCCTTATCCGCCTTTTCGACCTCTTCGGTCACAAACTCCGCTCCGAAATTCTTTTCGATATACTCTCTGGCTGCCTGATCCGCCGCCTCGCTGACACGGGTGGAATCCGTTCTGAGGTAAGTAATGAGACCGGTATTACCTTTTCCCTTGATATCCACGCCCTCATAGAGCTGCTGCGCAACCCGCATGGTCTTCTGGGTGGAGAAATTGATCCTTCCGGCCGCCTGCTGCAGGGTACTTGTGGTAAAGGGAAGGGGAGCCTTCTTGGTTCTTCTTGTCTGCTTGATCTCCTTCGCCGTATAGCTTCCGCTCTTTGTAAGCTCCAGTATCCTGCGGGTTTCCTCTTCATTGGGGATATCTCCGGTATACCGGAAAAGCACGGGCTTTTTCTGGGCAGGAACCGTAAGCTCCACATCGATGGTCCAGTATTCCTGCGGGATGAAGGCGTCTATCTCTCTTTCTCTCTCCGTCAGCAGTCTGAGCACAACAGACTGTACACGTCCGGCAGAAAGTCCTCTTTTTCCGAGTTTTTCCCACAGTACCGGACTGATATTATAGCCCACGAGCCGGTCCAGAACGCGGCGGGCCTGCTGGGCATCCACCAGATTCTGATCCACATCCCTTGCCTCGGCCAGAGATGCCTTTACTGCGTTTTTGGAAATTTCATTAAAGGTAATGCGTTTATATTTGCCTTCCTCCAGCTTCAGGAGAACAGCCAGGTGATAGGAAATGGCTTCGCCCTCCCGGTCAGGGTCCGTTGCGAGATAAACAAAATCCGACCGCTTTACGGCCTTTTTCAATGTACTGACAATATCTCCCTTACCCCTTATGGTAATATAATGCGGCTCAAAATCGTTCTCGATATCGATTCCCATGGTACTGCGGGGCAGATCCCGCACATGTCCCTCGGAAGCAATTACCTCATAATTCTTTCCCAAGAATTTTTTTATGGTCTTTGCCTTGGTCGGCGACTCGACGATCACAAGATTCTTCTTCATTCTCCACTCCTGTTAACGTATCAGATCCATACCGTGTGCATACCCGGATCACCTGTTTCCGGTCACTCATTCGCACTTTAATCACAAATGATACACCATATCACTTTTCTCTGCAAGTTTTAATTTTCCAATTTTAATATAAAATCTATTCCTTTCTGCTGCGGCCGTCTACTCCCCCGGTGCTAAGGCTTTTGGAACTGTGATTGAATCCGGTTATTTAGGAATCGATGTACAGGCATTGCCGCTTGGGATGAAGAAACATATGCATAGTCAGGCGGGCGGATGTGCCGGTTCTTTTATATCCGGGCACGGGTCTCCAGAATAAAATATCCGGGCAGAGTTTCCCTGATCTCCCGTTTTTTCAGCAGGGACTGCAGGATGGCCAGCGTCTCCGGTATTCCTCTTCCGCCCTTCCGGATCAGATCGTCCATATAAAGCGGCTCCAATGAAAAGAAGGGCATGAGCGCCGCCTCCTCCTCTGTCAGTTTGGTTCTCCTCTTTTTTTCCTTTACCGTCAGCTCCGGGAAAAGCTCCTCCAGAATTTCTCCCGGTGAATCTGCCAGTCTCGCCGAATCCTTGATCAGCTGATTCGTACCGGCGCTGAGCGGATCCAGGATTCTACCCGGAACCGCATATATGCTTCTTCCCTGATCCAGTGCTGCTCCGGCCGTGATCATTGTCCCGCTCTTTTTTCTGGCCTCCGTAACAAGTACGCCTCTGGAAATACCGCTGATGATCCGGTTCCGCATGGGAAAATTTCCCGCCCACGGCTCGGTGCCCGGTTCATATTCGGAAATGACCAGCTGATCGCGGCACATCCTGTCATACAGACCGAAATTGGACTTCGGATAGCATCTTTCCACCCCGCATCCCAGAACGCCTGTCGTCCGTCCTCCTGCCCCTGTGGCAGCCCTGTGCGCCTCGCTGTCAATTCCCGCTGCCAGCCCGCTTACGATCACCACGCCGGCCGAAGCAAGCTGCGAGGAGAAATAGGCCGCCGTTTCTCTCCCGTAATCCGATGGCGTGCGGGACCCGATCACCGCCATGGCCGGCATTTGAAGAAGCTCCGGATCGCCCTTATAGAACAGGCAAAGGGGCGGGTCGGGAATATTTTCCAGCTGTCCGGGATAAGCCGGGCTGTTTCTCGCCATAACTGCCACCCCAGTCCTGTCCAGGCGTTCTTCCAGTTTTTCCAAATATTCCTCCGGTCTTTCCTCCACGAGCCCTGCCACCTCCTCAGGGCTGAGGGAGCCGGATTCCATCAGCCGCTCCAGCTCCCCGGCCGTCAGCTCAGCCACTGCCGACGCGCTCCCCAGTGTTTCCAGCAGCACATTCTTCTTTTTCATTCCCACATGCTTTACATGATTCAGCCAGATCAGATAATCCCTTTCCGTCATCCCCATACCTCCTTCCTTGTTTCCGCAGCATTCCGGAAAAACAGCGCCTCGCGGATATCCTCCTCTCTGATCTCCTCAGTTCCCGCCAGATCCGCTGCCGTTCTGGCCAGCCGCAGGATCCGGAAATATCCCCTTGCCGAGATCTCCCCTGTCAGAAAGGCTTCCTCCAGAAGCTTCTTTTCTCCTCTTGTCAGCGAAATATACTGCTCG
Organism: Lachnospiraceae bacterium UBA3732; assembly: GCA_002372545.1. Classification (GTDB taxonomy): domain Bacteria; phylum Bacillota; class Clostridia; order Lachnospirales; family Lachnospiraceae; genus Eubacterium_Q. The sequence goes on along the minus strand of DFHD01000092.1, from coordinate 25,014 downwards.
ATCTTGTTCTGGGTGAGACCGGCATTTACCTTGAAGTCCTCATTCCGGTAACGGAAGCTCTGCCGCTCCCTTGCCGCGGCAACAGCCTCCCGGATCTCTGCAGAGGTCACCCCCTCCTTTTCCTCCGTCAGCTCGGAAAAGCTCACAGGCCGTACTGTGAGGTTCATATCGATCCTGTCCATGATCGGCTGACTGATCCGGTTCCTGTACTGGATGATCTCTCTCTCCGTACAGCTGCACCGCGTGCGATCCGGATAATATCCGCATGGGCAGTTATTTCTTGCCGCCACAAGCATAAAATCCGCCGGATAGGTGTAGGCTGCCCGCATCCTGCTGATGGTAACGGATCTTTCTTCCAGCGGCTGCCGGAGGCATTCGATCACCTGCGTTCTGAACTCCGGAAATTCATCCAGAAACAGAACACCGCCGCTGGCAAGGCTCACCTCGCCCGGCCTGGCGTTCCCTCCTCCGCCCAGAAGCGCAGCAGTGGTAATGGTATGATGCGGACTGCGGAAGGGTCTTTGCCGCATGAGCCCGCCTTCACTGATCCTTCCCGCCACGCTGTAGATCTTTGTGCTCACCAGCTGCTCCTCCGGCGTCATTTCCGGCTGGATCCCCGGAAGGCATTTTGCGATCAATGACTTCCCCGCGCCTGCCGCTCCGGTCATCAGAATATTATGAAAGCCTGCTGCCGCGAGAGTCATGCCGCGCTTCAGCATCTCCTGCCCCCTGACCTCGCGGATGTCATGCTCAGGCTCCATAGAGGCGGCAAGAGCCTCCTCCTGGCGGAAGGGTTCCCGAACGAGGCTTCCATCCAGCAGGGAGATTACCTCCTGCAGGTTCTTTGCCGGATAAACGCTGAGTTCAGGGATCAGTGCCGCTTCCGGAGCATTTTCCTCCGGCACGACAACCTCCGTAAACCCGGACAAAGCCGCAAAATGAACCACGGGAAGAACACCCGGGACAGCCTGCAGGCTGCCGTCCAGGCCCAGTTCTCCCAAATATACGATTTTCTTATGGAATACTTTTTCCGGCAGGATTTCCAGCGCCCCCAGAATCGACACAGCTATCGCCAGATCATAAGCTGTCCCTTCCTTCCGGAGGTCTGCCGGCGCCAGATTCACCGTGATCCGCCTGGCCGGCAATGTGATCCCGGTGTTTCGAAGTGCGGACCTAACCCTTTCCACCGCCTCCCGCGCAGATGCGGAAAGCGATCCCACCAGAGAGAAGCCCGGCAGTCCCGGACCAATGTCCGTTTCCACCGAAACAAGGCGTCCCTCAATCCCCAGGGCTAGTCCTGTAAAGATACGACTGTACATATTGCCATCCTTTCTGCCTCTCCGGGGCGGACAGCGTATGTACATTTTGATACTTTATACCTTGCTGAGCAAGGCTGATTCTCAGTATGTGAAATAAACGAGATTATCTGCGGCAGGGCTGGTCATGGCCACGGAATCCGCATGGATCACCGGTCCCTCGCCCTGAAACTCCGGATAATACTCCTTTCCGATGGTTCCCTCCACAATGACCCAGTCCCGGTCATGGAGACGTTTCGCCCCCTTCCAGTAGCACTTGAAGCCAACGAAGGCTATATCCTCCGCACAGCAGGTCATGGCAAAACGGCCGGGCACAAAGGTATCCTTTGCATAATTGGAAGGCTTATGCACCTGCGCCTTAAAGCGGATATGCTTACCCTCGTACTTATCCGGCTCCTCGGCGGCATCCACATAGAAGAGACCAAAGTCCTCCTCTGCCAGCTCGATCTCCGGCCCGGAAATATCAAAGGGAAGCTCAACCTCATCATCCCCGGTATCCGCCTCGCCGTTTTCATTTTCAAAAATGATCATAGCCCGGCGGTTAACGGCCCTTATGCTCCTGCGGTACTCGCCCTTCCGGGTACTCTCATTGCAGCGGTTGAAAATGATCATGTCTGCGTTCCGCATCTCATCGATCATGATCTTTTTCATATTATTGATATACATATCGAAGGTGGTTGCATCCACAAAGGAGATTACCTGAACCACCGTCCAGCCCTTGGGAACGCGGATATTAAAAAGCCTGTCCAGCTCCCACATGCCGTTATACTCGATCAGAACGTTTTCCGGATCGTACTGTTTTCCCAGCTCGATCAGATGGTCGCTGGTCAGCGTATCCTCCGTGATCATTTCCAGAAAGATGTTTCGCTTTTCCAGCTCCGCTCTGTCATACTCCTCCTCGCCATCCTCGCAGACAAGGAGAAGGCTCTTCTTTCCTTCAGTAAAATTCTGTTTCAGCAGGGTATCCGTGGCAAAGGTTGTTTTGCCGCTTCCCAAAAATCCCATAAAGACATATACGGGAATTTCTCTCTCATCCGCCTGCATTTTTTTCACCTCTTGTCTATCTTGTCCTCTTACAGTCCGGACAGCTCTGCCGGCTTTCTTCTTTCTGCCTTCCTACAGTCCGAACAGCTCTGCCAGTTTGTCTTCCTTCAGCTGGCTGCCGATCACGCAAAGCTTTCCTGTATAATCAGCGCTGCCGCTGCGGATCTCATATTCACCGGGCACGAGATCGAATTCCATCCATACACCCTCTGTATCCGGGATAATACCCTTTGCCCGGAGGATAATGCCGTACTCTTCTCCCTCTGCGGAAAGCTTCTGCAGGATCTCATCCAGCGCCTGGCGGTCGAATTTTCTGGCCGTTTCCTTACCCCAGCTGGTGAACACTTCATCTGCATCATGGCCATGGTGATGGTGGTGATGATGGCCGCAGCTGCACACACCATTCTCATCATAGTGATGATGATGCTCATGCTCGTCATCATCTTCGTCATCATGGTGGTGATGGTGATGCTCATGCTCATCATCATCTTCGTCATCATCATGGTGATGGTGATGCTCATGCTCGTCATCATCTTCGTCATCATGGTGGTGATGGTGATGCTCATGTTCATCCTCGTCTTCATCGTCCACAGCCGGATCATATTTGAAATTCTTCATGATGTCTTCTATTGAAGAGCTGTGTTCCATGGCGTCCAGAACTACGCTTCCTGGAATATCGTCCCAGGGAGTCGTAATAATCCTGGCCTCGGCATTATGTTCCTTAATGAGGTTTACTGCCTCCAGCAGCTTCTCCTCTTTCACGTTCTGTGTCCGGGAAAGCACAACCGTGCCGCAGGCTTCCACCTGATTCAGGAAGAACTCGCCAAAATTCTTCATGTACATCTTCGCCTTTGTCACATCCACAACGGTAGTGGCACTGTTCAGATGGATCTCCACATGCTCGGCCGCCTTCTGAATGGCCTTGATGACATCCGAAAGCTTGCCCACTCCTGAGGGTTCGATAATGATACGGTCCGGCGCATAGTCGGTTACCACCTGCTTTAAAGCCTCTCCGAAATCACCCACCAGTGAACAGCAGATGCAGCCGGAATTCAGTTCGTTCACCTGTACGCCGGCCTCCTTCATGAAGCCGCCGTCGATTCCGATCTCACCGAACTCGTTTTCAATGAGGACTACCTTTTCTCCCTGAAACGCCTCAGCGATCAGCTTTTTGATCAGGGTAGTCTTTCCTGCACCCAGAAATCCGGAAATAATGTCTGTCTTTGCCATGCTAATCAAACCTTCTTTCTACTCACTTCTTTTTAAATACCGACACGGAAAGTCCCGGGACGGTGATGGTAATATAATTCTCTCTTCCGTCCACCTTTCCGGTCTTGGACTGCTTTACCGTCTTGTTGTTATGGCCGTCACCGCCAAACCGGGAAGCATCACTGGTGAATATCTCCTTCCACTTTCCGGCTGTGGGAACTGCCAGCTTATAGCTCTTATGCTCCATGGGGGTAAAGTTGCATACCACAAGGAGCGTATTCTTTTCATCCCTGCCCCTCCTCTCGAAGCTGAGAAGGGAATGGTTCGCATCGTTGGGCTGGATCCACGCAAAGCCGTCGGGATCATTATCCTTTTCATAAAGAGCGGGTTCAGTCTGATACAGACGATTCAGCGCCTTCACATAATCCCTTATGCAGATATGCGCATCGAATTCAAAGAGGGACCAATCCAGCTCGCCGGACTCATTAAACTCCTTGAACTGGGCAAACTCCTGACCCATGAAAAGAAGCTTCTTTCCGGGATGGGTCATCATATATCCATAAGCCACGCGGAGATTGGAGAACTTATCCTCGTAGCCGCCGGGCATCTTTCCGATCATGGAGCCTTTTTCATGAACCACCTCGTCATGGGAAAGCACCAGAATAAAATTCTCGCTGTATGCATATACCATGCTGAAGGTCAGCTCGTTATGATGATATTTCCTGTAAAGCGGATCGAGCTTCATGTAGTTAAGGAAGTCATTCATCCAGCCCATATTCCACTTGAACTGGAAGCCGAGGCCGCCCTGCTCCACCGGAGCGGTGATCATGGGCCACGCAGTAGATTCCTCTGCGATCATCATAACGCCGGGATACTTTTCATGCATCTTCTCATTCAGATCGCGGATAAAGTTTACCGCCTCCGTATTCTCGTTTCCGCCGAACTCGTTCGGGATCCACTCTCCCGGCCCGCGTCCGTAATCCAGATACAGCATCGAAGCCACCGCATCCATACGGATTCCGTCCACGTGATACTTATCCGCCCAGTAAAGCGCGTTGGAAATCAGGAAGTTCCTTACCTCGTTCCGGCTGTAATTGAAAATATAGGTGCCCCAGTGGGGATGCTCTCCTCTCCGGGGATCCTCATGCTCATAGAGCGCCGTTCCGTCGAAACGGCCAAGGCCGTGGTCATCCTTCGGGAAATGCGCCGGTACCCAGTCGATCAGGACGCCGATTCCCTTTTCATGCATATGATCCACAAAATACATGAAGTCCTGCGGATCGCCATAGCGTGATGTAGGCGCATAATATCCGGTGATCTGGTAGCCCCAGGAAGGATCGTAGGGATGCTCCATCACAGGCATCAGCTCCACATAATTGTAACCCATATTGATCAGATAGTCGGAAAGCTTATCTGCCACCTCCCGGTAGCTGTAAAACTCTCTACCATCCTCCGGACGCTTCCATGAGCCGATATGCACCTCGTAGATGTTCATGGGCTTTTCGGGAAGCTCCACGCCCTTTCTCTGATCCATCCATTTTTTGTCACTCCAGGTATAATCCAGATCTACAACCCGGGAAGCATTTGCCGGTCGGATCTCCGCGGAAAAAGCGTAAGGATCGCTCTTCATGAAAACCTCGCCCGATTTGGAACGGATCTCGTACTTATAGATCTCACCCCGGAAATTGCCGGGAATAAAAAGCTCAAAAATGCCGGAATAATCCAGCCTGCGCATGGGATAGCGCCTTCCGTCCCACTGACAGAAATTTCCCACAACGGAAACCCTTTCCGCATTCGGAGCCCAGACGGCAAAAAGCGTACCCTCTACTCCATCGACCTCCATGGGATGACTGCCCATTTTTTCATATATCCTGTCATGAATGCCTTCATTGAACAGGCTGATATCAATGGGATCCACCACCGGTTCAAAAATATACGGATCGATATAGCTTTCCTCATGTCCATCCTCGAACTTTGCCTCCACCGTATAGGTAAAGGGCTGCTGGGAGGGAATGCAAATGGAGAAAAAGCCGGGCACTCTTTCAGACACAAGAGAATGGATCTTCCCTGTGTCACTATCCTTCACCTTTACCACCTTTGCATCGGGAAGATATACATTTACATAAAGATCATCAATACAGGGATGAGCACCAAGAATATGATGAGGATCGTCGTGCTTGCCCTTTACCAGCGCATCCACTTCCATCCAGTTGATCGCAAATACCTTTTTTCTATTTGACATCGTGTTCTCCTTTTCAGGTTTTACTTTCCACCGGGTGCATCACGCAATATACCGGGCACTCAGGAAAGGGGATGGATAAAGATACCGCTTCTCAGCTTGGGTTCAAACCAGGTGGATTTGGGCGGCATCAGAAGTCCTGCATCTGCCACCCGGAAGAGCTCGCTGATGGATGTGGGATACATGGAAAAGGCCGCTATGGAATCCTGGCCGCAGCGCTTTTCCAGCTCGCCCAGACCGCGGATCCCGCCAACAAAGTCGATGCGGTCGTCCACTCTGGGATCCTCAATTCCGAAAAAGGGAGCCAGAAGATGCTTCTGCAGAAGAGAAACATCCAGTCCTTCCACCGGATCATCATTCTTAAACCGGTCATCAAACCGGAACAGATACCACTGCCCCTCTGTATACACGCCCACACTCGCTTTATCAGCCGGTTGAACGGGAGCATCGCTCCTTTCGACCGTTCCGAGCTTTGCCAGGGCATCCAGAAGCTCCGCCGCATTATGACCGTTCCAGTCCTTAATAACCCTGTTATAGGGAAGAATGGTCAGCTCGGAATCCGGGAAAAGAACAGAAAGGAAGTAATTGAATTCCTCTGTTCCGTCATATCCGGGATTTTCCTCCCTTCGCTTCAGGCCAACCTTCACTGCAGATGCGGCGCGGTGATGTCCATCGGCGATATAGAGGTTCGGCATTTCCGCAAAGCTCTGCATCAGTACACGGATATCCGCCTCGTCATCCACGATCCACACCCGGTGCTGAACGCCGTCCGGCGCGGTAAAATCATAGATCGGCTCCTCATCCTGCTGGATGCAGCGGATCACAACGGAAATCTCCGGATCCTCCCTGTAAGCCAGAAAGATGGGACCTGTCTGCGCGTTGCAGGTATCGATATGCCTGATCCTGTCCTGCTCCTTTTCCTCACGGGTATTCTCATGCTTTTTGATGACGCCGTTTACGTAGTCATCAATGGAAGCGCAGGTCACAAGACCCGTCTGGCTTCTGCCATCCATGATCAGTTCATAGATATAAAAAGCCGGTGCCTCTTCTTGTACGTATGTCCCGTTTTTGCATGCCTCATCCAGAAGCTCCTTTGCTTTCGCATAAGCCTCGTCGCTGTACATGTCAAAATCCGGCGGGAAAAAGGTCTCCGGCCTGTCAATGGCAAGAAACGAAAGTGGTTCTCTTTCCACCTCCGCTTTCGCCTCTTTTCTGTTGTAAACATCATAAGGAAGTGCTGCCACGCGGCTCACCTTATCTTCGGCGGGCCGCAGAGCAGCAAAAGGCATTACCTTTGCCATGTATTTTTCCTTTCATCTCTCCGGTCTCAGGCAGCTTCTGACGTTCGTATCCGAAAACCGATCAGCGGATATGACCGTATTCCTCGCTTCCGCGAATATGCTTTACTGCCTTGCCAATGGATTTTTCGAAATCATCCTCTGAGGAATTCTCGAAGATGAAGAGCTCCGGAATACCCTCCGGTGCATCATAGGACTGTGTAGCGACGTACTCATCCCAATGCTGGATCTTCCATGTGTCTCTTTCGGAATTTCTCTTTACCATGCGCTGATGTACCACCTCTACATCGGTATGTACCCAGATCACGCAAAGCTCGGCGTTCTTCTCCGCCAGCTTCTTACGCATATCCGCCATCCATTCAGGGGAACGGATCTCATGCTTAAAGGGCGCATTGATGAGAACGGTGTCGTTGTAATTCAGAGCATCCATGGCAATCTCAAGAATAGCCAGATACTCAGCATCTCTCAGCCACTTATGGAAGAAATCAGAGGAACGATCCTCCGGTTCTCCGGCAACCTTAAAAACCTGATTGGAAAGTACGATCAGATCATCCTTGTCCAGGTAAACACAATTGTTCAGTGCCTTGGCAAGATTTTTAGATATAAAGGTCTTTCCGCATGCCGGCGGAGATGTGACCAGGATCAGTTTTTTCTTATCCATATTTTCCTCCGTTTTACTTTTTCTGAATATAACCCATGTCTGTCAGAAGCTCGGCACAAAGAACCGCTCCGCCGGCCGCTCCGCGTACAGTATTGTGGGAAAGTCCCACAAACTTATAATCGAAAATCGTATCTTCCCTGAGGCGTCCCATGGAGATACCCATGCCGTTTTCAAAGTCAACATCCAGCTTGACCTGCGGACGGTTATCCTCAGTCATGTACCGGATAAACTGCTTCGGTGCAGAGGGGAGGTTTCTCTCCTGCGGGATTCCCCTGTAATTCTCCCAGGCTGCGATGATCTGCTCCTTTGTAGGCTTCTTGCCGAAGTTCGCAAATACCGTAGCGGTATGGCCGTTCAGCACCGGCACGCGAATGCACTGGCTGGTGATCTTCGGACCATCCTCACATTTGACGATCACGCCATTTTCAATGTGACCCCAGATCTTCAGCGGTTCCTGCTCGGACTTCTCTTCCTCACCGCCGATATAGGGGATTACATTTTCCACCATCTCCGGCCAGTCCTTAAAAGTCTTTCCCGCGCCGGAAATAGCCTGATATGTGGATACCACGACTTCCTTCGGTTCAAACTCCTTCAGTGCATACAGGGCAGGCGCATAGGACTGGATGGAGCAATTGGGCTTAACCGCGATGAAGCCTCTCTCTGTTCCCAGACGCTTCTTCTGGAAAGGAATGACATCCATATGCTGGGGATTGATCTCCGGAACCACCATGGGTACGTCCGGCGTCCAGCGGTGCGCACTGTTATTGGAAACAACGGGAGTCTCTGTTTTGGCATAAGCCTCCTCGATCGCCTTGATTTCCTCTTTTGTCATGTCCACTGCGCTGAATACAAAATCCACAGTTGCGCTGACTGCCTCTACCTCATTGACGTTCAGCAGGACCAGATCCTTTACCTTTTCCGGAATGGGGGTATCCATCTTCCAGCGTCCCTCTACTGCCTCAGCGTAGGTCTTGCCTGCGCTTCTGGGGGATGCCGCAACCGTTACCACCTCAAACCAGGGATGGTTTTCCAGAAGGCTGATGAACCTCTGGCCCACCATACCCGTAGCTCCTAAAATACCGACTTTCAGTTTATCCTTCATTTTCATCACCTGTCTAACATTTCAAACTAAACTATAACTCATCTTGTTTGATCATTATTTGATCATTATACGATCATTATTCGATCATTATTTGATCACTCTGACCTTAACAACCTCGGGAATGGAGGTGAGAGCCTGAACTGCAGACTCGTCGATCTTTCCATCCACATCGATAATGGTGTAAGCGAAATCACCTCTGGACTTGGAAACGATCTCCGGCACATTCAGGTTCAGCTTGGCAAATACGCCCGTGAACTGTGTCAGCATGTTGGGTACGTTCTTATGACAAACGGTAATTCTTGCCTCATACTGGCATACGCCCGCATCGCATCTGGGATAATTGACGGAATTGATCACGTTGCCGTTCTCAATAAAGTCCCTGATCTCCTTTACGGCCATCACTGCACAGTTGTCCTCGGACTCCTCTGTGGAAGCGCCCAGATGCGGTGTGCAGATCACGCCGGGATGACCGGCAACCGTGGGATTAGCAAAATCCGTTACATAACGATGAACCTTTCCACTGTCCAGAGCAGCGATCATAGCCTCTTCGTCTACAAGGATATCCCTTGCGAAGTTCAGGAATACCACGCCGTCCTTCATCATGGAGATTGCTTCTGCTCCTACCATGCCCTTTGTTGAATCAAGAAGCGGAACATGGATCGTAATGTAATCGCAGTTCTGATAGATTTCGTTTACGTTGGTGATATGCTTAATGGTCCGGGAAAGGCTCCATGCCGCGTCGATGGATACATAGGGATCGTAACCATAGACCTCCATGCCCAGATGTGTCGCCGCATTGGCAACCTTGGCACCGATGGCGCCCAGTCCGATCACGCCCAGCTTCTTGCCCTCCAGCTCACGTCCGGCAAAAGCCTTTTTGGATTTCTCCGCCGCCTTGGCAATATTTGCGTCATCCTTGTTTTCCTTTACCCAGTTAGCACCATCCACGATATCTCTGGATCCCAGGAACATACCTGCCAGCACAAGCTCCTTTACGCCGTTTGCGTTTGCACCGGGAGTATTGAATACAACAATACCCCTTTCCGCATAATCCTCGATGGGAATATTATTTACGCCTGCACCGGCTCTGGCTACGCAGAGAAGGCTCTCCGGTACTTCCATGTCGTGCATAGCTGCACTTCTGACCAGAACGGCCTCTGCGCTGCTCATTTCATCTGTTAATACATAATCCTCAGAAAAAAGATCTGTTCCGCACTTGGCGATGGGATTGAGACAGGTTACCTTAGTCATTTTGATTTTTCCTCAGCTTTCTATCCCGCGTTTAAGCGGGCACTTTATTATGATTGCGCATAACTGTTCATCAGGCAGCCCTGCTGAACAGTTACAATTGCTCTTTATGTGACATTTTGATCACACGATGTATTCCTGCTTATACGATTACTTGTTATTTGCTTCGAAGTCCTTCATGAACTGAACGAGCTTTTCCACACCCTCGATGGGCATAGCGTTGTAGATGGATGCACGCATACCGCCCACGGATCTGTGTCCCTTCAGGTTGACGAAGCCGGCTGCTGTAGCTTCTTTAACGAACTTCGCGTCCAGCTCATCGTTTCCGGTAACGAAGGGAACGTTCATCAGAGACCTGTCTTCCTTCACAACGGTGCCGTGGAACATCTCGGACTGATCCAGGAAATCATACAGGATCTTCGCCTTCTTCTCATTGTGCGCCTTCATGGCAGAAAGGCCGCCCATCTGCTTCACCCACTTGAATACAAGGCCGCAGATATAGATGCCGTAGCACGGAGGTGTATTGTACAGAGAATCGGCATCAGCCTGTGTCTTATACTTCAGCATAGTGGGCACATAATCCGGAAGGTCGTCACGGATCAGATCCTCACGGATGATCACGATAACAACGCCGGCAGGACCAACGTTCTTCTGAACACCGAAAAAGATCAGACCGTAGTCTTCCACGTTTACAGGCTGGGAAAGGATGTCGGAGGACATATCCGCAACCAGGATTTTGCCCTTGGTGTTCGGCAGCTTCTTATATGCTGTACCGTAAATGGTATTGTTATGGCAGATGTATACATAGTCCGCATCCTCGGAGATCGGAAGATCCGAGCAGTCCGGAATATAGGAAAAGGTCTTGTCCTCAGAAGAAGCAATGGCATTTGCCTTGCCGTACTTCTTTGCTTCCTGATATGCCTTCTTTGCCCACTGGCCTGTGATGATATAATCCGCAACGCCATTCTTCATGAGGTTCATGGGGATGGCTGCAAACTGCTGGGATGCACCGCCCTGCAGAAAGAGCACCTTGTAGTTTGCGGGAATCTTCATCAGGTCGCGGAGATCCTTCTCTGCTTCCTTGATGATATCATCATACACCTTTGAGCGGTGGCTCATTTCCATAACAGACTGGCCGGAGCCCTTGTAATCCAGCATTTCGTCTGCCGCCTGTTTCAGAACCACCTCCGGCAGGATTGAAGGGCCTGCCGAAAAATTAAATACTCGTGCCATTTGTTTCTTTTCCTCCATAAAATGTTATTCATATTTTCAGGCTGTTGATCAAGCCATATTTTATTGGTTTATTTTTTATATATGGTTTTATTATCTATCCGGATAAGGCATTACTTTCCGGGAACCGCATCCTCTGTATCGAAGCATGTCTCGATGGCAGCACCGGGAGCAACCATGGGCCATACCTTGTCATCCATGCCGATCTGGCAGTCGATCACATAAGCGCCCTCGCCCTTAATGGCTGTCTTCAGTGCCTCTTCAAATTCCTCAACCGTTCTGACGGTGAAGCCGGTGGCGCCCATAGCCTCCGCACACTTTTGGAAATCCACCTTGTCATCCAGGATAGTATTGGAATAACGCTTTCCGTAGAACAGAGTCTGCCACTGTCTTACCATACCCAGAACATGGTTGTTGATCACGACCTCGATCACGTGGATATTATTCCGGGAAGCCGTACAGATCTCGTTCATATTCATCCGGAAGCATCCGTCACCGGCGATATTGATCACCGTCTTGTTCGGACATCCCACCTTTGCGCCGATCGCCGCGCCGAGACCATAACCCATGGTTCCCAGTCCGCCTGAGGTCAGAAGCTGTCTGGGGGACTTAAACTTATAATACTGTGCCGCCCACATCTGATGCTGACCTACGTCTGTCGCGATAAGCGCATTTCCTTTGGTTATCTCATAGATTTTACTCACAACCGCCGGTCCTGTCAAATGTTTCATATCATACTGCAGCGGATTTTCCTTCATGAGCGTTTTGATTTCCTTCTGCCATGAGGGTCTCTTCTTCGCTGTCAGCCCTGCATTCAACCGCTTCAGGATTTCCTTCGCATCACCGATGATGCTTGCATCCACAAGGATATTCTTATTGATCTCGGCTGCATCTACATCGATATGAATGATCTTTGCCTCATTGGCAAACTTGGATGCATTTCCGATCACACGGTCGGAGAAACGCGCGCCTACGACAACCAGAAGATCCGCCCGATTTACGCCGAAATTGGAGGCCTTTGTTCCATGCATACCGACCATTCCGGTATACCGGGGATTCGTACCGTCGAAGGCGCCCTTGCCCATCAGAGTGTCGCAGACTGCCGCATCCAGCTTATCCGCGAACTCGGCCAGCTCCTTGGATGCACCGGAAGCTACCGCTCCGCCGCCCACAAGGATGTACGGCTTTTTAGACTGATTGATCATGGTGATTGCCTTATCGATATCCTCCTCGCGGATGGTATCGGTCACCCTCTTTATGGCAGCCGGCTTCTTTGCCGTATAGTCCGCCTTGCTGCTGGTCACGTCCTTTGTGATATCCACAAGTACGGGGCCGGGACGGCCGGACTTTGCGATCTTGAAGGCTCTGCGGATGGTATCCGCCAGCTCATGCACATTCTTTACGATGAAGCTGTATTTGGTTACAGGCATGACCACGCCGGCGATATCGATCTCCTGAAAGCTGTCCTTTCCCAGAAGCGCCACGCCGACGTTTGCGGTGATGGCAACCATGGGAATGGAATCCATATAAGCCGTAGCAATACCGGTAACCAGATTGGTTGCGCCGGGACCGCTTGTGGCGAAGCAGACGCCTACCTTTCCTGTCGCCCTTGCATAGCCGTCAGCCGCATGGCTGGCACCCTGCTCGTGGGAGGTCAGGATGTGACGGATCTCATCTGAATGCTTATAAAGCTCATCGTATACATTCAGGATGGTTCCGCCCGGATAACCGAACACGGTATCCACGCCCTGTTCCTTAAGACATTCGATCACGATTTCTGAACCTGTTAACTGCATAGTCATGTTCCTTTCTGTCTGATTGTTATGTTATTGGGGGTATAGCTCTTATTCTTATCCGATCACTTTCCGGTTCCCGGAATTTCGAGAATGGCTCCGCGGTTTCCGCTGGTGACCATTGCCGCATAGCGCGCCAGATAGCCGGTATTTACCTTCGGCTCTCTGGGCGTCCAGGCTGCCCTTCTCTTCTCAAGCTCCTCATCGGAAACCTTCAGATTGATGGAATAATTATTGATATCGATCTCAATAAGATCGCCTTCCTCCACCAGCGCAATGGGGCCGCCCACTGCCGCCTCGGGAGATACGTGGCCGATGGATGCGCCGCGGCTCGCACCGGAGAAACGTCCGTCGGTAATGAGCGCTACAGTGCTGCCCAGTCCCATACCGGCGATCGCGGATGTGGGGTTCAGCATTTCCCGCATGCCCGGGCCGCCCTTGGGACCCTCGTAACGGATAACCACTACATCGCCGGGAACGATCTTTCCGCCCTTGATGGCTGCAATGGCATCCTCTTCACATTCAAAGACTCTTGCCGGACCTTCATGCTTCAGCATTTCGGGAACCACAGCGGACCGCTTTACAACAGAGCCGTCCGGTGCCAGGTTACCCTTCAGAACTGCCAGACCGCCGGTTTTGGAATACGGATTATCTGTAGGACGGATAACCTCGGGATTTCTGTTCACCGCATGCTTTACAGCCTCGCCGATGGTCATTCCGGTAACCGTCATACAATCCTCGTTGATCAGTCCCAGATCGCAAAGCTCCTTTACCACAGCATATACGCCGCCAGCCTCATTGAGGTCCTCCATGTAGGTCGGACCGGCCGGTGCCAGATGGCACAGGTTCGGTGTCTTTTCGCTGATGGGGTTTGCGAAGGAAATATCAAAATCAAAGCCGATCTCATGGGCGATCGCCGGAAGATGCAGCATGGAATTCGTTGAGCAGCCCAGAGCCATATCCACAGTCAGCGCATTGAGGATTGAATCCTTTGTGATGATATCTCTGGGACGGATATTCTTCTTCAGCATATCCATTACGGCATAGCCGGCCTTCTTGGCCAGACGGAGTCTTTCGGAGTAAACGGCGGGAATGGTGCCGTTTCCGGGAAGTCCCATACCCAGGACCTCTGTCAGGCAGTTCATGGAATTTGCGGTATACATACCGGAGCAGGATCCGCAGGTGGGACACACATTCTCTTCGAAATTCACCAGATCCTCCTCGGTGATCTTTCCTGCCGCCAGCTCGCCGACAGCCTCGAACATGGAGGAAAGACTTCTCTTCTTTCCTCTAACATGACCCGCCAGCATGGGACCGCCGGACACAAATACGGTCGGAACATTCACTCTTGCAGCAGCCATCAGGAGGCCGGGAACGTTCTTATCGCAGTTGGGGATCATGACCAGCGCATCAAACTGATGGGCAATAGCCATAGCCTCGGTTGAATCCGCGATGAGGTCTCTCGTCACCAGGCTGTACTTCATGCCGATATGCCCCATGGCAATTCCGTCGCAGACCGCAATGGCCGGGAACATCACCGGGGTTCCGCCCGCCTCCGCCACGCCGAGCTTAACTGCCTCCGCAATCTTATCCAGATTCATGTGACCCGGAACGATCTCATTATAGGAGCAGACAATCCCCACCATGGGGCGTTTTATTTCCTCCGCCGTATAACCCAGCGCATTCAGAAGGGAACGCGCAGGAGCCTGCTGTGTACCGCATTTCATGTTATCACTGATCATAATCCATAACTCCTTTAACATTATCGAAATATAATAGCCTGACCGTAACCGATAAGGCCTTATTTATAAAGTTCGAAAAGAACAGGCAGAACCCTTGCCAGATAAAGGCCGATGGAGCCGGCGATCATCAGTGCAGAGGCAATTACCGCCATATAATTCCTGTTCCTTTTCTTTTCCTTTTCGGACATGAACGCGTCGAATACCACGTAAATTCCCAATGCAAGAACTACCGTAATGGCAATACTGAAATACTTTATCTTGATGATCATGGCCGCGATCACCAGAACAAGGCAGACAACAGCGTAGATCAGCGTATGAAGAAGCTTCTTCTCCGCCTTGGACTTTTCCGCAGCGATCTCCTGCACGCCTGATGAGGCTGTTTTTCCTGCACTGCCGCTCTGTGCGGCAAAGGGATTACCGGTTTTCGGAAATTCCATATTTCCTGAATTGATCGTAACTGTGTTTTCCTTTTTTCCTGCAGATCTCTGGCTCTGCCGGCCCATTGTGCCTCCGCCTGTTTTGTATTCCATAATGTATCCCCCTTCATTTATGTTTTTTCGCCCGGACTGTTCACATGGCTTCCCATGTAATTATCCGCGGCTGTCAGGTTTACTCCAAAGCTGCATCAATCAAACACTGCCCATGCAATCTTAATGACATAAATAACCGCTGCAAACGCACTCATGACAATGCCGGCAATACCGCACAGGATGGATAAAGTGCTCTTATTTTCAATGCCGTCCTTAAGCGCGGAATAGCCTCCGTAAAGACCGATCAGAAGAAAAAGGATAATGGCTGAGCTGAGCAGTCTGTACCGGAAATGCGTTGCCAGGAATACCAGCCCGACATTGACCACACCCAGAACCAGAGCAACCTGCCAGCCCGCCTTCAGATCCTCTTCCGGCGTCATTCCTGTGTTATTCACCTGCCCCGGCGCCCGGGTTTGCACATTCGGCTGAAACTCCGCTCCGGCTCCCTGAAACTGCTGATTCCCGGCGTACTGCATCTCGCTGCCGTACTGCATCCCGCTGCCGT